>CAMLSB010000019.1 GCA_946482565.1 uncultured Lysobacteraceae bacterium | reverse complement strand
CGGGACCTGGTCGCGCACCAGCGCACCGGCGAAGTGCAGGGCCTCGCCATCGCGGGTCACGCTCGCGGGGGCGTCACTTGCCGGCATTCGCCTGGACCTTGCCGCTGGCCAGCTCGGCCGCGACCTGGCGGATCGACTTGTTCGTCAGTTCGCCGTCGAACTGCTGGCGGAAGGTCTGCACGAACGACACGCCTTCCACCATCACGTCGAACACCTTCCAGCCGCTGCCCGACTTGCGCATCAGGTAGTCGACCGGGATCGGCTCGCCGCCCTGGCGGAGCATCTCGCTGGACACCTTCACGCCGAGGCCGCGCGGCAGCACCGTCTCGGACTTGATGCGCACCTTCAGCTGCGTGTTGAAGTCGAGCAGTGAGGACCCGTAGCGGCGCATCAGGCTGTCGGCGAGCGCGTCGGCGAACACCTTGACGTCGGCGTCGGACGCGCCGCGCGCATGCCGGCCGAGGACCTGGCGCGCGGCGTAGTCGCGGTCGAACATCGCGTTGAACTCGCCGGACACGAACTGCTCCAGCGCGGCGCGGTTCTTGGTGAATTCGGCGCGGCGCGACTCGAGCGTCGAGAGGATGCGCTGGCTGTTGTCGAGCACCATCTTGCTGGGCGAACCCTGCGCGGCGGGCGCGGCGGCCTGCGCCGAGGCGGCGCCGACGGGCGCGAGCGCCAGCACGGGCAGGGCCAGCGAGGACGCGAGCAGGAGGCCGAGGATCGGGGTCTTCATGGGGTCATTCCTTTGGAGCGGCGTCCGTGGGGGACGGGGGAGTGGCTGCGGCATCGCTGCCGCCCGCGGCCGGCTTGTCGCCGCCGCCGCCACCGAACATGTACTTGCCGACCATCTGGATCAGGTCGACGGCCGGCGTGGTGAATGCGATCTCGTCGCCCGGTTTCAAGGGCTCCATGTCGCCGCCGGGCTGCAGGCCGACGTAGCTTTCGCCGAGCAGGCCGCCGGTGAGGATGCCGGCCGACGTATCGGAAGGCAGGTCCTTGTAGCGGGAATCGATCGCCAGGGTCACGACGGCGTCGAGTTTGACCGGGTCAAGCTGAATGTCCGCCACGGTGCCGATGTTCACGCCGCCGATCTTCACCGGCGCGTTCGGCCGCAGCTGGCCGAGGTTGGTGAACCGCGCCTTCAGCGGGTAGGTGCTCTGGCCGAAGCCGAACTTGCCGTTGCTCGACGCGAGCGCGAGCACCAGCAGCGACGCCAGCGCCAGCAGCAGGAAGGCACCGACTGCGAATTCGAGACGGGGACCGCGAACGCTCATGGTGTTACCTCAAACCGGACATGGGAGCGGCGGGAGCCGCGATTCGCATCAACCCTGGAACAGGAAGGCCGACAGCACGAAGTTGAACATCAGCACCAGCAGCGACGCGTTCACGACCGCGCGGGTGGTGGCCACCGAGGTGCCCTCGATGGTGGGTTCGGCGTGGAAGCCGACGTACGACGCGACCAGCGCCGCGGTGCCGCCGAACACCGCCGCCTTGATGAAGGCCACGCAGAAATCGGCACGGAAATCGACCGCGTCCTTCAGCACCTGCCAGAACGAGCCGCTGTCGATGCCGATTACGCGCACCGCCTCGAACCAGCTCGCGCTGATCGCCAGCGAGCAGAAGAACGCGGTGAGCAGCGGCACGCACAAGACCGCGGCCCAGAAGCGCGGCGCGACGACCTTCGCGACCGGGTCGATGCCCATCAGGCCGAGCGCGGTGATCTGGTCGGTGGCGCGCATCAGGCCGAGCTCGGCGGCGATCGACGAACCGGCGCGGCCGATGAACAGCAGCGCGGTCAGCACCGGCGCGAGCTCGCGGTACAGGCCCAGGCCGACGAGCGCGCTGATCTGGTTGGCGGCGCCGTAGGTCTGCAGCGCGCGGTAGCCGAGCAGCGTCACCGACAGGCCGACGAAGGCGCCGCCGACGGCGATGATCGGCAGCGAGCGCGCGCCGATCTTGTAGATCTCGCGCAGCAGCTCGGCGAGGAAATCGCGCGTCGGCGCCGAGGCGCGGATCACCGACAGCGAGAACAGCCCGGCGCGGCCGAGCGAGCGGGTGGCGGCGACGAAGGCCATCAGGCGGTCTCCATGGCGTGCGCTGCGGGGTCGGTCTCTCGCGAACGCGCTGCGGTGTCGAACGGGATCGGACCGTCGGGTTCGCCGCGCAGGAACTGCAGCACCAGCGGATCGGTCGAGGCCTGCAGTTCCGCCGGCGTCCCGCTGAAGACGATGCGGCCGTTGGCGATCACGATCGCGCGGTCGGAAATCGGCAGCGTCTCGTGGACGTGGTGGGTGACGATGATGCTGCTCAGGCCGAGGCTGCGGTTGAGGCCGGCGACCAGCTGCATGATCACGCCGGACGCGATCGGGTCGAGGCCCGTCAACGGTTCGTCGTAGACCATCAGCGGCGGGTCGAGCGCCAGCGCGCGGGCGAGCGCGACGCGGCGCGCCATGCCGCCCGACAGCTCGCGCGGATAGAGGTCGGCGGCGGCGCGCAGGCCGACGGCATGCAGCTTCATGTCGACCAGGCGGCGGATCACCGGCTCCGGCAGCTGCGTGTGCGCGCGCAGCGGCAGCGCGACGTTCTCGGCGGCGGTGAGGTCGGTGAGCAGGCCGTTGCCCTGCAGCAGCACGCCGATGGACTGGCGGCGCTGGAGCAGCGCGCGCTTGCCTTCCGGCAGCGGCGCGCCGAGTACCTCGACGGTGCCGGCGACGGGCCGCAGTTCGCCGGTGAGCGCGGCGAGCAGCGTGGACTTGCCGCTGCCCGACGGGCCGAGCACGGCGACCACGCTGCCGCGCGGGACCTCGAGGTCGATGCCGTCGAGGATCGTGCGGCCGCCGCGGTCCAGGCGCAGTCCGGAGAGACGGACGATGGGGGAGGCGTCGGTCATGGGGCGGCATTGTCGCATTCCGGGCCGGCGCGGCGGCCCGGCGCGGTCCCAACGCGTGCGACGGGCGTACGGCATCATTCAGGGGATGCCCAGCGCGCCCGACTTCCGGCTGTACCACTCGAACGCGCTGGAAGTGCTGGCCGGGCTGCTGGCCGACGAGCTGCGCACGCCGGCGCCCGGGCAGCCGCTGCTCGCGCCGGACACGGTGCTGATCCCGCAGGTGGCGATGCGGCGCTGGCTGCAGGCGACGATGGCCGAGCGCCATGGCATCGCCGCCAATCTGGAATTCCTGACGCCGGGCGAATTCGTGGCGCGGGCGCTGGCCGCCAATCCGGCGCCGGGCGCGCACGAGGCGGGCGAGGTGCTCGATGCCGCGGGGCTGCAGTGGCAGCTGTATGCCGCGCTGCGCGACCCCGGGCTGCGCGCGCGGCCGGCGATGGCGCAGCTGGCCGGCTATCTCGGCGACGACGACGACCCGGCGGGCGGCGGCGCGACGGACGCCGGCCTGAAGGCCTGGACGCTGGCCGGCGAACTGGCCGGCGTGTTCGAGAAGTACCAGGCCTGGCGCCGCGACTGGCTGCTGCGCTGGGAGGGCGGCGCGGACCCCGACGATCCGCAGGCGATCCTGTGGCGCGCGGTCGCAGCGGGCCGCGGGCATCGCGCGCGGCGCATCCAGGATTACCTGGCGCGGTTCGGCGACGGCGCCACGGCGCTGCCCGCCGGGCTGCCGCCGCGGCTGTTCGCCTTCGCCACGCTCAACGTCTCGCCCGACGTGCTGCGGGTGATGGCGACGCAGGCGCGCGTCGGCACGCTGCACTTCTACCTCCCGACGCCGACGAAGGAATACTGGGGCGACCTGCAATCGCTCGGCGCGCACCTGCGCGCGGGCACCGATCCGTTCGGGGAACAATCTTCCGAGAATCCGCTGCTGCGCGACTGGGGCGCGGCGGGCCGCGACTTCATGGCGCTGTTGGGCAGCTACGAAGTCGTGCATCCGTCGGGCGAGATTGCCGCCTATGCCGATCCGGAAGCCGCGCCCGGCCGGCCCCTCGCCGAGGGCGGCCTGCGCGACAGCCTGCTGCATCGGATGCAGGGCGACCTGTTCCATCGCCGCGCCGCGCCGTCCGGCGCGCTGCGCCCCGAGGTCGACGCGCGCGATCCCGGCCTGCAGTTCCACGCTTGCCACACCCGGCTGCGCGAACTCGAGGTGCTGCACGACCGCCTGCGCGCGCTGCTCGAGGACCCGCGCTTCGATCCGCCGCTGCAGCCACGCGAGATCGCGGTGCTGGCGCCGGACATCGATCCGTACGTGCCCTACCTCGACGCGGTGTTCGGCGCGCCCGGCCGTGGCGACGCCGGCATCCGCCAGGCGATCCCGTGGGCGATCGCCGATGCCAGCCCGCTGGCCGGCGAGCCGCTGGCGGCCGTGTTCCTGCGCCTGCTGGCGCTGCCGGTCTCGCGCTTCGGGCTGGAGGAAATGCTGGACCTGCTGGCCAGCCCGCCGCTGGCGGAAGCCGCGGGGCTCGACGGTGCGGCCTTCGAACGCCTGCACGGCTGGCTGCACGACGCGGGCGCGCGCTGGGGCATCGACGGCGCGCACCGCGCGCGCCTCGGCGCGCCGGAGGACGACGCGTACACGTGGCAGTTCGCGCTCGACCGCCTGCTGCTCGGGCATGCGACCGATGCCGATGCACTGGTCGAAGGCGACGCGTCGCGCGTCGCGCCCTGGACGGAACTTGAAGGCAGCAACCTCGACGCGCTGGACGTGCTGCTGCGGCTGCTGCGCGTGCTGGCCCGCCACCAGCGCCTGCTCGGCGAGGCGATGCCGCCCTCGGCCTGGCGCGAACGACTGCTGGGCCTGCTCAGGTCGGTGCTGCCGCGACCGCGCATCGGTGGCAGCGGCGAACGCGCGTACGACCGCCTCTGCAAGCTGATCGACGCCTTCGCCGAGGACGCCGCGCGCGCCGGCTACACCGCGCCGGTGCCCGGCGAGGTCGTGCGCGCGCACTTCGCCGCCGTGCTGGGCGAAGCCGACACGCGCGCGCCGCTGCTCACCGGCGGCGTCAGCTTCGCGCGCATGGTGCCGATGCGGCTGCTGCCGTTCCGCGCGATCTGCCTGCTGGGCATGAACGACGGCGACTTCCCGCGCCGCGATCCCGCCACCGGGCTCAACCGCCTGACCGCGGAACTCGGCACCGAACGTCGCCGTCACGGCGACCGCTCCACGCGCGACGACGACCGCTACCTGTTCCTGCAGCTGTTCTCGTCGGCGCAGGACGTGTTCCACGTCAGCTGGATCGGTGCCGATCCGCGCGACGGCAGCGCGCGCGAGCCGTCGGCGGTGGTGTCCGAACTGCTGGCCGCGGCGGCCGCGTACCACGCCCCCGCGGACGCCGATGCGCTGGTGCTGCGGCACGCGCTGCAGCCGTTCTCGCCGTCCGCGTTCGGCAGCGCCGACCCGCGCCATTTCAGCTACGACGCGCGCTGGCATCCGGCGGCCGGGCGGCTGTCGGGCGCGCGCACGACGCTCGCGCCCTGGGTGAGTCCCGGCGCGCCGCTGGCGCCGCCCGAAGCGGAAAGCGACCTGCCGCTCGCGGAGCTGCGCCGCTTCCTGCTCGCGCCGGCGGAGCAGTTCCTGCAGCGGCGCCTCGGGCTCCGCCTGCCCGAGGTGGATGCCGCTGGCGAGGACATCGAGCCGCTGCGCGCGCCCGGCGGCGGGCTGGAACGCCACCGCTTGCAGCACGCGGTGTTCGCAGCGCTGCTCGCCGGCGAGCGCCGCGATGCGATGCTCGAGCGCCTGCGCGCGCAGGCGCTGCTGCCGTCCGGCGCGCTGGGTGCGCGCGCGTTGTCCGACGTGCTGGAGGAAGTGGCGCCGTACGCCGACGCGTTCGCGCAATGGCGCGGCAGCGCGGCGCCGGAGCCGCCGCTGCAGGTCGAGCCGGTCGTCGACGGCGTGCGCGTGCACGGCCGGCTCGGCGACCGCTGGCCGATCGGCCTCGCGCGCCTGCGCTTCGGCGAGCCGAACGGCCCCTCCGTGATCCGCAACGGGCTGGACTGGCTGCTTGCCTGCGCCGACGGGCACGCACTGCCGCTTTACGAATTCCACCAAAACGAAGACGGCGACATCGGCCCGCATGAGCGTCGCCCCATCGAACCTGCGCAGGCCAGGGACGCGCTGCGCAAGCTGGTCGGCCTGCGCGCCGCCGGCCTGCGCGAACCGCTGGCGTTCGCGCCGCGCAGCGGCTGGAAGTACTACAGCGCGAAGAGTGCCGAGCGCGGGCTCGAGGACGCGCGCAAGCAGTGGCAGGGCAGCGACCGGCTGTGGGGCGAAGGCACCGGCGCCGCGTACGCGCTGGCGCTGCGCGCGCGCGATCCGTTCGCGGACCGCGCCGCGCTGCGCGCCTTCGTCGCCAACACCATCACCGTGTTCTCGGCCGTCGGCAGCGGCATCGCGATTGCGCCGGAACTCGACGAGGACGCGATCGCCCGCGCGTCGCTGGCCGGGGACGAGGACGAATGAGCGCCGTGCCCGCCCGCGATCCCTATCTCGAGCTGCCGCTGCAGGGCGTGCGCCTGATCGAAGCGTCCGCCGGCACCGGCAAGACCTTCACCCTGGCCACGCTGGTCACGCGCCTCGTGGTCGAGCGCGGGCTGCGCGTCGGCCAGGTCCTGGCCGTGACGTTCACCGAAGCCGCCACGCAGGAACTGCGCAAGCGCATCCGCGAGCGCCTGCTGCTCGCGCTGGCGCTCGTCGATGCGCCGGCGGCCGGGGACGAGGACGCGGAAGCGGCGCTCACCCGCGACATCCTGCACGCGCACCTCGCGCGCAGCGGCGAACGCCCCGACGCGCTGCGCCGCCGGCTGCGCGCGGCCGCGCTGGAAATCGACCTCGCGGCGATCTTCACCATCCACGGCTTCTGCGCGCGCGTGCTGCGCGAGCACGCGCTGGAAACCGGGCAGGGCTTCGATCCGCCGGAGCTGCTCGCCAACGACGCCGGCCTGCGCGAGGAGCTCGCGGCCGACCTGTGGCGCACGCACGGCCGCGACGACGCGGGCGCGGAAGACCTGGCGGCGCTCTGGAAGGGCGGACCCGAGGCGCTCGCGGCCGACCTGCGCGTGCTGATGCGCGAACCGCGGCTGCTGCCGCCCGACGCGCCGCTGCCGGCCGATCCCGTGCCCGCGGTGCTCGCCGCCGGCCACGCGCTGGCCGAGGGATTCCGCGCCCACGGCGAGGACTTCCTCGCGACCCTGCTGGATGCGCTCGAACGCAAGGTGCTGAACGGCCAGAGCTACAAGGCGCCGTGGATCCAGTCGCTGTGGATTGCACTGACCGGCTGGTGCGAGGCCGGCGATTACCACGCACCGCTCGACGCGCGGCTGGCGCGGCTCACCGCGCAGGCGATGCAGGAGAAGACCAACAAGGCGCACGCGGGCAAGACGCCGGAGTCGCCGCTGTGCGAACGCATCGATCGTTACCTGCAGGCAGTGGCCGCCTGCGACGCGTACCGGATCCGCCGCCGCATCGCCCTGCTGCACCGCATCCGCGGCGATGCGCGCGAGCGGCTGGCGCTGCTCAAACGTCAGCGCCGCGTGCAGACCTACGACGACATGATCGACGGCGTCGCCGACGCACTGGACGGACCGCGCGGCGATGCGCTGGCCCGCAGCCTGCGCGCGCAGTACGCGGTGGCGCTGGTGGACGAGTTCCAGGACACCGACGCGCGGCAGTGGAAGATCTTCGACCGCGTGTTCGGCAGCGGCAGCGCCGCCGACGGCAGCGCGCCCGCGCTGTTCCTCGTCGGCGATCCCAAGCAGGCGATCTACGGCTTCCGTGGCGGCGACGTGCATACCTACCTGGGCGCGCGCGGCACCGCGGAGGAAGCGCCGCCGCTCGCGCACAACTTCCGCTCGCGGCCGGCGGTGCTCGAGGCGATCGGGGCGCTTTACGACCAGGCGGGCGATGAGGCCTTCGTCGACCCGCGCATCCGCTTCCGCGCGGTCGAGGCGGGCGGCACGCGCCAGGACGGCGATTTCCAGCGCGGCGGTGCACCCGCGCCGGCGCTGACGCTCTGGCGCGCGCCCGACCCGAAGCCCGACGACAAGGGCGAAACGAAGCCGTGGAAGGCCGAAGCCTCGCGCGAGCAATGCACCGCCGCCTGCGTCGCGGCGATCCACGCGGTGCTGACCGAAGGCCGCGCGGGCACCGCGACGATCGAGGGCAGGCCGGTGCAGCCGGGCGACATCGCGGTGCTGGTGCGCACCCACGGCGAGGCGATGCGCATCCAGCAGGCGCTCGCCGCGGCCGGCATTCCCGCCGTCGCCGCCGGCAAGCTGAGCCTGTTCGCCACGCCGGAGGCGCGCGAACTGCACGCGCTGCTGCTCGCGCTGCTGCAGGGCGGCGACGACGGGCGCCTGCGCGCCGCGCTGGCGACGGTGCTGGTCGGCGTCGACGCCGCGGCGATCGCCGCGCTCGACGGCAGCGAGCACGACTGGCAGCAGCGCGCCCTGGCCTGGCGCGAACGCCTGCTGCGCGGCGGCCCGCTCGCGCTCGTCGCCGACCTGTGCGCGGAACACGCGCCGCGCCTGCTCGGCCTCACCGACGGCGAGCGCCGCGTCGGCAACTACCTGCAGCTGGCCGAAGCCCTGCAGGAAGCGCAGGCGCAGGCGCTCGGCCTGCACGGGTTGGTCGACTGGCTGGGCACGCGCATCGCCGACGCGGATCCCGATGACGAAGCGCAGCTGCTGCGGCTGGAATCGGACGCGCGCCGCGTGCAGATCGTCACCCTGCACAAGAGCAAGGGCCTGGAATACCCGCTGGTGTTCCTGCCCTTCGCCGGCATCGGCCGACCAGCGCCTTCGCCGGGACGCATGTGCGTGGCGCAGGGCGGCGACGACAACGAGCGCCGCCTGCACTGGAAGATCGACGTGCCGGAAGCGGAATGGGACGACGCCAAAGAGCGCTGGAGCATCGAGCAGCACGCGGAGCAGGCGCGCCTGCTCTACGTCGGCCTGACCCGCGCGCGGCATGCGCTGTGGCTGGCCAGCGGCCTGTTCTACAACGCCGGCAAGGCCGCGCTCGCGCCGATGCTCGCCGACCCCGCCGCGCTGCAGGCCGTGCCGGGCATCCGCTTCGACACGGAGGCGCCGCCCGCCGTGCTGCCGCGCTTGCCGCCCGAATCCGAGGCCGACGTGCCGCCCGCCGCCGTGGCCACGCGCGCGTTGTCGAACGACTGGTGGGTGCACAGCTTCAGCAGCCTGACCCGCAAGACCGGTCCGGCGGAGGACGCGTCGACCTCGGCCACGCTGCCCGCGCCCGGCGGCACCGACGAATCCGCCGCGACGACCGACGACGAACCGCTGCCCGCGCCCGCGCCCGCGTCAGCGCATGATCCGCGCTTCGCCGGCCCGCAGTTCGGCGTGGCCATGCACACGGCGCTGGAGCGCACGGACTTCGCGGCGTGGCGCGCGTGGCTGCCCGGCGACCCTGCGCCCGGCGACGAAGCGGCCGTCATCGCCGATGCGCTGCGCGAACAGGGCTACGCCGAAGACGTGCTCGATGATGGCGTCGCCTTCGTGACCAGCCTCGTCGGCCGCACCCTGCGCGTCGTGCTGCCCGAAGGCGTGCAGCTGTGCCAGGTGCCCGATGCATCGCGCCGCGCGGAGCTCGAGTTCCAGTTCCCGCTGCGGACCACCCGCGTCGACGCGCTGCTGCAGCTGCTGCACGCGCACGACGTCGTGCCCGAACGCCACGCGTTCGGCTTCCGCCAGCGCCTGGAAGGCCTGATGACCGGCCTCGTCGACCTGACCTACCAGCACGACGGCCGCTGGTACGTCCTCGACTACAAGTCCAACCGCCTGCCGCGCTACGACGCCGGCGCGCTCGAGGAGGCGATGCATCACAGCGAGTACGACCTGCAGGCGCTGGTGTACACGCTGGCGCTGCACCGGTGGCTGCGCTTCCGGCTCGGCGACGCCGCGGCGGGCGGCGGCTACGACTACGCGCGCGACTTCGGCGGGCATCGATATGTGTTCGGTCGCGGCATCGACCTGGACGCGCCTGCGACGGCCGCGGCCGCGCCAGGCGCGATGACCGCGGACGGCGCGCCCGCCGGCATCTACGCGCGCAAGTTCGATCCCGCGCTCATCCACGCGCTCGACGCGCTGTTCGCCGGAGGCCAGGCATGAGCGCCGTCGCGAACCCCACGCCGCTGTTCGACGCCCTGTGGCGCAGCGGCGCGCTGCGCACGCTCGACCACGCGCTGGCGCAGAGCCTGCGCCGCCTCGATCCCGCCACGCCCGATGGCGTGCTCGCCGCGGCCGCACTGGCATCGCTTGCGGTCGCGCACGGGCATGCGGGCTTCGACCTCGCCTCGCCTCGCACGCTGGTCGACGCGCCGGACATCCCCTGGCCCGACGCCGATGCGTGGCGCCGCGAGCTGGCGGCGTCGCGCTGGGTCGCCGTGCCGGCCAACGGCGCCGACGTCTCCGACGCCGACCGCCCGCTCGTGCTCGAAGGCGCGCCCGGCGCGCCGGGTCTGCTCTATCTGCGCCGCTACCGCGAGTACGAGCGCCGCGTCGCCGCCGGCCTGCAGCGCCTCGCCGCGCGACCCTCCGACACGCGCGGCGTCGACCTCGTCACCGGCGGCCCCGGCACCGGCAAGACCACCACGATCGCGCGGATGCTGGTCGCGCTCGTCGAGCAGGCGCGCGCCGCGGGCCGCGCGGACCCGCGCATCGCCCTGGCCGCGCCCACCGGCCGCGCCGCCGAGCGCATGGCCGAGAGCGTGCGCAACGCCCTGCAGGCGCTCGCCACCGAAGGCACCGACGCCGGCGTCATCGCCGCGCTGCCGACCAGCGGCACCACCCTGCACCGCCTGCTCGGCACGATCCCCGACAGCCCGCGCTTCCGCCACGACGCCGACAACCCGCTGCCCTTCGACGTGGTCGTCGTCGACGAAGCCTCGATGATCGACCTGCCGCTGATGGCCAAGCTGGTCGAAGCCGTGCCCGACGGCGCGCGCCTGGTGCTGATCGGCGACCCGGACCAGTTGCCGTCAGTCGAGGCCGGCGACGTGCTCAGCGGCATCCTCGCCGCGGCCGATGCCGGCGGCGACGCCTTCCCGGCGCGCCGCACCCACCTCACCCACGCCTGGCGCCAGCACGAAGCGCTGCAGCTCGCGCCGCTCGCCGCCGCCGTGCGCGAAGGCGACAGCACCGCCGCCCTGTCGCTGCTGCGCGGCGGCACCCTGTCCGGCGTCCACTTCCACGAAGACCTCGCCGACCCGCTGCAGCCGCCGCACCGCGACCGCCTGCTCGCCCATTGGCGCGCGCTGGCCGACGCCGACAGCCCCGCGCAGGCGCTCGCGCTGGCCTCGCGCCTGCGCCTGCTCACCGCCGTGCGCGACGGCCCGCAGGGCGCGCGCACCCTCAATGCCCGCATCGAAGCCCTGCTCGCCGGCGCCGGCGGCGCGTCCGGCACTTCGGGCCGCCACTTCCACGGCCGCCTGCTGCTGATCACCGAGAACAGCTACCGCCACCGCCTGTTCAACGGCGACATCGGCATCTGCTGCCGCGACGCTGACGGCGCGGTCATGGCCTGGTTCCCCGGCGAGACGCTCGACCAGCCGCGCGTCTTCCACCCCGCTGGCCTGCCGCAGCACGACAGCGCGTTTGCAATGACAGTGCATAAGGCGCAGGGATCGGAGTTCGACGAGGTGTGGCTACTTCTGCCGCAGCACGACAGCCGCGTGCTGTCGCGCGAGTTGGTCTATACCGGTATCACCCGCGCCCGGCGCGCGCTGCACGTCGCTGCCGACACCGATGCGATCGGGAAGGCATTGCAGCGTCACGCGAGCCGATGGTCTGGGTTAGGGTGGAGGTTGAAGAACCAGTAGGGAAGAGCCTGCTTCCACTACTTCGACGGAGTTTGGAATCCACATCGAGGCCATGGCGCTTCTCGGGATGCACTTAGTGACCTTGTATCAACTGCCAGCAGTCGCCGAAATTTAGGATGGCGCCGAATAGCGCAATCACCGACACCCAAATAACAAGCCACTTCCAGGTCCGCTGCAACAGCCAAGGGAAAACTGCCCATGCTGACCTGCTTACAAGATCGAGCTCGTTTCCTCGCGAAGTGAGGACTTCGGCCAGAGCATAAGCGGCATGTCGCTCACGCCCCACGGTTGTCGCTTCAGAACCGTAATTCGGAATCGCCTTGTTTATGCCGGCCAAAATCCGTTGCCTCGTATTGGACGCGGCTTCGCTCAGCTCAATCGAAACCCTAAATAACCAAAGCAGGCCAGAAACCCCGCTCATAACGACAACTCCGAGAATCAAAGCATGATTCTTAGGAATCAAGAAGAATATGCCGACAGCAAAGAGAGCATAGGAAGGAATCAAAGAGTTGATGAATTTCAGGCGTGTAACCAGCGTGCCAAGATATCGCCTCCCGTTTGTAGCTGTGCCGTCGGCGGACAAATATTCCTCCCAAACTTTGTCGTGCCCGGTCAGATACTCCCTTTCGAGACACTGATCGATACCGCGCTCGATACTTGCTCCCACATTCTCCAGAAGCATCCCGAAAATCGTGCCCGCTCCCAACAGGAAGAGGTAGGAAATCAGAGTTTTTTGCTCAAAATAACGTGCAACCTCCGTATCGCTTCTGCAAAGGAGAACGACGAAGGGGCATATAGCGAGAAGACCCGGAAGAACCAAGCAGGCAATTGGCCGAAAGACCTCACTTTTAAATGCTGCGAAGGGATCCATAAACACCTCAGTTTGGTAGGCAATTGAACAAACGAGGCCGCCGCCCTCTACAGGCCAATCTTTCGCTCGAAGAGCGCTTGAGGGTGCGCTTGGCTGGCGGGCACAGAACAACTTGACGCAGGAGCTAGAAATGCTTGACTGGACCGGATTTGCGGTCAGCCTTCTCGACCTAGTCCCTATCTTGGCGGAACGCCGAAGGGCTCGAGATGCCCACATCGAGGAGACCATTACGGCTCTTCGGGAGGCATACCTAGCGACGGTGGAGTATGAGGAGATACTGGCCGCGGGCGATTCTCGGTCTAGGGCCCAGGAATTTGCTCTAGCGCGTTCGTGGGAAAATTTCGCCACGAAGATTCGACGCTACGACGAAGGCCTATTCAATCGTCTGCGACTGAAGGGCAGATTCTGGCGTGAAGGGGGAGGCTGGGACGAAGCGACGAGACGAAACGCGAAGATTGGTCTCGAAAGAATCCGCCAAGATGCAGAACTGCAATTGCTGGTTAAGCAGCCCTGGCCGAAGGTGTAGCTAGGCGAGAACCAAATTGCCCTTCAGGTCCTCGAGCATGTCATACGTGTCGCAATAGACCACACCAAATTGCGCGCACACGTTGGGAATTTTGACCTTATTGATCCCGTTAGACGGCACTTCGTGGGTCACGACCGCGAGACCATTGACTTTCGCATATGCGACCAGCCAGCCATCAGCATTTGTCGCCGCTGCAAATTCGGCTTTTGCAGCTTGCTTGTAAGGTTGCCCGTCGACCCAAAGCATCATCTTGCCGTACTCACTAGCGATGGCAGCGGACCTTGTGGAGTCGAAGAAACCGCTTGGCGCTTTTGTCGTGGCCCAAGCGTGTAGATCGTCTCCCGGCTTGATTTGGTCCTTAACCTTGTCAATGCTTTTCAAACGCCCTGCAGCGTACTGAGCCAGCAGGAAGTCCCAAAAGCCAGGACAAAAGCAGAAGCGGTAATGCTGCTTCTTAGCACGCATCATAGAGTCAGCATCCAGCACGTAATTGCGGGGTGGCGTCATTTGCGTCTCCCCGTGGCCACGGCCAAATATTGATCAAAAGTAGCAGAAGTCAGTCCGGTCAACCGGAATGCGTCGGGATAAGAAAGCTTGCCCTCGTATGCAGCAGAAGCTACGGCGCGCGCGAATCGTTTACCAACGCGATTGTTTTGGACGTAATAAAAATTCGGGTGTCCGCCACTGTCCTTTGCAAGTAGTGCCTTATCAAGATTTTTGTAAGCTTGGTAAAAGTCGAAGAATGCAGGCTTGGGCAAAAGGTTCAGCTCAACCAGCCGACGACCAATCGTGATTGGGCTCACTTTGAAGTGAAGGCTGAGTTGGCCGAAATACGGGTCGTCGTGCGGGCGGATCGGCCACAGACGCTCGAGTTCCGCGGCCGGTACAGTCGCTTCAGCGGCAACTGCATTGCAGAACTTCTCTACAGCTTCAGTCGGTTCTTCCACCTGCTTATCATCGAAAATCGCACTCTTTCCCAACCAAAGATGCGCTAGCTCGTGAAAGATCGTGAAGACTTGCGCGGACTTCGCATCGGAGCCATTTATAAAGATGAGCGGCGCGAGTTTGTCGCACAGCACGAAGCCCCGAAACTCATCGACACTTAGTCGCCGCCGATTGTTGTTGCCAACGACGCTGTTCGTGACCATCAAGACGTCGCAGGCTTCTATGCAATCGCGGAGGTGGGACAGTGTGTCTCCCCACGTGCGCTTCTTCGCCGCCCAACCTTGATCGAGGCCTAGCTTAGCCCTAATAGCACCAGCTACCTTGTTGGCGTCTGTCTTGAGCGTGGCGGAACCTATGAAATCAAGCTCCGGCACGCCATCGTCGCGCAAATAATCCCGATACCAGTCCTGGCGCATTACCATCGCATTTACGGTATCGATGAGGTCAGGACTCATGCCTTCGAGTGGTAGGTCCTTCACCGTGCGAAAATCTGGCATCGGTAGCTTTTCAACCGGCGGGTTGCGCAGGAAGAAAAAGCCAAGCGGTGTGAGAGTCGCGGTTGCGAGCTTCTCCAGCTCGGGCAAGGTGAGTCGCGCTAGATCGTTTTCCCAGGCGTAAATCTGCGGAAACCGAAGCGCAAGCCCGCCCGTCGTGCGGCCAGAGCGTTGAATGGCCCATCGAATGACCTCGGGTTGGACTTCGATAGTCTCGGCCACGCTCCACCATCCATGAGTACGCCCAGAGCTCTTCAGAGGGTCTGGGCATCTTCTTACGGGGTCGTTATATCAAATCCTGCGACGGGACCTTTACGCCCCCGTTTGATCAACCCCGTCCAAGCCCTGCGCTGTGCATGGGGCGTGGGCCATGTCGGGGGCTCAGCATGGGCTGTCGAAGGGAGCCGTGGCGTACATCAGCCGCGTCACACAGCCAGTCCGGAGTCTCCTTCGAGGACCGACTGGTGCATCTGGGGCCGCTTGCCTGGCCGCCACAGCGGCACCTCGTGCCGCACGCGGTAGCGCAGCGGCCCGCCGTTTGGCGTCCCAGCGCGTTCGATCGGCCGCGGAATGCACACAAATTCCGTCGCCATGGCGCTGCCGTCGACGCGCACGGTCCCGTATCCATGCCCGCCCAGGTCCACGAACTCCAGATGCGGCGCGAGTTCCGGGTTGCTCACGGCATGCGCCTTCGCCAGGTCGCCGCTCTCGGCGTACTCCAGCGCGGAGCGCACGCCGTGGTTGAGCAGCAGGTTCATCGTGGGCTCCATCGAGCCGTCCTCACGATCTGCGATGAACAGCTTGCGCAGCGGGTTCTTCTTGTTGCCGTGCTCCTGCGCTTCCTGGCCGCCGGGGGAGGTGATCGAGCCGCCGACGAACGAGACGCCGACGGGCTCGAACTTGCCGTGTGGCGGCAGTGATTTCGCGGCGTAGCCGGCCCAGAAGCTGTGGAGGTCGCCGGCGAGGATGGCGAAGCCGGTGATGCCGTTGTCGCGCACGGTGTCGAAGATCTCGCCGCGCTCGTGGTAGCAGCCGCCCCAGTCGCCGTTGCTCTGCACGGCGTAGCCGTCGGTCCACTTCGGCCAGTCGGCCGGCACGAAGCCGTCCGGCAGGTTCTGCGGGTCGACGCGCTGGTCGTGCGTGCCCAGCGAGGTGCCCCAGATCTTCCAGGTCGCGGTGGCATTGCGCAGGAGCTCTAGGAACCAGGCCTTCTGCTTCGCGCCGAGCATCGACTGCGGCGGGCCGTCGACGCGGTAGTTGGGGATCGACTTCGCGCCGAACACGATCTCGGCCGGCGGATGGCCGCCGGCGTATTCGCGGCCGCTGTCCACCTGCATCGACAGCGCCTCGGGGAAGAACGGATACGGCACGCCGTCGAACAGGGCGCCGAGTTTCGGATCGTTCGAATAGTCCTTGCCGCGGAAGGCGCGCTGGTCGGTGAGGATCAGGTCGATGTGCCGGCCCCAGCGCAGCGCGCGGTAGATGACCAGGCTCTCGATCGCGGCGAGGTTGTTCGGTTCGAGGCCGAGGCCGTCGTCGTCGAACTCGGTCACCGCGACGTCTGAAACCAAGGGCGCGTCGAAGCGATCCAGTCGCCGGCCGGGCGCGGCGACGCGCATCGGCTGGTATTCGAACCAGGCCTGGTTCGCCGCGACCTTGAGTTTCTGGCCCGGCAGGTCGCCTTCGCCCGGGAACGACATGATCGACTGCCACGCCAGCCACGAGAACTCGTGGTTGTCCCAGATGCAGACGAACGGCCAGCGCGCGCGTGCGTCCTGCAGGTCGGGGTCGACGAGGTAGCCCTTGTACAGCGCGCGGTAGTCGTCGAGCGAGCCGGGCACGGTGAAGCGGTTGTTCGCGACCTTGCGGCCGTGCCGGTACGACACCGGGAAGGTGATGCGACGGTCGTAGCGGTGCCCGTCCTTGACCTGGTCCGGCGTCTGGATCACTTCGTACACGAAGTCGCCGAGGTGCAGCACGAAGCCGAGGCGCTCGTCCGGCGCGGCGCGCTCGTCTTCGTAGATCATGCGGCGGTACGCGTTCATCGCGCCTTCGGGCGCGCTCTGGCAGCTGACGAAGGCGAAGCGCGCCGGGCGCGGATCGTCCGCCGCGGGCGCGGTCAACGTGCGGCCGATGCGGCTCCCGTTGCCTTCCTCGTCGACGAAGCGGTAGAAGAACTCGCCACCGGCCGGCAGGTCGCCGACGAGCACGCGGCAGGTCCAGTCGGACGCGGCCGCCACCGGCGCTGCGGTCGTCGCGATGACGCGCAGGAAGTCGGCGTCCTCGGCGACTTCGACCAGCAGCTTCGCGTCCTTGCGGCCGTCGTCGTAGGGCCGCCGCGTCCACAGCAGCACGCTGTTCGCATCCGGATCGCCGGAAGCCACGCCATGCGGGAACAGCGCGCGCCGCTCGCGCCAGCCGCTCGACGAGGGCCGCAGCGTCGAGCAGCTCCACGCGAGGGTCGCGCCCATCGCGGCGGCCAGCTTCAGGAACTGGCGACGGTCCAGTGTCGGCATGTCGGCTCCCCCGCCGCAGCGTCGATGCGATGAACGCTAGACCCCGACTGCCGGCATTGGACGTGCCGGAAGTCCCCGTGCCGGCGGACACCAGCGGCGGCGGCGAGCTGCGCGCCGTCAACGCCGCCGCGCGCACCACCCGTGGATCATTCCCGCCTGGTGGAACCGCAGCGGCGCGAGGAAGCCGGCATCGGCCACCAGCGCGGCAACCCTGCCGGGCGGCAGGATGGCGACGTCCCGCGCGTACCCCGCGCGTATGCGTTCCAGCGCCGCGTCGTCGAGGCCCGCGCCCGACATCGCCCGCATCCACAGGCGCAGCATCGCGGGATAGTCGGGCGCTTCGGTATCCCACGCCAGGTCCGCCCACGCGAGCATGCCGCCGGGCCGCAGGCGCTCGGCGATCTCGCCGAAGAAGCGGGTGCGTGCCTCCGCATCCAGGATGAACTGCGACACCAGGAAACAGGTGGCGCCGTCGAAGGCAGGCGCATCGGGCAGCGTCCCGACCAGTCCGTCGTGGAACTCGCAACGGTCCGCGAACCCGTCCCGTTCGGCGCGCTCGCGGCACCTGGTGATCATCCCCGGCGCGGGATCCAGCGCCAGGAATCGCCAGCGCGGGAACCGCTTCGCCAGGTACGCGATCTCCGCACCGGTGCCTGCACCGACGCAGAGCAACCGGGCGTCGCCGGGCAGCTCGGCGAACACGGTCTCCAGCAGGAAGTACAGGCTCTCGCGGATCGGGGCCATCCGTGCCCACTGCGCGTCGTAGCCGGCGGCCTGCTGATCGAAGAGGGTGTCGAGATCGTGTTGTTGCATGAGGGGTTCCCGCGCGGCGACGCAACCACGATACCGAAGGCGTCAAGTCCCTGTCGCGACTCGGTGCGGCGCGCATTGATCGGGCAAGACGGATCGGCGATGCTTCCGCGCATGGCGAAGCGAGCGCACATCGTGCAGTTCAAGGCGAAGCTGATGCGCCCGGCCAGTCCGAAGGGCGCGGCCTGGACGTTCCTGGTCCTGCCGAAGGATGCGAGCGCGAAGCTGCCGACGCGCGCGATGACGAGCGTCGAAGGCACGCTCGGCGGCGCGCCGTTCGAGGCGACGCTCGAACCCGATGGCCAGGGCTGCCACTGGCTCAAGGTGCCGAAGGCGCTGCGCGAAGCCGCCGGCGCCGCGGCCGGCGACACCGTCGCGGTGGCGATGACGCCGATGGAAAAGCAGCTCGAATCGCCCGTGCCCGCGGACCTGCGCGATGCGCTCAAGGCGCACCCGGCGGCGAAGGCGACGTGGGACGCCACCACGACGGTCGCGCGCCGCGACTGGATCGCGTGGATGACCTCCGGCAAGCAGGCGGCGACGCGCGACAAGCGCCTCAAGGCGATGCTGGACATGCTCGAGCACGGCAAGAAGCGCGTGTGCTGCTTCGACCGTTCCGGCATGGCCGGCAACAACTTCAGCGCGCCCGAAGCGGCGGAGTAACCGCCGGGCGAGCGTGCCGATGCCGTCTACTTGTAGCGCGTCCCCAGCACCAGGTCCCACAACGGCGAGGTCACGCCGAAGTTGCGGTCGGGATGGTGGTGGTGCACATGGTGGCTCGCCGCCCAGCGACGCATCCACGGATGCCTGAACCGGCTCCGGTGGATCCAGGCATGGCATTGGCCGTAGACGAAGTAGCCGCTTGCGATTCCGCCGCTCACGAGCAGTGCGTGGTCGAGCGCAAGCATCATGGACAGCAGGGCCACCAGCGCAAGCAGGAACAGCGGCGGCACGAAGAACGGCAGCGTTCCGATCCCGTCGGGATCCTGGTGGTGCCGCAGGTGGCCGCGCTGCATCGCGTGCCCCGCACCATGGAACAGCCAGCGGTGGAAAGCGTATTCGATCGGGCTGAACAGCAGCAGGCCGGAAAGGAACACCGACAGCGAGGCCAGGGGATGCGCATCGCCCGACGTCGCGCCCAACCCGGCGAGCACCACGCACATGCCGAGGTCGACGACCAGCGCGGCGGTCTGGTTGGCCCTGGTGACCGCCATGCGCTCCATCCCGTCGAGCGCACGATCGAACAGGACAAGCGGGCTTCTCATGCGAGGTGGCGCTCCGGAACAGGCAGACAGTGTGGACCACGTCGGGGTCGCAAGCGAATCGGCCCGGCAACCGCGCCGCCCGGTTCGACCTGCGGGGTCGCATGCACCCGCTCCAGGCGTTCGTGCAGCCCGGCCGGCCCGATGCGGCAGCGCATCGATGGCGCAGTCGTTGCGGCGCGGCACTCCCTATTGCTTCATCGCGGTCGCCTGGCTTTCGGTGTGCGCGACGCATTTCCACGCACCGTCCATCCGCACCCACGTCGACGAGTCGCAGACGTCCTGCTCCATCTCCTGCCCGTCCATCCGCATCTTCTGGTGCGCGCGATAGGTGGCGATGGCGATGTCGTCCGCCGGGAACAGGACGTCCATGTCGGACAGCGCGTATTCGAGCAGGCCGTGCTTCGGATCGGTGAGCATCCTGCCGTACTGCGCCCGGTCGAACCGCATCGCGCCGTGGCTGCTGACCATCAGCGCGCGCGGCGCGAGCAGGCGGGTGGCGGCGTCGACGTCGCGGTCGACGAGGGATTGCCAGAAGGCGCGCTCGAGGTCTTCGATTTCCGTGTTGCGCGTTGCCGTCGTCATGCGGGATCTCCTTCTTTGTGCGGTAGCGCACATGCTCCCAGCCTGAACATTCGCAGTGCGTGAGAGATGAACACGCGCGTGCTTCACCAAGCCAACACTGCCGCATCGCGAGTATGTCTGGACCGGCGCACGCGCAGCGATGGCAACGCGCAAAGTGAATGCGCGTGCGTCCGGCACCCCACACCAGGAGAGAGCAAGATGAGCGACGTCAAGAAAGACCACAGCATTGGTTCGGGCACCGGCGCGATCGCGGGTGCGGTCACTGGCGCGGCGGTCGGTTCCGTGGCCGGTCCGATCGGCACGGTGGTCGGCGCGGTTGCCGGCGGCGCGATCGGCGCGAAGGCGGGCGACTCGATCGCCGAAGCCGTCAACCCGACCGAATACACCAACTACTTCGAGACCAACTACAAGAGCGTGCCGTACTACCAGAGCGGCCGCGACTGGAGCGACTACCAGCCGGCCTACCAGTACGGCTACGACACCTATGGCCAGTACCGCGGCCAGAAGTTCGAGGACGTGGAGTCGTCGCTGGAACGCGATTGGGACAGCAGCCGCGCGCGTTCGCGCCTGGCCTGGAACGAGGCCCGCGATGCCGTGCGTGATGGCTGGCATCACATCGAGCGCGCGATGCCGGGCGACGCGGACCGCGACGGCCGCTGAGGCCCGCACCTCGTCGGGAGCGCAGGCGCGCCGGGTTTCCGGCCCGCTTGCTCCTACACAGCGCATGAACACGGCCGGCCTTAGCGTCGGCCGTGTTCTTTTCCGAAGACGCGAATCCGCGAGAGGGGAGACCATGGGCAACCTGAAGAAGGACCACGTGCTGGGCGCCGGCAGTGCCGCGCTGGCGGCAGGCGCCGCGGGTGCGGCGATCGGCGGGCTGGTCGCGGGGCCGGCCGGTGTCGCGGTCGGTGCTGCCGCGGGTGGGGCGCTTGGTGCGGTCGCCGGGCAGCGCGTGTCCGAGAAGGCGGACCCGCGCGAGGACCTGGGCCACTTCCAGCAGATCTTCAAGACGATGCCGTACTACGTCGACGGCATGGACTGGCACGACTACGCACCGGCCTATCGCTACGGCATCCAGACCTGGCATGCGAACCGCGGCCAGGGCATCGAGGCGATGGAGTCGCAGCTGCACGGCGGCTGGGAGCAGGCGGCGCGGTTCGGTTCGCGGCTCGAGTGGCGCGAAGCGCGGCCCGCGATCGCGCATGCCTGGCAGTCGCTGACCGAGAACGCGTAAGGCCCCGCCACGGAACCACGGTGTCGCGCCGACATCGGCGAGCCCGCCTTTGCACATGCACTCCGGCGCGCCCCCGGCGGGCGTCCGGTACGATGCGCCCTGCACCCGCACCGGATCCGCCGCCCCCATGAGCGACCCCCGCAAGCCCGCCGGCGCCGATGCCGGCG
>CAMLSB010000018.1 GCA_946482565.1 uncultured Lysobacteraceae bacterium | reverse complement strand
GCGATTCCGACCTGTACGTGAAGTTCGGCAGCGCGCCGACCGACAGCTCCTACGATTGCCGCCCGTACAAGAGCGGCAACGCCGAGAGCTGCACGTTCGCTTCGCCGTCGGCCGGCACCTACTACGTCCGCGCGAAGGCCTACTCGGCGTTCTCGGGCATGTCGGTCCTCGCCGACTACACGACGGGCGGTGGCGGTGGCGGCGGCGGTGGCGGGGTGCTCTCCAAGGGCGTGCCGGCGACCGGCCTGTCCGCGGCCACGGGTTCGGACGTCGTCTACACGATGAGCGTGCCGAGCGGTGCGTCCAACCTGACGTTCTCCGCGTCGGGCGGCACGGGCGACGCCGACATGTACGTCAAGTTCGGCAGCGCGCCGACCGACAGCTCCTACGACTGCCGTCCGTACAAGAGCGGCAACGCGGAGAGCTGCACCTACGCGACGCCGTCGGCGGGCACCTACTACGTGCGCCTGAAGGCGTATTCGGCGTTCTCGGGCGTGAGCCTGGTCGGCGACTACACCACCGGCGGCGGTGGCGGCGGCGGCGTGCAGACGTACACCAACGGCACCGACGTCAGCATCCCGGACCACGGTTCGGCGGTGACCAGTTCGATCGCCGTCTCGGGCCGCACGGGCAACGCGCCGAGCAACGCCCAGGTCGCGGTCAACATCGTCCACACCTATCGCGGCGACCTCGTGGTCGACCTGGTGGCGCCGGACGGCTCGAGCTATCGCCTGAAGAACTCGAGCAGCAGCGACAGCGCGGACAACGTCAACGCGACCTACACCGTCAACCTGTCCACGGAAGCCCTCAACGGCTCCTGGAAGCTGAAGGTGCAGGACATGTACTCGGGCGACACCGGCTACATCAACACCTGGAGCGTCACGTTCTGATCATGCCGGCCCGGGCATGCTGCCCGGGACAGGGATGAACCAGTTGTGACCTGGACCCCGGCCTCGTGCCGGGGTCTTTTTTTTTGCTAGAGCAGGTCCATGAGCGCGACCGCGTTGTTGTGCGCGTCGTCCTTCGAGGCGTAGAGCAGCGTGAGCTTGCGCCCGCGCGCGAGGGCGCGCAGTTCCGCGAGGGCGGGGCTGTCGTGCAGTTCGGCCGCGTAGGCCTTGCGGAACGCGTCGAATCGCTCCGGATGGGCGTGGAATTCGCGGCGCAGCGCGTCGCTGGGTGCGACATCCTTCAGCCACAGGTCGACGGCGGCCTTTTCCCTCGACAAGCCGCGCGGCCACAGCCGGTCCACCAGCACCCGGATCCCGTCGGCCGCGGCGGGCGCATCGTAGGCGCGCTTGAGCCGCGGGACGGGCACTTCAGTCGATGGCCTCGAAGCGGTTGGCGTCGACGTTCTTGCGGACCTTCGCGGGGTCCCAGACGCGGCCGTTCATCGCGATGTACACGCCGTCGGGCAGCGACTGCACCGCGCCGACCGCGGTGCCGATGTTGAACTCGGCGTCGGAACCGCGGAAGCGCGCCGGGTTCAGCGCGCCGGTGAGCACGATCACCTTGCCGGGAAGGCTCGACAGTACCTTCGCCGTCTGCACCATCGAATCGGTGCCGTGGGTCACCAGCACGTGGCGCGCGGCCTGCGCGGCGATCGTCGCGCGCAGCAGCTCGCGGTCGGCGTCGTCGATGTGCAGCGAATCCTTGCGCAGGATCGGGATCACGTGGAAGCGGAACGCGACCCCGAGTTCCTCGAGGATGCGGCCGATCTGCGGCTCGCCGACCTGGTAATCCGACTTGTCGTCGAAGTAGACCTTGTCGATGGTGCCGCCGGTGGTGACGATGAGCAGGTGGTCCATGCGCGCAGTTTAAGCCCTGGCCGGCGTCAGCGGCCGGCCAGGGCCTCGCGCAGCGGATCGAGCAGGGCGCCGTAGCGGGGCGCGACCGGCGCCGGGGCGCGCAGCGGCTCGCGAACCTGGGCGGCGCTCGCGGTGCGGACGCCGCGTCGCACCGCGTGCGGCGCCAGGCAGGCCGGGTCGAAATCGAGCCCGCAGGCGTCCAGCAGCGCGTGGATCGTGGCGTCCGGCGCCGACACCAGGGCTTCGTGGCGGAACAGCCGGATGCGCGCCGGATCGCGCGCACGCCAGGCGTCCATGGCTCGCGCGCAGCCGCGCATCTGCGCGGCGATGTCGGCGAAGTCGCAGCCGAAGTGGGGCAGGGCGAGGAATTGCTGGCGGTAGCACGACCACGCCGTCTCCAGCGGATCGCGCCGGGTTTCGAACACGGTGGCGCCGGGCAGCATGGCGCGCAGGATCCCGGCGTGCTTCCAGTTCTCCGGCAGCTTGTCGGTGAAGCGCGGGCGCCGTTCGCGCCAGCGCGCGGTGCGTCGCAGGTACTCGCGGCCGAGGCGCTGCCAGTCCTGCGGCGTCGCTTCCGCCACCCACTGCGGGTAGGGCCGGCGTCGGCGCAGGCTTTCCTGCTGCACGACTTCGCCGAGGTCCGGCAGCTCGCTGGCGCCTTCCACCTGCTGGTGCGCGGCCAGCACCTGTTCGAACAAGGTCGAACCCGAACGCGGAAGGCCGACGATGAAGATGGCTTCGCGGCCGAGCGACGGATCCAGCGGCGGCGGCAGGGTGGCTGTCGCGGCGAGCGCGGCGTCGATGAAGTTCGCGAGCGCCGTCGCGCTCCACGGCGCCCGGCGCCGCTGCCGCGCATTGGCCGCGGCGATGCGCGCGAAGGCGCGCGGATAGTCGCCGGCGCGCTCGTGGAGGCGGCCGAGTGCGTACTCCATGCCGATGCGGTCGGCTTCGCGCAGGTCGTCGCGCGCGAGTTGCGCTTCGAGCGCGCGCGCATCGGCTTCACCCGGTGCCGGATCGCGGAGCGCGCACAGCCCGCGCCAGGCGTCGCCGGAGGTCGGTTCCGTGGCCAGCGCCTGCCGGTAAGCGCCCGCCGCGTCCCCGAATTCGCCCAGATGCGCCAGCGCATCGCCGAGCAGCACGGCCGCCGGCACGATGCCGGGCGCCAGCGCGAGTGCCTGCCGCAGCGCGGGGACTGCCTCCTCGCCGCGCCCCTGCAACTGCAGGTTGCGGCCGAGGTTGTACCAGGGCGCCGGCTCACCGGGCGCCAGCGCGCAGGCGCGACGCCAGCTCGCGAACGCGGCATCGCCGTCGCCGGCGCCCATCTGCGCGCTGCCCAGGTCGCTGAGCAGCACGGCATCGTCGGGGCGCATCGCGATCGCGCGCAGGAACAGGTCGCGCGCTTCGAGCGGGCGTCGTGCCCGGTTGCGCAGGAGGCCGAGCAGGCGCAGCGCTTCCGGATGCCCGTCCGTCGCCGCGATCACGCCCTGCAGCAGCGATTCCGCCTGCGCGTGCGCACCGTCGCGGATCGCGCGCGCGGCCGCATGCAGCCGCGCAGCCTGTTCCGCGTCGAGGCCATCCATCCTTGGATCGGCAGCGGTCATCGGCGGCGCGTCGTCAGCGTTTTTTCGCGAAGCGAGCGCGCAGGCCGGGAATGCTCGCGGCGAACACCACCACGAGCGCGAGCGCGACTTCCGCCAGCGCCGGCCAGCGATCCGGCGGGCGGGTCCAGGCGACCATCACGCCGTGGGAAAACCACAGCAGCGCGAGCACGCCCGCACTGAAGCCGGCGCGCGCCCCATGCCGCGGCAGCATCAGCGCGAGCAGCAGCGGCGGCAGCGCGAACACCGCGAGCGCCGCCCACTGCGAAGCACCGCCGAACCACGCGCCGTACAGCAGCACCAGGCCCAGCAACGCCACGCGCAGCAGGCGTCGTGCGGGCGTCATGCCCCCAGCCTCGCGGCCAGTCCTGCGATGCGCCGGCCGAGCGCGCGCGCGAGCAGCGCTTCGTCGTCCGTGGGTTGCGGGTCGTCCTGCATGCCGGCGACGTGGCTGGCGCCGTAAGGCGTGCCGCCGCCGCGCGTGGTGTTGAGCGCGGGTTCGGTAAACGGGATGCCGGCGACCACGCAGCCGTGGTGCAGCAGCGGGATCAGCATCGACAGCAGCGTCGATTCCTGGCCGCCGTGCATGGTCGCGGTCGAAGTGAAGGCGCCGGCGGGCTTGCCGACGAGCGTGCCGCTCGCCCACTCGGCGCCGAGGCCATCGATGAAATGCTTGAGCGGCGCGGCCATGTTGCCGAAGCGCGTCGGGCTGCCGATCAGCAATCCGGCGCATTCGACCAGGTCGGTGCGCTCGACGTAGGGGGCGCCGTCCTCGGGCACCGGCGGGCTCGCCGCCTGGGTCACGGCGGCGACCGGCGGCACCGTGCGCAGCCGCGCGGCCATGCCGTCGACTTCGCCGATGCCGCGGGCGACGTGGTGCGCGAGGCGGGCGACGGATCCGCCGCGGCTGTAATAGAGGACGAGGATTTCGGGCATGCGCGCAGCGTAACCGCCCGCGCCGCGCCGCGCGACCGGCTCGTGCGAAGGTGTCGCGCCGGCTTCGCCCCGGCTCCTGCTACCCTCCGGCCCATGGAGCCGCTCGACTCGATCAACCGCTGGAGCGACCGCCTGCGCGACCGGGCGCGGGCGCGCACGTTCTTCTCGTTCCTGTTCCGCCGCTTCCTCGACGACCGCCTGTTCGAATCGGCGGGCGCGCTGTCCTTCACCACGGTGTTCGCGCTGGTGCCGCTGTCGATGGTGGTGTTCGGCGTGCTGTCGGCGTTCCCGGTGTTCGATGAGTGGAGCGTCCGCCTTACCAACTACATTTTCACCAACTTCGTGCCGAGCGCCGCGCGCAAGGTCGAGGACTACCTCAAGGGCTTCACCGCCAACACCGGGCAACTCACGACGGCGGGCGTGATCGCGCTGGTGACGTCGCTGCTGATCACCCTCTTCAGCGTCGAAGGCACGTTCAACCGGATCTGGCGGGTGAAGACCGCGCGGCCGAAGTTCAGCCGCTTCCTCGTGTACTGGACCGTGCTGACCCTCGGCGCGCTGGTCGCGGCGACGAGCCTGGCCCTGTCCTGGCAGTTCTTCTCGCTGGCGCTGTTCAGCACGGGGCCGGGCCGCCTGCTGGAGGCGGCGATGCTCAAGCTGGCGCCGATGGTGATCGAGCTGCTGGCCTTCACCACGATCTTCCGCGTCGTGCCGCACCGGACCATCAAATGGCGCCACGCCGCCGCCGGCGCGCTGCTGTCGGTGCTGCTGTTCGAACTGGTGAAGTGGGGCATCAGCCTCTACATCGGCAGCTTCGGTTCGTACCAGAAGATCTACGGGCCACTCGCCTTCGCGCCGATCTTCCTGCTGTGGATCTACCTGGGATGGGTGTCGATCCTGCTCGGTGCGTCGTTCGCGTCGTCCATGTCGGCCTTCCGCTACCAGCCGGCCGCGATGCGCCTGCCGGAAGGCTTCGAGATCTACGGATTGCTGCGCCTGCTCGGGCGCTTCGCCGAGCAGCGCAAGTCCGGCCGGGGCCTGCATACCGACGAGATCCTGCTGCTGGAGCCGCTGCTGACCGACGCGCTGGTGCAGGAACTGCTGGGCGAACTGTGCGCGGTCGGCGTGGTCGCCCGCGCCGAGTCGGGCGCCTGGCTGCTCGCGCGCGACCTCGACGAGCTGACGATGGCCGAGCTGTACGAAGCCTGCCAGCTGCGCATCCCGATCGCCGAAGCGCACCTGCCGTGCCGCGAGGATGCGCTCGGTGGCGCTGCCGTGGCCGAACTCGACGAGTTGCGGCTGCCGCTGCGCGACCTGCTCAGGCGCCGCGTTTCCAACATCTACGAAGACACGAAAGGAACCCCATGAACGCACGTCGCTGGTTCGCATGCCTTGCCGTCGCCGCGCTGGCGCTGGCCGGCTGCAAGCGCGACGCGGCGGCGCCCGCCGCCTCGCCCGCCTCGCAACCCGCGCCGGCCGCCGCGCAACCAGCCGCTGTATCCGCGCCGTCGGCGGCGCAGGCGCAGGCGCGCAAGAATGGCGCCGACGCGATACCCGTGCTCGAAGTGAAGACGATCGACGCCAAGCCCTGGCGCCTCGCCGACCATCGCGGCCGCTGGGTGGTCGTCAACTACTGGGCGACGTGGTGCGGCCCCTGCCTGAAGGAAATGCCGGACCTCTCGGCGCTCGACGCGATGCGCGAGGACGTCGACGTGATCGGCCTCGCCTACGAGGACACCACGCCGGCCGACCTGCGCGCCTTCCTGATGAAGCATCCGGTGGTCTATCCCGTCGCGATCGCCGACGTGTACGCGCCGCCCGCCGCCTTCGACGCGCCGCGCGGCCTCCCCACCACCTGGCTGATCGCGCCGGACGGGCGGGTGGCCCGCCATTTCCTCGGGCCGGTGACCGCGGCGGATCTCCAGGCCGCCATCGCCGCCGGCCCGCCGGCCGGGTAACAGGCCAGTCTCCGGGCCGATACGGGGGCAGGCCCTGCGACGAAACCGGGATTCCGGGGGCTGAAATGCCTTGAGGCCCCGCGCCGGTTCTGCTGTACTAGTTCACATAGTACAGATAGGACAGCGCATGGCCCGTACCCGCCCCTTGATGATCCAGATCGCCACCGGCGACCAGCGCCCGATCGGCAGGCAGATCGTGGATGCCGTGCGCATGAAGATCGCCATGGGCGAACTCGAGCCCGGTGACCAGCTGCCGAGCGTCCGCGGCCTGGCCCAGCAGCTCACGATCAACCCGAACACGGTGGCGAAGGCCTACGCCGAGCTCGCCGCCGAAGGCTGGCTCGATTCGCGCCCGGGCCTGGGCCTGTACGTGGCGCCGCCGCGCCAGCGCCTGAGCGATGCCGAGCGCGATCGCCGGCTCGACGACGCCATCCAGCGCTTCCTGCACGACGTCATCGCGCTCGACTTCCCGCCCGACGAAGTCCAGGCGCGGCTACACCACGAATTCCTCGCGCTTGCGCCCCGCAAGAGCGCCTGACGCCCTCCCGCCTGCCACGGGCAGGCACGACCCGACCGAAGACAACCCATGACCGACGAATACGTCATCGAGACCTGCGCGCTCACCAAGCGCTACGGTCGCAAGCTCGCGCTCGACGCGCTCGACCTGCGCATCCCGCGCGGCCGCATCCACGCCGTCGTCGGCGCCAACGGCGCCGGCAAGTCCACCCTGTTCCGGATCCTGCTCGGCTTCATGCCGCAGACGTCCGGCGAGGCGCGCATCCTCGGCCGCGACAGCGGCGCGCTGCGGCCGGACGACCGCGCCCGCATCGGTTTCGTCAACGAAGAGCACACGCTGCCGGGCTGGATGACGGTCGGCGCGGTGGTCGCGATGCAGCGCCACCAGTACGCGCGCTGGCGCCAGGAAGCCTTCGACGAGGTCATCGGCCACTACCACGTGCTGCTGGACCAGAAGGTCGGCCAGCTGTCGCGCGGCGAGCGCGCCGGCTTCAACCTGGCGCTCGCGCTGGCGCAGTCGCCCGAGCTGCTCGTGCTCGACGAGCCGACGCTCGGCCTCGACGTCGTCGCCAAGCGCGCCTTCCTCGAATCGCTGCTGTACAGCAACGCGGCCGAGCAATGCACCGTCATCTATTGCTCGCACCAGATGGAGGAGGTCGAGCGCGTCGCCGACAACCTCGTGATCCTGGAGCATGGGCGGTTGGTGAACATGTCCGCGCCCGACGACTTCCGCGCGCGCGTCAGCCACTGGATCGCCGACATCCCGTTCAAGGGGCCCGATCCCCGCACCGTGCCCGGCCTGCTCGAGCAGCAGCGCCTCGATGGCCTGCAGCACTACGTCGTGCTCGACCAGGGCGAGGACTTCGGCGACTTCCTGCGCGCCGCCGGCGCGCGATCGATGCAGAGCATGCCGGTGAGCCTGGACCGCGCGGTCAACGGCTTCCTGGCGAAGAACCATGCGGCACCGGCCCAGGAGGGCGTGCGATGAAGGACCTGTTCAAGGGAGAGCTGCTGCGTTTCCGCCTCTGGGCGATCGCGGCCGCCGTGATCCATGTCGGCGGCCTGGGCTTCATGGCGCGCCTGGTCGACCTGGCGCAGCAGCCGAAGCTCGTGTACCAGGTGTTCGCGATGATCTACGCGGCGGCGGGCATTCTGCTGGGCCTATACCAGATGGGCACCTATCGCCGCGCCAACCACTGGCTCAACCTGCTGCATCGCCCGCTGCACCGGCTGCGCATCGCCGGCGCGCTGTGCGGCGCAGGGTTCGTGCTGCTGGTGATTTCGGTGGCGCTGCCGATCGCCGCGATCGCCTGGTACCAGGAAGCGCTCACCGCGCGCGTGGTCGACACGCGCCACTGGTTGCTGCCGATCGCGGCGCTGCTGATCGCCGCCTGCGGCTATCTCGGCGGCGCGTACGCGATGCTCGCCAACCGGCGTTATTCGGTGGCCGCGGCATTGCTGCCGGCGGCATTCATGTTCACACAGGCGGCGGGCGTTGCCGCGCTCGCGGTGCAGGTGCTGGTGCTGCTGATCCTCGCCGTGCTCGTCGGCATCGCGTTCAAGCCCCAACTCGACGAGTTGCCGCGCCATCCCCTGGCGGTGGCGGCGACGGCGTTGCCCGTGCAGGTGGGGGCTTACTTCCTGATCTGGATGCTCGGCTTCGGTTACGAGATCGGCCTGACGGCGATCGGCCAGCATCCGCTCAACGGCGGGCAGGCCGCGGCCGATGGCTATATCCAGGCCGGGCGCATGGAACCGAAGGAACGGCTGCTTGCCGGCCTGGCGTCCAGCCACGACGCCGATGCACCCTTGTGGCGCGAACAGGCCGCGCTCTCCGACGTGTTCGTGTTGTATCCGATGCGCGACCTGCCGATCCGCGGCCAGCTGACCGGCACGATGCAGCCGCTGGAATTCAGCGAGTCCGAGCGCGCGATCACCTGGACCTTCAGCCACGATCGCATGCGCTTCGTCGGGCGTGGAACGCTCGATGGCCGGCCACGCGGCGAGCTCGGCGTGGGCGAAGGCAACCTGCCGTTCCCGGGTCCGACGATGCCCGTCGGCAGCAGCTACCTGCTCGCGCCGACGGTGGCCTACCAGTACGACGACGAGGACCAGCACCGTGTCTTTCCCCGCGCGGTGCTCCCCGCAGGCGAAGTATTTGCCGGCACGCCCGAGGCCGCCGGCGAGAACATCGCCGTGCTCAGCGACCGTGCCCTCTACATCTATCCGGGCCGCGAAGCAGCGAACACGCTGGAGGTGCTGAAGCCGGTGCTGCGCATGCAGATGCCGGGTGCGATCGGCAAGCTGAGCAGCGTCGAGTTGATGGAACTGCTCGATGGCTACCTGGTGTCCTTCACCTTCACCAACGGCGCCTGGTCGGGCGAGGCCGTGCCGTACCAGCAGGTCATGCGCGTCGACGGCCGGGGTCGCGTGAGCGAAGTGTCGAAGCGCCTGCTGTCCTACGACCTGCCGCTCGCGTACACGATGCGCAACTGGTGGTTGTCGCCGGTGCTGCGCGAGCTGTGCCTGTCGCTACAGCAAGCGTTCGCCGCGCCGAATCCGCTGGCCGCGGGCGACGTCCCGTCGCCGCCGCGCCACATCGTCCTGCTGGCGGGCGTGCTGTGCCTGCTGTCGCTGCTCGGCGCGATCGCGCTTACGGCGCGCCGTGCGTTCACGCCGCTGGCACGCTGGACCTGGGTGCTGGCCTGCGGCGTGGTCGGCCTGCCGGCGCTCGCCAGCCTGTGGCTGCTGTACCCGAAGGCCGAGCGCGCGGCGGCGACCGCGGCACCGGCCCGCGCCGCGACGGTGCCTGCACGGAGCGCGCGATGAATCCGCTGTCGAAGCGTTTCGCGGCGATCGTCGCGGCGCTGCTCCTCGTGCCTTCGGCCTTGCCCGTGCAGGCGGGCGAAGTTGCCGGCGACGCGGCGGCGCTGCGCGCGGCGGTCGCGCTCGAGCAGGCCCGCGCGCCCGCGGCGCGCCAGCCGCGCGAAGCCTTCCTGACGCCGCTGTCGTTCACGTCGGTGCAGCTGTCTCCCGACGGGCGCCATGTCGCCTACCTGCGCGACGAGGGCGAATCGCGCAGCCTCTGGCTGCTGCCCGCGGACGGAGGCGCGGCGCGCCAGCTCGCGCCGCGCACGCAGGCGCAACAGCTCGGATGGTCGCGCGACGGGCGCTGGCTGTTCGTGTTCGCGCCGCGATCGCTGTCGACGCTGGAGATCGCGACCGGCGCCGGCATCCGAGTGCCGCTGCTCGGCACGGACGAGCGCCGGGTGATGCAGGTCGACCTGTCGCAGCCGGCCGCAGTGATCCTGCGCGAGCGCGTCCGCAGCGGCACCGCCGAGCGCTGGCGCATCGTGCGCATGGACGCGCGCGGGCACCGCACGCGGCTGTGGGAGGATGCGCACTGGGTGCACGACGTCGCGATCGACGCACGCGGCCGCCTCGTCGCGCTCGCGCGGTTCCTGGGGGACCACGACGCCATCGATGCCGTCGAGCCGGGCGGCCGGCTGCGCGAGCTGCGACGCATGCGGCCGACGGAGAGCGCCACCATCCTCGGCGTGATGCGCGACGGCGGCCTGCTGCTCTCGGGCGATACCGGGGGCAACCTGCGCCGCGTGCTGCGGCTCGGGCTGGACGGCACGCTCCGCACCCTCCATGCGGATCCGGAAGGCGAGGCCGACCTGGACGAGGTGGTGCTCGATCCCTCCGGGGCGGAGCCGGTGGTCGCGAGCTATCGAAGCAGCGTTGCGGCCACCTATGGCCTGGGCCGCGCGCAGGCCGGCGTCGCCGCACTGCGTGCGCGCTTCCCGGGCCGCGACCTCGGCATCGACATCTCCGGCGGCCCGCATCCGCGCTGGCTGGTGTCGGAGCAGGCCAGCACGCTGCGCGATCCGCGCTGGCATCTCTACGACCCCGCGACCGGCCGGCTGCGCACGATCTTCGCCGGCGACGCGCGGGTGCGCCGTCCGCTGCCGGAAGCGGCGATGGCGCGCAAGATCCCCTTCGACTACGCCGCGTCCGACGGGATGCGCGTGCATGGCTTCCTGCTGCTCCCGCCCGGCGCCGATCCGGCGCGCGTGCCGCTCGTCGCGCAGGTCCACGGCGGGCCCATCAACCACTTCCGCCCGGGCTACGACGCGGTCGCGCAGCTGCTCGCCAATCGCGGCTACGCGGTGTTCCAGACCAACTTCCGCGGTTCGACCGGGTACGGACGCGACTACACCTTCTCCGCGCACGGCGACTTCGGCAACGGGCGCGTGCAACAGGACATCGTGGACGGCGTGCGCTACCTGCTGGCGCAGCGCATCGGCGATCCTGCCCGCGTCGGGATCGTCGGGCACTCCTTCGGCGGCTACTCGACGCTGCAGGGCCTCACGTTCCAGCCGGAGCTGTTCAAGGTCGGCGTCGCCGGTTCGCCGCCGCCGGACCTGGGGTGGGGCATGCGCTGGCTGGTGGCATCCGGCGACCAGGGCGACTTGCCGGACCGATCGCTGGCGGTGATATTGCGCACGCTCGGCATGGACCCGTCGGACCCCGCGACCTATGCGCGCCTGCACGCGCAGTCGCCGCTGGCGAACGTTGCGCGGATGGCGCGGCCGCTGCTGGTCATGGCGGGCGGCGCCGATCGCACGGTCGCCGCGCGCGGCGTCATCGATTATGTGGCGCGTCTGCAGCAGCTGCGGAAGCCGGTGAGCCTGTATGTCGAGCCGGGCGGCGGCCACTCGCCGGTGGCGCCGGTGCCGCGCGAGGCCTACGCGTACCTGATGGTGCAGATGCTGCACGCGCACCTGGGCGGCAGCGCACCCGATGCGCCGGGCGCCGGATTGCGCGCATACCTGCGCACGAACCTGCGGCTCGCCGGGCCGGAGTTCGCGGGTGTCGCGAAGCGCGCGTCGCCGCTCAGCGCTCCCGCAGGCGGGGACGGAGAGTAGCGAGGTTGCACGGCTTCGTGCGCGCGTCGAGTTGCGCGCGCACGATCTTCTCCCACGCGGTGCGGCAGGCGGACGTCGAGCCAGGCAGGGCGAACAGGAACGTCCCGTTCGCCAGCCCGGCGAAGGCGCGCGACTGCAGCGTCGACGTGCCGATCTCCTCGAAGCTCAGCGCGCGGAACAGTTCGCCGAAACCGGGCATCTCCTTGTCCAGCAGCGGCAGCAGCGCTTCGGGCGTGGAATCGCGGCCGGTGAAGCCGGTGCCGCCGGTGACCAGGATCCCGTCGACCGCATCGTCCGCGATCCATTGCGAGACCTGCGCGCGCAGCCGGTAGCGATCGTCGGGCAGCAGGGCGCGCGCATGCAGCGCATGGCCGGCTTCGCGCAACGCTTCGACCAGGTAATCGCCCGAGGTGTCGTCGCCGGGGCCGCGCGTATCGGAGACGGTCAGCACGCACAGCGACAGCCCGACGAAGTCGTTCGAGGCGCTCATGGCGTCATCAGCGAGTACCACTGGCTCTCGTCCTCGTTCCATCCGGCGGCGCGGTACAGCGCGCGCGCCGGGCCGTTGTCGCGGGTGGCCTCCAGCATCACGCCGGCGGCGCCCTGTTCGCGCGCGAATGCGGCGGCCGCATCCAGCAGCGCGCGCGCCACGCCGCCGCGGCGCGCGCCCTCGGCGACGAACAGGTCGTTGAGCAGCCAGGTGCGCGCCGTGCGCACCGACGAGAAGATCGGATAAAGCTGGGTGAAGCCGATCGCCGACGGCCCGCGTTCGGCGACCAGCACCACCGATTCCCCGTTCGCGAGCCTGTCGGCGAGGAAATCGCGAGCGCGCACCGGATCCGAAGGCTGCGCGTAGAACACGCGATAGGCGTCGAACAGCGGGACGAGGGCGTCGAGGTCGGCGGCGGAGGCGCGGCGGATGGTCGTGTCCATGCGCGCAGTCTATGCCGTCCGCGACTTCATTCGCGACCCAGCCGCGCCAGCTCGTCGGCCTGCTGTTCGCGCGACAGGCGCTCGACCAGCGCGTCGAGGTTGCCGTCCAGCACGTTCGGCAGGTCGTACAAGGTCAGCCCGTCGACCCGGTGGTCGGTGATCCGGCCCTGCGGATAGTTGTAGGTGCGGATGCGCTGGCTGCGGTCGCCGCTGCCGACCTGGAGCTTGCGGTCGGCGGCCTGCGCGGCCGCGCGCTTCTCGACCTCGGCCTCGACCAGCATCGCCTTGAGCCGCTTCATGGCCTTGTCGCGGTTGGCGTGCTGGCTGCGCTCGGTCTGCGACTCGACCACCACGCCGCTCGGCACGTGCGTGATCCGGATCGCCGATTCGGTCTTGTTGACGTGCTGGCCGCCCGCGCCCGAGGAGCGGAAGGTGTCGACCTTGAGGTCGGCGGGATTGATCTCGATCGCGACGTCGCTCGCATCCTCGGCGATGATCGCCACCGTCGCCGCGGACGTGTGGATGCGACCCTGCGCTTCGGTCTCGGGCACGCGCTGCACGCGGTGCGTGCCGGATTCGAATTTCAGCTTCGAATACGCGCCACGGCCCTCGACGCGGGCGACGATCTCGCGATACCCGCCGTGCTCGCCGGCATTTGCCGATTCCACTTCGACGCGCCAGCCCTGGCGCTCGGCGTAGCGCGCGTACATGCGGAACAGGTCGCCCGCGAAGATCGCGGCTTCGTCGCCTCCGGTGCCGGCGCGCACTTCGAGGTAGAGGTTGCCTTCGTCGCGCGGATCCTTCGGCACCAGCTGCGCCATCAGCTCGGATTCGAGTTCGGCCAGGCGCGCGTTGGCCGCGTCGATTTCTTCCTCGGCGAGCGCGGCGAATTCGGCGTCGCCGCGCATCGCCTGCGCGGATTCCAGGTCGCGGCGCGCCTGCGCTTCGGCACCGAGCGCGACGGCGACCGGCTCGAGCTGCGAGAACTCGCGCGACAGCGCGCGGAAGCGGTCGTTGTCGCCGATCACGCCGGGGTCGGCCAGCAGCCGTTCGAGCTCGTCACGGCGTTCGGCGAGGGCTTCGAGCTTGCGACGCAGGCTAGGCAGCATCAGGACGCATCGCCATCGGGGAACAGTTTCTCCGTGGCGCGCGCAAGCGCCGTATCGCCTTCCAGCGCGGCCTGTCGCAAGGCGACCGTCGGTGCGTGCAGCAGGCGGTTGGTCAGTGTGTTGGCGAGGAAGTCGAGCACCTCGCCCGGGTCGTGGCCCGCGCGCAGTTGCTGCCGCGCCTTCGCCAGCACCTCGTCGCGCGCGCCTTCCCCATGCGCGCGCAGGCGCTTGAGCGGCGTGGCGCGCGTCGCCGCGACCTGCGCTTCCGCGTAGCGCGCGACCTGCAGGTCGACGATGGCCTCGGCGGCCTCGGCGGCTTCGCGGCGGCCGCGGCGGTTGTCCTCGACGGCCTTCTCGAGGTCGTCGATGGTGTAGAGGAACGCATCGCGCAGTTTGGCCACGCCCGGTTCGATGTCGCGCGGCACCGCGAGGTCGAGCAGCAGCATCGGCCGGTGCCTGCGTTGCGCGAGCGCAGCCTCGACGTGCGATCGCAGCACCACCGGTTCGCGGCTGGCGGTCGCGGAGAACACGATGTCGGCCTCGGCCAGGTGGCGCTGCAATTCCTCCAGCGGCAGCGCGACGCCGCCGTGGCGGCTCGCCAGTTCCTGCGCGTGCACCAGCGTGCGGTTGGCGACGAGCAGGCGCTTCACTTTCGCCTGGGCGAGGTGGCGCGCGACGAGTTCGATGGTTTCGCCGGCGCCGACCAGCAGCACCACCGAATCCTCCAGGCGCGCGAACGAGGCCTGCGCCAGGCGCACGGCCGTCGAAGCGATCGACACCGGGTTGGCGCCGATGCGCGTGTCGGTGCGCGCGCGCTTGGCGGCGACGAAGGCCTGCTGGAACAAGCGATCGAGCTGGCCGCCGAGCGCGCCGGCCGTGCGTGCCGTCGCCCAGGCCTGCTTCACCTGGCCGAGGATCTGCGGCTCGCCGAGCACCAGCGAATCCAGGCCGGTGGCGACGCGGAACAGGTGGCGCACGGCCTCGCTGCCCTCGTGCCGGTACAGGTAGGGGCGCAGGTCGGCATTCGCGGCGGCGTCCGCGCCCGGATGCGTGGCCAGCCACGCGTCGAGCGCGCGGCCATCGTCGTCGGCGACTGCGTACAGCTCGGTGCGGTTGCAGGTGGACAGCAGCACCGCCTCGCGCACGCCTTCGAGCCCGCGCACGGCGGCCAGCGCCCCGGGCAGCGCGTGATCGGCGAACGCCACCCGTTCGCGCAATTCCACGGGCGCGGTCTGGTGGTTGATGCCGATGGCGACCAGGGTCATGAAAGGTGGGGTGCGTCGACGAAGCGGTTCAGGCGCGTACGTTAAGCTTCGGCGCCAATGGGCCGCCATTTTACGGCCCGGCCGCCCTTCATGCCCGTTGCCGCCGCCAGCATGCGATTCCCACCCTTCCAGGGCCGTGCCTCGCGGGGGCGCGCGCTGCCGATCCTCGCAGGCGTCCGGCACGCTGCGGCCTGCGCGATCCTCGCGGTCGCGGCATTCGCGGCTGCCGGGCCTGCCGTCGCCGGGCGTGCTGTCGCCGCGCCCGTCGCTGCAAGGCACGCGCCGGCCGCGCACACGCACACGCCGCCGGCCAGCGCCAGGGTGCCGGCCGCGGTGATCGAATCGACGATGGCCGGCGAATTCGCGCTGCAGGCCGGCCGCCTCGACGACGCCGTCCGCTGGTACCTGGATGCCGCGACCGCGGCGCCTGGCGATGCCGGCCTGGCCGAGCGCGCGACCCGCATCGCGTTGCTCGCCGGCGACGACGCGCGCAGCGGCCAGGCGCTCGCGCTGTGGCGCGCGCGCGCGCCGGATTCGGCCGCGGCCGGCGCGGCGGCGCTCGCGCTGGCGTTGCGCCGCGACGACGCAGCGGCCGCGCGCCGCGAATTCTTCGCTTTGCTCGACGCGCGCCGTGCCGACGGCTGGAAGCACGCACTCGCCGCACTCGATGGCGGCAGGAACCCGAAGCTCGCCGCGAAACTCGCCAGCGAAGCGATCGAACGCAAGGCGATCCCGCCGAAGCTCCAGGCCTGGCTCGCGTTCGGCGGCCTCGCGCAACGCCTCGACGACCACGCGCTGGCGTCGCGGATCGTGGCTGCGGTGATCCAGCGCTTCCCGGACGAACCGCGCGTCGCGCTGCTCCACGCCAGCCAGCTGCGCGCCGGCGGCAGGCCCGGCGAAGCACGCGCGGTGCTCGCCGGGCTGGAGAAGGCCACCGCCACCAGCCAGGACCTGCGGCTTGCCGTGGCGGGCGAATACGAGTCGCTGGGCGATCCCGCCGCAGCGGCGGCCACGCTCGCGCGCGGACCGCAGGACGATCGCACCTACCGCCTGCGGGCTTCGTTGCTGGCGCGCGCCGGCGACCGTACCGCGCTGGGCGCGCTGTACGACGCGCTGCAGCGCGATTCGTCCAGCCCCGACCCGGCGCGGCGCCTGCTCCTCGGGCAGGTCGCCGAGTTCCTCGAGCGTCCCGAGGATGCGCTGCGCTGGTACCAGGGCGTGCCCGGCGGCGACGAGCGCTGGCAGGCGGCCTTGCGCGCCGCGAGCGTGCTGCATTCCCTGCATCGCGGCAGCGAAGCGTACGCGGTGCTGCGCAAGCTGCAGGCACAGGCGGCTGCCGACGACGACACGCGCCGCGACGCCTACCTGTTCGAGGCCGAACTGCGCAACGACGACGGCGACGCCGCCGGCGAACTCGACGCCTACGCACGCGGCCTCGCCGCCTTCCCCGACGACAGCGCGCTGCTCTATGCACGCGGCCTGGCCTGGGAGCGTCGCGACGACATCCCGCGCGCCGAAGCCGACCTGCGCCGCATCCTCGTCGCCGAACCCGACAACGTGGCCACCCTGAACGCACTGGGCTACACGCTCGCCGACCGCACCACGCGCTACACCGAGGCGCTGGAACTCATCGACCGCGCGCGCGTCGCCGAGCCGGACAATGCCGCGATCATCGACAGCTACGGCTGGGTGCTGTATCGCCTCGGCCGCAACGACGAGGCGCTGGTGCAGCTGCGCCGCGCGTTCTCGCTGCAGAAGGACCCGGACATCGCCGCGCACCTGGGCGAAGTGTCCTGGGTCAGCGGCGACCACGACGCGGCGCGCCGCTGGTTCGAGGAGAGCCGCAAGCTCGATCCCGCCAACCGCTCGTTGCAGCGCGCGCTGGAGAAGACCGGCGCATGAGCGCGCATCCGCGTTCCCGTGCGGCACTGGCCGCCGTGATGTTCACCGGCGTGCTCGCGCTTGCGGGTTGCGCCGTCGCGCCGATGCGCGCCCCGCCACCGGTGGTGCTTTCGCCTGCGGAGCACGACGCCGCGATGGCCGCGCAGGCCGCGCACGAGGCCGCGCTCGCCCTGCATCCGGACTGGCGCCTCGAAGGCCGCGTCGCGCTCACCAACAACGGCCGAGGCGGCAGTGGCCGGCTCGAATGGCAGCAGCATGGCGGGGACTTCAGCGTCGAACTGAGCGCGCCCGTCACGCGGCAGGGCTGGCGCCTGTCGGGCCGCGAGGGCGACGTCGTGCTGGAAGGCCTCGACGGCGGTCCGCGCCGCGGCACCGATGCCGCGACCTTGCTGCGCGAAGCCACCGGCTGGGAGATCCCGGTCGGCGCGCTCGCCAGCTGGGTCCGCGGCGCGCGCGCCGGCGTCAGCGCGCCCACGGGGGGCAGCCGCGCGGAACTCGAATTCGCCGCCGACGGCCGCCTCGTCCGCCTGCACCAGGACGGCTGGACCCTCGATTACGCCGACTGGCAACCCCGGTCCGACGGAACGGTGCTGCCGATGCGGATCACTGCCAGTCGCGATGCCGCGCGGGTGCGGCTCGTGGTCGACGCCTGGGGCGACGGTTCCCCGTGAGCCCGATCCCGGCCGACGGGCAGGGCATGCCTGACGCCGACCCGGACGGCTGGTCCTCGTGGCCGGCGCCCGCGAAGCTCAACCTGTTCCTGCGCATCGTCGGCCGTCGCGACGATGGCTACCACCTGCTGCAGACCGTCTTCCGCCTCCTCGACTGGGGCGACGAACTGCGCCTTCGCATCCGCGACGACGGCCGCATCATCCGCCATGGCGACCTGCCGCCAGGGCTCGACCCGACCGCCGACCTTGCGGTACGTGCCGCGAACATGCTGCGAAGTGAAACTAATTTACCGCTTGGTGCCGACATCTTCGTCGAAAAGCGGATTCCCGCCGGAGCCGGGTTCGGTGGCGGCTCTTCCGATGCCGCAACGGCCCTGCTGGCGCTGGACGCCCTCTGGGGCACGGACCTCGGCCTCGAGCGCCTCGCTGCCCTGGGCCTGCAACTCGGCGCGGACGTACCGGTCTTCGTGCGCGGCCACGACGCCTGGGCCGAGGGCGTCGGCGAGCGCCTGGCGCCCGTCGAACTGTCGCCGGCCTGGTACCTGCTCGTCGATCCCGGCGTCCACGCCTCGACCGCCAGCCTGTTCCAAGCCCCTGAATTGACGCGGGATGCGGCGCCCGCGACAATAGCCGACTTCGTTTCAGGTGCCCCGCTCGGCAATGCGTTCGAGCCGGTGCTGCGCCGCCGCGAACCGGCCGTCGAGGCCGCGTTCGCCGCGCTGGCGCGGGTCGGCGAGCCGCGGTTGACCGGGTCGGGCAGTGGCTGTTTCGTGGAATTCGGGGATCGCGCCTCGGCGCAGGCGGCTTTGCAGTCCTTGCCGCCGGGCCTGGGCGGCTGGATCGCCGGGGGCGCGGCACGGTCTGCGTTGCACGCCGCGCTGGACGCGTTCCGCCTGCAGGGGCGTCGCCAAGTGGTCCAAGGCACCGGGTTTTGATCCCGGCATTCGCAGGTTCGAATCCTGCCGCCCCTGCCACGGTTTCATCGTTCCAAAAAGCCGGCTCTCGAAAAGCCCGTTTGGTCCATCCACTGCTGAAGCGTCAGAGGCGAAGCGGACATGTCGGTGCAGGACGATCGCAACTTGCTGGTGTTCTCGGGCAACGCCAACCGCGACCTCGGGCACGCCGTGTGCAAGCAGCTGGGCGTGCGCCCGGGGCGCGCGCTGGTGGGGCGCTTCTCGGACGGCGAGGTGCAGGTCGAGATCGAGGAAAACGTCCGCGGCCAGGACGTCTTCGTCATCCAGCCGACCTGCGCGCCGAGCGCGGAGAACCTGGTCGAGCTGCTGGTGCTGATCGACGCGCTCAAGCGCGCCTCCGTCAGCAGCGTGACCGCGGTGGTGCCGTACTTCGGCTATGCCCGGCAGGACCGCCGCCCGCGTTCGGCGCGGGTGCCGATCACGGCCAAGGTCGCGGCGCAGATGTTCTCGACGGTGGGCACCGACCGGGTGCTCACCGTGGACCTGCACGCCGAGCAGATCCAGGGCTTCTTCGACATCCCGGTCGACAACGTGTACTCCTCGCCGCTGCTGCTCGCCGACATCTGGCGCAACTACGGCACGGAGAACCTGATCGTGGTGTCGCCCGACGTCGGCGGCGTGCTGCGGGCGAGGGCGATCGCCAAGCGGCTCGACGACGCGGACCTGGCGATCATCGACAAGCGCCGCCCGAAGGCCAACGTCGCGACGGTGATGAACATCATCGGCGACGTGTCCGGCAAGGTCTGCGTGCTGGTCGACGACATCGTCGACACCGCCGGCACGCTGTGCGCGGCGGCGGTGGCGCTGAAGGCGCGGGGCGCGACGCGCGTGGTCGCGTACTGCACGCATCCGGTGCTCTCGGGCGCCGCGATCGCGAATGTTTCGAAGGCCGACCTGGACGAGCTGGTGGTGACCGACACCATCCCGCTGTCCGAGGCGGCGAAGGAATGCGGCAAGATCCGCCAGCTCAGCGTCGCCGAGCTGCTCGCGGAAACCATCCGCCGCATCGCCTTCGGGGAATCCGTCAGTTCGCTCTACGTGGACTGACGCCACACGGCTCTCCTGGTCGCGGGAGAGCCGACATCGCCGCCGCGAGGCGGTTCATCGCAAGCAGAGTGAGTAATCGAAAATGTCCGATCACAAGATTTCGGCGACCAGCCGCAAGGACGAGGGGAAGGGTGCGAGCCGCCGCCTGCGTCATGCGGGCCAGGTCCCGGCCATCGTCTACGGCGGCCACGCCGAGCCGCAGAGCATCCAGCTCGAGCACGAGCGCACCTGGCTGGTCAGCCAGAGCGAGTGGTTCTATTCGTCGATCCTCGACCTCGAGATCGACGGCAAGTCGCAGAAGGTCCTCCTGCGCGACCTGCAGCGCCACCCGTACAAGCAGCGCATCATGCACATCGACTTCCAGCGCGTGAGCGCGAACGAGGCGATCCGCGTCTCGGTCCCGCTGCGCTTCGTCAACGTCGCGAACTCGCCCGCGGGCAAGACCGCCGGCGTCGTCGTCACGCACGAGCTGAACGAGATCCACGTCAGCTGCCTGCCGGGCGACCTGCCCGAGCACATCGACGTCGACCTGTCGGCGCTGAAGCCGGGCGACACCGTCCACCTGTCGCAGGTGGCGCTGCCGAAGGGCGTCGAAGTGCCGGAACTGCGCCTGGGCGCCGACCACGACGTGGCGGTGGTGATGGCGCGATTCGCACGCACCGAGGCCGAGCCCGAGGCTCCGGCCGAAGCGGCCGTCGCGCCTGCGGCCGACGCCGGCAAGTCCGACGCCGGCAAGGCCGAGTAAGCAGGACCCGGTTCCGGCGCGCCTTTCGCGGGCGCGCCGGCCCGTGTTTTCGCGATGGCGGGCCTGCGGCTCATCGTCGGGCTGGGCAATCCCGGCGCCGAACACCTCAGGACCCGGCACAACGCCGGGTTCTGGTTCGTCGATGCCCTGGCGATGCGCGAAGGCGCGCGGTTCGGGCTGGAATCCAAATTGTTCGGCGAGACCTGCAAGATCGACATCGCGGGCCGCCAGGTCTGGCTGCTGAAGCCGGCCACGTACATGAACGAATCGGGCAAGTCGGTCGCCGCGGCGCTGCGTTACTGGAAGATCGAACCCGAGGAGGCGCTGCTCGTCCACGACGAACTCGACCTGCCGCCGGGCCAGGCGCGGCTCAAGTTCGACGGCGGCCACGGCGGCCAGAACGGGTTGCGCGACACCATGCAGTTGCTCAAGCACGGTCGTTTCCACCGGTTGCGCATCGGCATCGGCCACCCCGGCCACAAGGACCGGGTGACGCCATGGGTGCTGGGCAAACCGGGCAGGGACGACGAAGCCTCGATCCTGCGCGCCATCGACGATGCGATGTCGGTGCTGCCGCTCGCGGTCGAAGGCGATTTCAACGAGGCGATGAAGCGCCTGCACACGGGTAGGGATTAATGGGCATCAAGTGCGGCATCGTCGGGCTGCCGAACGTCGGCAAGTCGACCCTCTTCAACGCGTTGACCAAGGCGGGCATCGCCGCGGCCAACTTCCCCTTCTGCACGATCGAGCCGAACGTGGGCGTGGTGCCGGTCCCGGACCCGCGCCTGGGCGCGCTGTCGGACATCGTGAAGCCGCAGAAGGTCGTGCCCACGGCGGTCGAGTTCGTTGACATCGCCGGCCTGGTGGCTGGCGCGGCCAGCGGCGAGGGCCTGGGCAACAAGTTCCTGGCCCACATCCGCGAGGTGGACGCGATCACCCACGTGGTGCGCTGCTTCGAGAACGACGACGTCATCCACGTCAACAACAAGGTCGATC
>CAMLSB010000017.1 GCA_946482565.1 uncultured Lysobacteraceae bacterium | reverse complement strand
ATCGGCTTGGGCATGAAGGTCGCGGTCTTGCCGTTGCGGAACGCGACGTTCTTGATGATGTACTTCATCGTCAGCAGCTCGTCGGCCTTCTGCACGAGCGTGTTGAAGCGCGTGCCGATCTCGCACTGGCCCGCGTTCGCGACTTCGTGGTGGTGCACTTCCACCTCGATGCCGACGGCCTCGAGCGTCTTGCACATCTCGGCGCGCAGGTCGTGCAGCGAATCCAGCGGCGCGACCGGGAAATAGCCGCCCTTGATGCCCGGGCGATAGCCGCTGTTGCCGCCGGCGTATTCCTTGGCCGAGTTCCAGTGCGCCTCTTCCGAATCGATGTGGAAGAAGGTGTGGCCCATGTCGTTGCCGTAGCGCACCGAATCGAAGATGAAGAACTCCGGCTCCGGGCCGAAGAACGCCTGCTCGGCGATGCCGCTGGACTTGAGGTAGGCCTCGGCGCGCTTGGCGATGCCGCGCGGGTCGCGCGAGTAGGCCTGCATCGTCGCCGGGTCGAGGATGTCGCAGGTCAGCACCAGGGTCGGATCGGCGGTGAACGGATCCAGGAACGCGGTGCCCGGGTCGGGCAGCAGCACCATGTCGGACTGGTGGATGCCGCGCCAGCCGGAAATGCTGGAGCCGTCGAACATCTTGCCGTCCTCGAACAGCGACGCGTCGACGATCGACTTCGGGAAGGTCACGTGGTGCTGGACGCCGCGCATGTCGGCGAAGCGCAGGTCGACGAATTCGACCTTGTGGTCCTTGATGAGTTTTTCGACGTGTTCGAGGGTGGACATGGCGGGAGCTCCAGGGCGGGAATGGGGAACGGGGAATGGGGGAAAAGGCTGGCTGCGTTTTGGACGCAAGGGCCGTGCCATCGGATTCGCAGGCTCGATTAGCGGAATATCAGGGACTTGGAGGGTGCGTGGCCCAGACTGATGCACCTGTTTGGTGCGTTTGTGGGGCGCCTGCACCAATTCCGCGCGCACGAGTTCGCGCTAAAGTCCCGCGTCCCCATTCCCCATTCCCCATTCCCCGCCCTTCGGAGCTCTCGTGGACCCCCACTCCCTCGCCGCCGCCCTCCTCCTCGGCATCATCGAAGGCATCACCGAGTTCCTCCCCATCTCCAGCACCGGGCACCTGCTCCTGGCCGAGCGCTGGCTGGGACATCGCAGCGACCTGTTCAACATCGCGATCCAGGCCGGCGCGATCGTCGCCGTGGTCCTGGTCTACCGGCAGCGGCTGCTGCAGCTGGCGTGGTCGTTCCTGGGCCGCGGCGGCGGCGGGAACAGCGCCGTGGGCGCGATGGGCACGACCGGCGCGGCCATCGCGACCGGCAGCGCGGGCCTCGACCAGCCGCCGCGCGACTACGCGCTGAAGCTCGGCGCTGCGTTCCTGGTGACCGCCGTGCTCGGCCTGCTGGTGAAGAAGCTCGGCTGGCAGCTCGACGACGCGGTCGCGCCGATCGCGTGGGCGCTGATCCTCGGCGGCGCCTGGATGCTGCTGGCGGAGCATTTCGCGGCGAAGCGCGCCCTGGTGCTCGGCGAGCGCGCGCGCATCACCTGGACGGTGGCGATCCTGGTCGGCATCGCGCAGGTCGTGGCCGGGGTGTTCCCCGGCACCTCGCGCTCGGCGGCGACGATCTTCGTCGCCCTGCTGTTCGGCGTGACCAGTCGCGCTGCGGCGACCGAATTCGCGTTCCTGGTCGGCATCCCGACGATGTTCGCCGCCACCGGCTACGAGCTGCTCGACCTCGTGCGCCACGACGGCATCGGTGGCGAGGACTGGACCGCGCTCGGCATCGCCTTCGCCGCATCGGCGATCACCGCGTTCATCGCGGTGAAGTGGCTGCTGCGCTACATCCAGTCGAACCGCTTCACCGCGTTCGCGATCTACCGCTTCGCGCTGGGCGCCGCGCTGCTCGCCTTTTCCACCGGCTGACACGGCTCAGTAGCCGAAGGCCGCCCGATCGAAGTCCTGCGCCAGGCCGCTGTCTCGGGCGCCGCTGGCGAAAACGAAGGGCACCCTCACCCTGACCACGCTTTGCGGGGTGGCGCAGCCCTTGATCCGGAACTGCATCGCCGACACCGCGTCCATCGCGGCGGAATCGAGCTCGAGCGTTCCGGTCGACTGTTCGAACTGCGCGTCGAGGACGTGCCCATCCGCGCCAATGGTGAACACGACGATCGCGGTCCCCTGCGTGTGCGCGACGAACTCGCGCACGGGGTAATCCGGCACCGGCGCGTAGGTTGGCCCGACCAGGACGCACCGTGGATCGACGGGCTGTTTCCGCCATCTCCGGTCGCGCCAGTCCACCTCATCCATCCGCGGATTTAGGGAGAACTGGCTAATCCAGAAGTCGCGGCCCAGCCTGGCGGTTGTCGGCAGCGGCCGCAACAACGGCTTCATGCGCTCACTGGCCGCGGCCTCGGCATCCAGGAAAGCGACTTGAGGCTGCCTTGCGCGCAGCGTCTCCTCGAGCCTGGCACAGGTTTTCGGGGCGGCACCGCAGGCATACGCGATCCTCGTCGCCCAGACGCCGTCCTGCTCCGCGCGACGCAGCCGGATGACCGATGGATAGGCCCAGTGATCCTTGCCCAGGACCAAGTAGTGCACCGATGGATCGTCGATGTTCCCCATGTCGGCGACGTCCCTGTCGTCGTCGCGGCGCACGCGGGTGCGATCGTCCGCCAGCAGGCGGGCCACGATTGCACGAGGATCACCGGCCGGCAGGGGTTGCGCGTCCGGCAGGTAGCCCGCGATGCCGACGGGGCGGACCTGGGCCTGCGCCGTTTCCGGGGCCAAGAGCAATGCGCCCGCGGCGAGCACGCCCAACAGGAAGCCGAACCCGCCACGTTCCATGCGATCAGTGTTCCTTTCCGGATCCGGGGACATTTACAGCGTGCGGGTCTGGCCGCCGTCGACGTCGACGATCGCGCCCTGCATGTAGCTGGCGGCGGGCGACGCGAGGAACGCGACGACGCGCGCCACCTCTTCCGGCTCGCCGTAGCGGGCCACGCGCAGCTGCGCGGCCAGCTCCGCAGCGGCCTGCGCCTCGGGCACGCCGCGCTCGGCGGCGAGCTTGCCGATGCGCGCCCGCGTGCGCTCCGTGGCGATCGAACTCGGGTTCACCGCATTGACGCGCACACCGTCGCGGATGCCGCGGTCGGCAAGCGCCTTGGTCAGGTTCAGCACCGCGGCGTTGACGCTGCCGCCGATCGCGAATTCGGCGCTGCCGGTGCGGCCGCCGATGCCGGCGATGTTGACGATGCAGCCCTGCGCTTCCACCAGCGCGGGCCAGGCGGCGCGGCACAGCCGCATCGCGCCGAAGAACTTCAGCGCGAAGCCCGCTTCCCAGGCGTCGTCGTCGAAGGCGAGGAAATCGCCGCGTGGCGTGTCGCCCGCATTGTTCACCACCACGTCGATGCGGCCGAAGCGCGCGAGGGCGGCCTCGACCAGGCGCGCGGCCGCATCGCGCTCCCGCAGGTCGGCGGCGAACGCCAGCGACGGGCCGGGCAGCGATGCCGCGAGCTTCTCGAGCGCGCCCAGCGAGCGCGATGCGCACACGACCGCGCACCCTGCGGCCGACAGCTCGCGCGCGATCGCCGCGCCGATGCCGCGGCTGGCACCGGTGACGATTGCGACGCGGGGCGAGGCGCCGCTCATTGGCCGGCGAGCTTCGGGTTGAGGCTGTACGTGCCGTGCATCGCGGTCTCCCCGAGCACGTTGCCCTGCATCGCATGGAACACGTCGCCCGCGGTGAAGCGCGCCGGCAGCGGCAGCCGGTCCGTGCCAAGCGCGAACACGCGGAAGAAGTAACGGTGCATGCGCAGGTCGTTCGGCGGCGGATACGGGCCGTCGTAGCCGTAGTAATCGCCGCGCAGGCCGCTGTCGTCGCCGGCGAACCAGCTGGTGTAGTCGTTGATGCCCTGGCGGCTGGCGTCGGGGCCCTTCGGCGCGCGCTTGCCGCCCTTGTCGAAGCCGTCGCTGCAGCTGCCGGCGGCGATGGTCGAGACGTCGGCCGGAATATCGACCATCACCCAGTGCACGAAATCGCCGCGCGGCTGGTCGGCCGGGATCTCGACGTCGTCGCGGCCGGCGAGCGAGGCGTCGGTCGGCGCGTCGGTGTCGATGCACATCACCACGAACGAACGCGTGCCCGCGGGCGCGCCGTCCCACGCCAGGTGCGGATTGCGGTTGCCGCCGAAGCCCCCGGGCGCGCCGAGCGCGAATTCCGCCGGGATCGGGCCGCGGTTCTCGAAGCTGTCGCTGTGGATGCGCATGCGGGCCTCCTGGTTGGCGTCCGCCGATTGTAGGACACGCAAGCGTGTCATCTCCCGCGTTGCGACGCGCTGCAACCCGTCGTCAGCAAGGGCCGTGGCGGCGCGGCGCGAGCCGGTCGGCGACCCAGTCCTCGGCGTAGCCGTCGCGCCCGAGGCCACGCAGGAAGCCGCAATGGCCGCCGTGGCGCGAGACCTCGAGCGTAGCCGCCGGCGGCAGCGCCAGCGCCAGCGCGCGGAAATGCTCGAACGGGATCACTGGATCGTCCTCGGCCATCAGGATGTGCGCCGGCACGCGCAGCGCGGCCAGCCGGTCGCCGGCGATCGAGTAGCCGTCGAAGTACGCGTCGAGAGAACCGAAGTCGGTGTGCCGCACCACCAGCCATTCGGTGAGTTCGCGCATGCCCAGGTGCAACGTGCGGTCGTCGAAATCGTGCACGCGCGGGAACAGCTGGCGCTTGCGCACCAGCGAGCGCCGCCACTTGCGCTCGAAGTAGTGCAGGTACACGCGCCAGCCGCGCTCCATCTGCTCCATGGTCGCCTTCGGATCGAGCACCGGGCAGACCGCGGCGACCGCCGACAGCGGCAAGCCGGCATCGGGCGCGCGCAAGGCCAGGCGCAGCGCGAAATTCCCGCCGAGCGAATAGCCGGCCGCCACCAGCGGGCGCGACGCACTCGCCTCCGGCCAGAAGCGCCGCGCGACGTCGCGGGCTGCGAACACCACCTCGTCGATGCGGTTGGAGTGGAAGATCGCCTCGTTGAGGTGGTGGCTGTCGCCGTGGTCGCGGAAGTTCAGCCGGAACGTGGCGAAGCCGCGCTCCAGCAGGCGCGCGGCCGTCTGCCGCATGTAGCTCGATTCGGCGCTGCCTTCCCAGCCGTGCAGCAGCAGCGCGAATCCGCGCGGCTCGATGCCCGGCACCACGCTGTGCAGTCCTTCCAGGCGCACGCCCGGGCCGCCATCGACGAGATGCGCGGTAGTGACCGCGCCAGTCGCGGCCAGCGCCTGCGCGCCGCGGCGGCGCCGCCACGGGCTGGACCCGAGCATCGTCTGCACGTGGCCGCTGCGCAGCCACCACGGCGGCCGGTAGCCGGCTGCGTTCATTGCATTGCGGCGACGATGCGCTCGCGCGCGAGCTCGGCGATGCGGCGGCGGCCTTCCTCGCTGCCCGCCGGGATCGGTTCGAGGAAACGCACGTCGGCCACGCGCGCCGGTTCGCCGAGCAGTCGCAGGAAGTTGCCGAGGAAGCCCTCCCGCCCATGGAACGCGACCACCGCCTGCGCGGCGCAATGCGCGCCGTAGCAGATGGCGACCGGCTGCACCGGCGCATGCGCTTCCACCGCGGCGGTGAAGATGCGCGCATGGAACGGGCCGACCTCGGAACCATCGCGCGTGCGCCCTTCCGGGAACACGCCGACCGCGCGGCCGCCGCGCAGGCGCGACAGCATCTCGTGCATGACGCCGCCGAGCGATTCGGTGTTGCCGCGCTCATGGAAGATCGTTTCGCCGCGCGTCGCCATCCAGCCCACCAGCGGCCAGCCCGCGATCTCGCGCTTGGCGACGAAGCCCATCATCCGCTGGCTGTGCAGCGCGATGATGTCGACCCAGCTGACATGGTTGGCGACGAACACCACCGCGCCCTGCAGCGGCGTGCCGCTGCGTTGCGTGCGGAAACCGAACACGCGCATCAATCCCGCCTGCCATGCGCGGATCACGCGGTATTCGAGGCGCTCGCCACCGGGCAGGCGCAACCGGCCCCATGGGGGCAGCGTCAGCAGCAGGACCAGCGGCAAGTCGATGGCTCCATGCCACAACAGCATCGGCACGCGGTAGAGGTAACGCAGCCAGCGCAAGGACCGTTCTCCGGCGGCCGGCATCATGCCGGCGCGGTGTTGCCTCAGGTGAACTTGAACATGCCCGGGCGCCAGGCGCGGACGTAGCTCTTGCCCGAGCCGTAGCCGCTGCTGCTGCCGTAGCCCACGCCCATGCCGGCTTCGCGGTCGCGGCGGCGGTGCATGCGGTCCACGAGTTCCTCGCGGCGGCTGTCGAGCCACTCGGCGCGGCCGACCTTGTCGGCATCCAGGCCGCGGCGCTGCGCCTGGTTCTGGCGGAAGTCGCAGAATTCGTCGTACGCGTCGAGCTCGTGGCGCAGTTCGCGCACCGACAGCTCGATCATGATCGCGTCGTCGAGGTAGCCGAGCACCGCGACGTTGTCCGGGATCACGTCGTCCGGATCGCAGAAGTAGGTCAGCGCCGACAGCACGCGGTCGCGGTCCTCGCCCGAGAGCGCCCAGGCTTCGTCGCGCGCCATGGCGATCATGTCGTCCAGCTGCAGGAGGCGCTGCTTGATGAAGTCGGGGATGACGACCTTCTGCGCGTCCTCGAGCAGCTTCGCCGCGCAGTCGATGACTTCCTGCGTGGACTTGCCGCTGGCGGCCTTCTTCGCCTTCGCCATCGCCGCCTGGAAATGCTCGAGGTCGCGGTCGTTGAGTTCGAAGTTCAGCGAGATCGACATGGCGGTGGTCCGGGGATGCGAAGGGAAGACACGAAGCCTAGCAAATGAAGCCGGGCGTGAGATAGCGCCCCTGCGGACGCCGCGCGCGGGCGAGCCCGGTCAGGCCGGCAGGTCCACCACCGCGAGCGTCAGCCGGGAGATGCAGGCGAGCCGTCCGCGGGCGTCCTCGATCCGGATTTCCCACACCTGGGTGCTGCGCCCGACGTGCAGCGGCCGCGCCGTGCCCGTGACCAGGCCCTCGCGGACGCCGGCCAGGTGGTTGGCGTTGATCTCGATGCCGACCACCCCCTGGCCCGGGCCGACGCACAGGCCGCCGGCGGTGCTGCCCAGGGTCTCGGCCAGCAGCACCGATGCGCCGCCATGCAGCAGGCCGTAGGGCTGACGGGTCCGGGCGTCGACCGGCATGGTGGCGCGGACGTAATCCGCTCCGAGTTCGGTGAATTCGATGCCCAGCGGCCGCATCGCGGTGCCTTCGGACAAGGCATTGAGGTCGGCGACGGTGGCCTGGCGGCGGAAGGGGCTGTTCATGGCCCGAGGATAGAAGAGCCGCCGCCCGCAAGCGAACGGGACGGCGCGCCGCAGGCCGTCGACCTGAACGGAAGGCAAATTTTCCCGGGACGGGTGACCTTCGGCACATTCAGGATTTGTCATGGTGTTTTACATTACTACCACACCAATTCATTTCCCCTTCAGGTAACCGCCATGAACGCCCCCCGCCGTGCCATCTCCCCGTCCAGTCCCGTCGTGCGCCTCCGCGCTCCGGAGACCAGCCGCCGCGCGGTCTACCGCGAGCGCGCTCCGGGCGTCGGATACGGCAACAGCAGCGGCTATGCCACCGAGCGCCGCTACGCGCGTGGCTGGGACGGCGAGCCGCGGTTCCGCTGCGGCTGATCCACCCGGGGCCACCCGCCCCGACAACCTGCTCCCCGGCGGCCGGCGCGCGACTCCCTCCCCCAAGGACGCGCCGGCCGCTCTTTTTTCCAGGGCGCGACCCTGCCGCACGGCCCGCTACCGCTAGAGGATCGGCGCCAGCCCCGCCCCGAAGGCGGTGAAGATCCGGGTCAGCAGCGGCTTGAAGCCCGCCGCCACTTCCGGGAAGTCGCCGACCGGCTTGTAGCAGTCGCCGAACCGGGGATCGAACGGAGACAGCGGTGCCGGGCATTGCGGCCCGGGCTCGAACTCGTAGCTCGTCGCGTAGCGCACCGGCCACAGGTCGAAGATCGGCATGCGTTCGGACACCTTGGCCAGCGTGTATTCCAGCCCCGGGAAGAACGACGCGTCGGGGCGGCGCGCGATCGTCCACGAATTCTCCGGCGCGATGTCGCCGCGGATGCTGGCCGCCAGGGCCTGCGCGAACGCGGGATCCGCGACCACGATCGCGCTCTCGGTGTTGTAGTGGTCGCCGCGCGGATCGAAGTTGTGGGTGCCGACCACGCCGACCTTCCCGTCCACCACCAGCGACTTGGCGTGCAGGCCGATGCGCACGCCGGCACGCTCCAGCGGCACGCGCTCGTTGCCGCGCCGGCGCGCATAGCGCAGCGCCGCGTACTCCGCCTGCAACGGCCGCCGGTAGCGCCCGCTGCCGCTGCCGCTGCCGACGCCGATGCCCTGTTGCGCGCGCGCCACCCGGAGCCGCTCGCGCGCCCGCGCCACGTCCTCTTCGCTCGGGACCGGCGGCAGCGTCGCGCCGGTCGCCGCGAGGTCGATCGGCGCATCCGCGGGGAAGGGCTTGAGCTCGTGGATCTCGAAGCCGAAATCCCGCAGGTAGCGGCGCTTGTACTTGTACGACAGCGCGTAGGTGACGAACGAGTCGGTCGCCGCCAGCGAGTTCGTCGACACCACCACGCGCGGCGCGTCGGGACGCTTGTGCATCGAGCGGAACAGGTCCTGCGCGGCATCCGACAACACGAGGTAGGGCGTCTGCAGCAGCACGGTGTCCCGTGCCGATTCGAGCAGCGCGCGAAGCTCCGCGGTCGCAGGCGCGATGCCGGTTTCCGAGCGACGATGCTTCTGCGGCAGGTCGGCGATGTACGCCACCGGGCCGACGGGAATCGCGGCCGCCGCCAGCGCGTCGATGCGCGCCGGATCGGAGACTTCGGCGAGGACGCCGGCCACGCGCGCGGCATCCTCGTACTGCGGCGCGGCCATCGCCGGCACGCCGCGATCCAGCAATTCGCGGCCGACGTCGGACAGCGTCGACGGCGGGCGGCTGCGGCGATCGGCCCAGAACGCGTCGAAGTTCGCCCCCATCTCGCGCGCCACCGGGCCGGCGACGAGCAGGTCGCGATCGCGGAAGTTGTACGTGGCGTCCCAGTCGTAATAGTCGTCCTGGTAGTTGCGCCCGCCGGTGATGCCGACCGCGCCGTCGACGAGCAGCAGCTTGGTGTGCATGCGCTGGTTGAGCTTGCGCCAGCAGCAGGCCGCGGCCAGCACGTATTGCGGGTAGCTCAGCCGCGCGCGGCCGAGCACCGGGTTGTAGATGCGGATCTCGAAATTTCGGTTCGCGCCTGCCAGGGCCGCGAGCGTGTCCACGCGCTTGAGCGCCGAAAGCTGGTCCACGAGCACGCGCACGCGCACGCCGCGCCGCGCCGCCGCCAGCAGCTCGTCGAGGAACAGCTGGCCGGCGTCGTCCTCGTCGAAGATGTAGGTCTGCAGGTCGATGGACGTGGTGGCGCTGCGCAGCAGGTCGATGCGGGCCACCAGCGCGTCCTGGCCGCGGTCGAGGATCAGCGCGTAGTGGCGTGGCTTCGACGGCGTGCTTTCGGTGAAGGCGCGCGCGGCGAGCTGGTGCAGCGCGGAAGGGCGCGCGCAGGCGTCGGCGCGCGTGCAACCCGACGGTTCGGCGCGCGCGGCGACCGCCACCGCTTCGGCGCGCGCGCGTTGCGCCGGCCCGAAACTGCTGCATCCGCCCGCCGCAAGCAGCGCGAGCGCGACGAACGCGGCGCGCAAGCGCGGCTGCGGACGCGCGCTCACGCCGGCGGCTCCGCGCGCAGGCGCATCCGCAGGGTGAAGCGCACCGCATCGTCGAGGGCGATGGTCCACCGCCCCATGCCGTAGTCGGCGCGTTCGACGACGCCGGTGGCGACCACGTCGCAGTCGCGGCCCGGTGCGTCGCACGCCGCCGGCAATACGTCGAACACCTGGCGGTGCTGCACGCCGCGCATGCGCAGCGTGCCGCCGAGCTTGCCGCCGTCCTGCAGCAGGCGCGGGGTGTAGGCGTCGGACAGGAATTCCACCTGCGGCCAGCGCTCGGCGTCGAAGAAGGCGCGGCCGCGGGTGAAACGCGTGTAACCGGGGTGGCCGACGATCTCGACGTCGCCGGTGAACAGCACCAGGCGGACCCGGCGCTGGTCGTGGCCGAGTTCGTCGATGCGGCCCTGGAGCGTGGGAAAGCGGCCTTCGAGGTCCTGGCCCCAGCGCGTGGACAGCACGAAGCCCACGCGCGAGGCGGCGGCATCGAATTCGGCCGCGAGCGCGGCGCGGGCAAGCGCGAGGAGCAGCAGCGCCGCGACGAGCAGCGCAGGGGCCTCGCGCAGGGTCACGGCCACCAGAAAGCGGTGAGCGTCGCGGCTCCGGGTTCGATCGCCGCGTCGGCGGGCAGGTCCAGCACGGCGACTCCGCCCGGCGGCATGCCGCGGTAATCGCCGGACTGGCCGCTGCTGAGCAACGCGACGAGCTGTTCCAGGCCCGGGTTGTGGCCCACGAGCAGCAAGCGCCCGGCGTCGCAGTGACGGTCGGCGAGGGCGACGAGCGTACCGGGCGTGGCGTCGTAGATCCCCGGCTCCAGGCGCTGCTCGACGTAGCCGATGGCGCCGAGCACGGCCTCCAGCGTCTCGCGCGTGCGCCGTGCGGGCGAGCTCAGCACGCAGTCGGGCACCAGCCCGTGTTCGGCGAGCCAGCGGCCCGCGGCTTCCGCCTCGGCGAGGCCTTCAGGCGAAAGCGGCCGGTCGAGGTCGGCCTGGCCGGGGCTGGCGGGCTCGGCATGCGCGTGTCGCAGCAGGATCAATTGACGCATGTCGTCTCCGCGCTTGGCTGGTACGACCATCTACTTAACAGCTTCTACTTCCTTGTCCAGCGAAGAAGGGGCTGCCAGTCGTCCTGGTGCTCGCGGACCTGCGCCGACTGGTAGTCGAACAGGCTCTTGCCCAGGCCGACCAGCACCGAATAGGCCTGGCTGTCGCGCAACTGCGCCACGACCGGGTAGGGCCACTGCTTCCACAGCTCCACGGCCTGCTGCGAGGCATTGGTCCAGGGCCGCAGCTTGTTGCCGACCAGGCCGATGGGCAGGTCGCCGCGCCGCACCCGTGCCAGTCTGGCCAGCGTGTCGAGGAAGGGCACGGTCGCCTCGATGTCGAGCGCCGAGGGCAGGACCGGCACGACCACCGCGTCGGCGCGCTCGAGGAAGGGCATCAGCTCGTGGGCCATCGCCCCGGCGGCGCCGTCCACGATCACCACCTGGGTGTTCTCGGGCAGGTCGTGCTGCCAGCCGCGCTGGGCCTTGGTGCCGTCGATGGGGAGCACCGCGCTGTCGAGGCCGGCGCGTTTCTCGGCCCAGCGGGTGGAAGAGCGCTGCGGGTCCGCGTCGACCAGGACCGTGCGCTTGCCCGACAGCGCGGCTTGCGCCGCGAGGTGGGTCGCAATCGTGGTCTTGCCGACGCCGCCCTTGGAACTGGCCACGAGGATCGTCTTCATCCGCCACTCCGCCGATGGATACGAAGCCGAAGCCTATCATCCGGCCGGCACCGCAGCGGGGCCGGTGGCCGTCTCCGGTACGGGTTCCGCCGGCCCCCAGCCCTGGCCTTCGAGCCACGCGAAGCGGCGTTCGGGCCCGGGCCGGTAGCGCCGCGCCTCGGGCCGCCACGACCAGGTTTCCAGCCGCAGGCTGCGGCTGCCGATCCGCAGCAGGTTGAAGGCGTTCGCTTCGCCACGCTCGCGCGTCGAGGTCGCCGTGCCGGCCTGCACCGCCAGCGCCGCATAGCCTTCGATGCGATAACGGCGCGCGGTGTTGCCGACGTGCGTCGTGTGCAGGTGCCCGGACAGGAACACGTCCACGCCGCAGCCTGCGAACGCCTGCATCGCCATGTCGGCACGGCCGACCAGGTCGCCGGCGTCGGCGTCCTCGGGCAGGTCGAACGGATGGTGGCTCACGACGATGCGGGTCACCGGCTCCGGCAGGCCATGGAAGCGGCGCTCGACCTCCGCGACCTGGTCGCGGTTCACGCGGCCGCCCTTGAACGTGAGCGAGCGCGCGGTGTTCAGGCCGATGGCGGCGATCTCCGCGTCCTCGTAGTACGGGAATTCGTCGGCCTCGATCCTGCGGCGGAAGCGCGTGAGCGGGGCGAGGAAGCGCCGCGCCACGTCGTACAGCGGCACGTCGTGGTTGCCCGGCACGACCAGTTGCGGCATCGGCAGCGTGTCGAGGAAGGCGGCCGCCTGCGCGAACTGTGCGCGCCGCGCGCGCTGCGTCAGGTCGCCCGACACGACGAGCAGGTCGGGCTTTGCGGATTCCACCGCCTCGCGCAGCGGCGCCAGCAGCACGGCGTCGACGCGGCCGAAGTGGAGGTCGGAGAGATGGACGAGGGTGCGCATCAGGCCGCGCCCCCCGCGCGGGGCGACGATGCGGGTGGCGGCGACGCGGGTGGCGCGAGCACGCGCAGGGCGCCCGGACGCACCGCGAACCGGATCGGCGTCTCGATGTCGTCGACCTCGCCGTCGCGCGCGAAAGGCAGGCGCGCGCCGCGTCCATGCACCTCGAGTTGGCGCGTCGAGAAAGCATCCAGGTCGCTTGCGCCCGAAGTGCCGCGCAGCAGCGTGCGCAGCGCGAGCCAGAGCAGGCCCGCCGCCGTGCGCGGATGCAGCACGTAGACCGACAGCAGGCCGTCGTCGAGGCTCGCGCGTCGCCCGGCCTCCGGGCCCTGCACGATGTAGTCGTTGTTGCCGATGAACACGAACGGCGTCCGCTGGCGCAGCGTGCGCCCGTCCGCCTCGATCGCGACCTCGAACGCCTGCGGCTCGCGCAGCGCCTGCAGCGTCGCGCGCAGCAGGGCGCTCCACTTCCCGCGCCCGAGCCGGCGCTGCTGCCGTTCGCGATCCACGACGATCGTCGCGTACAGGCCGAGGCTCGCGTTGTTGAGGAACAACCGGTCGTTCGCGGTGGCGACATCGACGCGGCGCTCGTGGCCGGCTGCGATCGCTGCGATGGCCGCGTCGATGTCGTCGGGGATGTCGAGGTCGCGCGCGAAGTGGTTCAGCGTCCCCAGCGGCAGCACGCCGAACGGCAGGTCGTGCTCGAGCGCGGCCGCGGCGACGGCATTGACGGTCCCGTCGCCGCCGGCGGCGACCAGGCACGATGGCTTTGCTTCGATCGCCGCGCTGGCCAGGTCCGCGATCGATCCGCCGGCTTCGCAGCGGAAGACCTCGGCCGCCAGCCCGTGCGCCGCGAACTTCGCGCGCAACGCGTCCGGATCGGGCGGCTCGCGGCCGTTCCCCGATCCGGAATTGAGCACGATTGCGATGGGTCCCGCCATGCAGGCTTCCCGCCCGAAAGGACGGCCATCGTCGCGTGCGCCCGGTGGAGCCGCCGTGCAGGCGGCCTCGGGGTCGTTACTCGCAGCCCTTCGGCCGGACCGTTGCCGGCAGCGCCGGCGCCTCGCAGCGCCAGTGCACCATGCCGTCACCGGTGTCGGACGGGATCAGCTTCAGCGTTTTTCCGGCCATCGATGCAGGTGCGTCGAAGGTGACGGTGATGGTGCCGTCGGCGATGGCGATGCGGCCGGGGATCCCGGCAGGAGCCTCGAAGCCGATCGCCGTCGCGTCGTGGGCCCACGCATGCGTCTTCGTGTAACGCTCGGAGACCGCCAGCTTCGCCCGCGCCATGCCCTGCAAGGCGGAGGCGAGCGCTGCGCGCGCGCCGGCATCCGGATCGGCGTCCTGGCCCGCGGCGCGGGCCGCGGATGCTTGCGTCGCGAGGACCGCCAGGCCGATGGCGAGGACGTTGGCGGTGATGGCTGCGATTTTCATGGCGATGCTCCCTGGCGCGAGGTCTTTCGTGGTTTCAGCGGTTGGGGTCGAGCGAGCGCGCCGGCACGCGATAGCCCGGCGGCGGACGCGTGTCGATCCCGCGGTCGCGCAGCATGTGCCGGTCCACGTCGAATTCGCCGCGCACGTCGTCGGCATGCCACGCATGGATCCATGAGGGCCGCCACGCGCGCGTGTTGTATTGCTTGAATTGCATGTTGTCGAAGACCCACTGGCGCTCGGCGATCCGCGCGGCGACGGACGCGCGGTCCGGGCCGGCGCACTGGTACCGGCAGAGCAGACGCTCGCCGATGAGCCGGCCGAGCAGCACGTTGCTGTCGGCGAGCAGCTTGCCCACCGCCACGCATTCCGCGACAGACCTGGCAACGGTGGCGGGACGGCAACGATCGTGCAAGGCATCGAAGCGCGGCAGGGCGAACTTGCTCCAGGCATCGATTGCCAGGGCGTCCGCCGCCAACGATGGATCATCGAGCCCGAATGCGTCGTGCAGGCGCGTCGGCACGCGCACTGCTTCGGCCGGCTTGAACAGCGACTTCAGCAGTTCGATGTCGTGGGCGCGATACGTCGTCGCGCGGGCGGCAAGCGACAGCGCGCTTTCCACGCCCGCAGCATCGCCGGTGGCGGCCGCACGCTCGAGCGCGAACAGCGCAGGCGCGGCGTTGTCGGGCTCGACGCGCTGCCAGCGCGCCAGCGCGGCATCGACGTCGATGCCACAGGCCTTGTCGTGCTGGCACGCGGTCGCGACAAGCCAGAATGCGCGCGGGTCGCCTGCAGCCATCGCGTCGCGCAGCAGCCCGCGCGCGCGTTCCGCCGAGCCCCCTCCGAGCAACGCGAAGGCGCGCGTTGTTGGCGCGCCAGGCGCAACGTCCCCATCGAGTCCGTCGGCGACGTCATCCCAGTAGTGGCGCAATGCGCGGTCTTCGAGCGCGGCCTGCAGTTGCGACCAGCGCACCGAAGCCGCTTCGCCCGCGAGCTGCACCATGTAGGCGAGCTGCTCCCGCGCCGCCAGCGTACCTGCGAGCAGCAGCAGGCACGCGAGCGCGAGCCAGAACCGCTGGGGTGCGACGGCACCAGCCGCGTTCGCGTGCTCGCGGCCGGCGGCGGCCGCGATATCCGCCAGCGATTCGTGCAACAGCGCGACGCCGCTGCGTTCGCCCCGCGCGACTTCGCGGCAGCGGTCGCGGAAGGCCTGGCGCATCGGCTCGCCCCAGCGCTCGCGGAACGCGCGCGGGTACAGCCGCAGCGCAGCGCCGTAGAGCGCATCCGCCGCCCCCGCCCACGCGGGCCGGCCATCCTTCGCCGGGCGCTGCGCCATCGGTCAGGCCGCCAGCGGCATCACGTGGCGCGGCGTGCGCAGCATTGCGAGCAGGTTCAACGCCGGCGACACGAATCCGAGGCCGACCATCATCGTCAGCGCGAACGGATCGGTGCGCATCATCACCGGCAGGAACGAGGCGTCCTGCACCAGGCCCACCGCGAACAGCAAGGGCATCAGTCCGTTGAGCAGCAACGCCGCCAGCCGAGTCGGCCACGCCGGACGCGCGGCGACGAGCAGGAACAGCAGCGACGGCGCCACCATGAGCAGGGAAGCGAAGGCGAAGTGCAGGTCGGCGCTGTGCAATGCAACGCGACCGAGATAGCTGGCGGACAAGACGGCGGCGAGAACGATCGCGGCGATCTTCATCGGTGTTTCCTCCATGGAACGACAGTGTTCGGCGGCGAGGCTCCATGCCAGGTCCGTGCAGGACTCCGCCAGCAATGCGGTGATGCCGCGCTCGCCGCGCGCGACTTCGCGGCAGCGGTCGCGGAAGGCCTGCTGCATCGGTTCGCCCCAGCGCTCGCGGAATGCGCGCGGGTACAGCCGCAGCGCGAACGCGTACGCGGCGTCGATGCGGTCCCAGGCGCGGGTGTCGCGCTTCATGCGCGCAGGCCCGCGCGCAGCCGATCGTGGGCGAAGTCGACGAGCCGGCGCAGGCGCGCGGTTTCGGCGGCGATGGCACTCCGACCGGCACCCGTGATGCGGTAGTAGCGGCGGCGCTCGTCGACCGCGGGGTCGTCGCGCTCGCCGGCTTCCTCGACCAGGCCGGACTCGAGCAGGCGCTTGAGCGCGCCGTACAGCGTGCCGGGACCCATGCGTAGGGTGCCGTCGGTGATGCGTTCGACGTCCTGCATGATCGCGTAACCGTGGCGCTCGCCCTGCAGCAGGGCCAGCAGCACGTGGTGCAGGGCCGGCGTCAGCGGCGCGGGTTCGGTGCCGGGCTTCGGTGGCATGGCGGCGTCTCTATATCGGTTGCGGATATATATATCCATAACCGATATAGAGCGCAAGCCCCCCACGCATTTGTGATCGGCGATCGTCGGCGAGCCCCCTTCGCCGGTCAGTCTGGCGACGCGGGGTAGCGGACGGCGACGTGCCGCCGCAGGCGCTCCGCGGCGGTCGCCATGTCGGCGGCCAGGGACGGGGCGGCGCGCCAGTCCGCGGCCCGGGCCGCCTGTTCCAGCACCTCGGCGCACTGCGCCAGTTCCAGCGCGCCGATGATCCGCGAGGCGCCCTTCACCTTGTGCGCCTGGCGGGCGAGCGCATCGAAGTCGCCCGCATCGCGCGCGGCGTCGGCCACGGCCAGGTCCTCGCCGGTGCTGGAGAGGAAGTCGCCGAGCAGCGAGCGCGCGTCAGCGGCGTTGCCGCGGGTGAGCGCGTCGACGACGCCGGGATCCAGCGGCGGCGGATGGTCGAGCTGCGGGAACGCCTCCGAAGCCCAGGGGGCCGCGAGTGCCGCCCCTTCCGCCATGCCGGCGCCCGCGCGTGCGTCCGGTGCAGCGTCGACGGCCGCCGCATGCGGCAGCCAGCGCCCGAGCGTGGCCGCGAGCGACGCGATGGAGACCGGCTTGGCGAGGTAATCGTCCATGCCCGCGGCGAGGCAACGCTCGGCCTCGCCTTTCAGCGCGGACGCGGTGAGCGCGACGATCGGCGTGCGTGCGGCGCCACCGGTGGCCGCCGCGCGCGCCGCTTCCTCCGCGCGGATGCGACGCGCGAGTTCGTAGCCGTCCATGCGCGGCATGTGCACGTCGGACAGCAGCAACGCGTGGCGGCCGCTGCGCCACATCTCCAGGGCCTCGACGCCATCGTTGGCGGCCTCGCTGGCGAAACCGGCAAGCGCGAGCTGGCGCGCGATGACGAGGCGGTTGGTCGGATGGTCGTCGACGAGCAGCACCAGCGTGCCTTCGCGCGCGGCCTCGTCGACGCCGGGCAGGCTGCGCAACGCGAAGTCGCCCGACGCCCCGGGCGCCTCCGGTTCCGGCGCCACGTCCGACAGCAGCGCGCGCGGGAGCGGCACCGAAAGGCGCATCGTCGTGCCGAGGCCCGGCACGCTTTCCATCGACACTTCGCCGCCCATCAGCTCCGCCAGCCGCCGGCAGATCGCCAGCCCCAGGCCGGTGCCGCCGAAACGTCGCGTGGTGTCGGCATCGGCCTGTGCGAACGGCTGGAACAGCCGCGCCTGCGCCTCCGCCGGGATGCCGATGCCGCTGTCGGCGACGCTGAAGACGAGGCGGTCGCGCAGGCCGCCGGCGCCGTCGTCCTCGCTGGCCTGCCAGTCCAGCCTCACGTGGATGCCGCCGCGCTCGGTGAACTTGATCGCGTTCGACAGGAAGTTCGACAACACCTGCCGCAGCCGCAGCGCGTCGACGCGATAGGCGGGCGCGATGCGCTCGTCGATCGTGCATTGCAGCGCCAGCCCCTTGCTCGACGCGGAACCGCCGAAGTTGGCCACCGCGCCCTGCACCACGCGCTCCAGTCGCGCCGGCGCCGGCTGCAGTTCCAGGCGGCCGGCTTCGATCTTCGAGAAGTCGAGGATGTCGCCGATGATCTGCAGCAGCGACTGCGCCGACGATTGCACGACGTTGAGCGCGCGCCGCTGGTCGGCGTCGAGCCGCGTGTGCGCGAGCACCTCGACCATGCCGGTGACGCCGATCATCGGCGTGCGGATCTCGTGGCTCATCGCGGCGAGGAACGCGCTCTTGGCGTGGTTGGCCTCGTGCGCGCGCGCCTCGCTGAGGCGCAACTCGGCCTGCAGGTAGCGGATCTGGCGGATGTCGCCGGCGATGACGAGCATGCCCGACGGCTGCCCGTCGGGGCCGTAGGTCAGGCCCAGCGACAGCAGCACCGGCACCCTGCGCCCGTGCGCGTCGAGCATCTCCGCCTCGGCGGTGGGCACGCCGAGTTCCGCGGCCGCGCGCAGCGCGCGCCAGTCGGCCGGCACTTCGCGGCCGGTCTCGGCGGCGATGCCGGCGGCGAAGTGGCGGAACTGCTCCGGCGCGATCATGAAAGGCGCATCGCCGGGACGCGGATCGTCCACGGACGCCGCGCGACGGCCGAGGATGTCCCCGGCGCGATGCCCGAGCAGCTGCTCGGCGGCCTGGTTGAACAGCGTGTAGCGGCCCTGGTCGTCGGTGCCGATGATCGCCACCGGCGCGAGCTCGACCATCGTGCGCAGGAAGCCTTCGCGCTGCTCGAGCTCGCCGCGCACCGCCTCGTTGCGCTGCAGCTGCTGGGTGAGTTCGGACTCCACCGCCAGCACGTCGGTGCGCATCTCGACGAAGGCATCCATCACCTCGCCCAGCTCGCCGATCGGCCGTCGCGACGGCAGCGCGACCCGGTCGTGCGCGCGCAGCTGCTTCGCCAGGCGGGTGAGCGCGCCGATGCCGCGATAGGCGTTGCTGAGGATGCTGCGGCCGGCCATCGCCGCGACGAAGAACGCGAGCAGCGCCAGCCCGATCCGCAACGCACTGGTGTTCCAGCCGCGGCGCACGTCGGCGCGCACCAGGTCCTGCGCCTCGACCATCGCCATGTCGCCGAGGCGGCGCGCGCTGCCTAGCACGGGGTCGACCGCGGGATACAGTTCGGTGTCGGCGAAGCGACCGAGCGCGACGATGTCGCGGCGCACGAGGATCCCCCGCAGGTTCGCCACCGCCGCATCGGCACGCGCCCGCGCACGATCGGCCTGCACGAACAGCGCGCGCTGGCCGCCGTCGTGCGGCATCGCTTCCAGTTGCGTCCACTCGCGGGCGATCGCGGCCTGCGCCTCGTCCACCGCGCGCACGCCATCGGGCCAGTCCACGAGGTTGTTGCGCACCTTGAACGTGGTGTCGACGATGCCGCGCGAATAGCTGTCGGACACCGCCTTCAGCGCGCGCATGCGTTCCAGCGGCCGCTCCTGCAGGCGCTCCAGCGACTGCCGCGCCTGGTACTGCGCGTATTCGTCGATCACGATGACCGTCGCGCCGCACCCCAGCAGGAAGGCGAACAGCGCCAGCAGCTGCCGGCGGATGCTTTGCGCGGGCGTCGCCGGCGCCACGCCGGCTCAGGCTTCCGGGCGGCGCCAGCGCGCGACCGCGGCGCCGAGGTCTTCGCCGGGGACCGGCCCCGCGATCAGGAAGCCCTGGGCCACCCCGCAGCCCATCTCCGCCAGCATCTGCCAGTCCTCGACGGTTTCCACGCCTTCGGCCACCACTTCGAGCTGCAGCTTGCGCGCGAGGTCGAGGCTGGCCTCGATCACCGCGCGCTTGCGCGGCTCGGTGCTCGCGCCCGACACGAAATCCTGGTCGATCTTCATTTCGGTGAAGGGGATCTGCGACAGCTGCGCCAGCGAGGAATAGCCGGTGCCGAAATCGTCGATGGACAGGCCGAAGCCTTTCAGCCGCAACCGCGCGAGCACGCCGAGCCCGCGCGCGGCATCGGTGACCACCGAGCCTTCGGTGATCTCGAGCATCACGTTCGACGGATCCACGCCGTGGTCCTGCACGATCTGCTGGTAGTGGTCGGCGGCGCCCGGATCGGCGAGCGTCGACGGCGAGACGTTCACCGAGACGTGCAGGCGCAGGCCATCGTCTTCCCAGCGCTTCTTCCAGCGCACGGCCTGCTCGAGCATCAGGTCGGTCAGCTGCTGTGCGTAGCCCTCCTGTTCGAGCAGCGGCACGAAGTGGCCGGCGCGCACCACGCGCCCGTCGGCACGACGCAGGCGCGCGAGCGCTTCGACCGCGATGACCTTGCCGTTGAGGAATTCGACCTGCGGCTGGAACCACGGCAGCAGCAGGCCCCGGCGCAGCGCATCGCGCGCCTCGTCGAGGGTCACGTCCTCCGCTTCGTCCGCGGCCTCGCCATGCAGCGACGCGTCGTACGCCGCGAGCAAGCCGCGCAGCCGCTCGGCGGTGAGCGGCTTCTCGACGCTGCCGAGCACGCGCAGGCCGTAGGCACGGGCCATCGTCTGCACGGTGTTGAGCAGGGCCGGATCCAGCGCGCTGACCAGGGCGATGCCGCGCGCGAGCCGCGACTGGGCGACGTGGCCGATGAACTCGACGCCGTCCATGCCGGGCATGTCCAGGTCCACGAGCACGACGTCCGGCGGCTCCGACAGGCGCTGCAGCAGGTCGAGCGCCGACTGGCCGTCCGCGGCCTCGAGGGCATCGTGGATCCCGAGTTCTTCCAGCAGCCTCAGCGCCATCCTGCGCTGGAAACCGTGGTCTTCCACCACCATGACCCGGAGGTCGGCAAGGCTCATCGCATTCCCCTGGTGCCGCATCCCTTCCCCCGGGAGCGTACACCTGGCGGGCTACAATTTGGCATGACCAGCACCGCAGAACTCAGTTCCCCCGCGTCCGCCGGCACCGGCCTGACCCGGGGCGTCGTGGATCCGGACTACACCCTGGACCACAAGTACAGCCGCGAGTCCGGCCGCATCTACCTTTCCGGCGTGCAGGCGCTGGTGCGGCTGCCGCTGATGCAGAAGCTGCGCGACGCGGCGGCGGGTTTGCACACGGCGGGCTTCGTCAGCGGCTATCGAGGCTCGCCGCTCGGCGGCTTCGACCTGGAGCTGTGGCGCGCGCGCAAGCACCTCGAGTCGGCGGGCGTGAAGTTCACCCCGGGCCTCAACGAGGACCTGGGCGCGACGATGGTGTGGGGCACGCAGCAGGTCGGCCTGTTCCCGGGCGCGAAGCACGACGGCGTGTTCGGCATGTGGTACGGCAAGGGTCCGGGCGTGGACCGCTGCGGCGACGTGTTCAAGCACGCCAACGCAGCCGGCACCTCGAAGCATGGCGGCGTGCTCGCGCTGGCCGCCGACGACCACGCCTGCCGCTCGTCGACGCTGCCGCATGGTTCGGAAGGCGAATTCGTCTCCGCGCTGATGCCGGTGCTCAACCCGGCCGGCGTGCAGGACATCCTCGAGATGGGCCTGCTCGGCTGGGCGATGTCGCGCTACACGGGCCGCTGGGTGGGCTTCAAGACGATCGCCGAGACGGTGGAATCCTCCGCGTCGGTCGACGTCGACCCGTTCGCGCTGCAGATCGCGCTGCCGGGCGACGACGACTTCGCGATCCCGCCGGGCGGGCTCAACATCCGCTGGCCGGATCCGCCGCTCGACCAGGAAATGCGCCTGCACATGTACGCGGTGAAGGCGGCGCAGGCCTTCGCGCGCGCCAACCGCATCGACCGCGTCGCGATCGAGGCACCGGATGCGCGGCTGGGCATCGTAACCACCGGCAAGAGCTACCTGGACGTGCTGCAGGCGCTCGAGTACCTGGGACTGGACAAGGACGCGTGCCGTTCGCTCGGCATCCGCGTCTACAAGGTCGGCATGACCTGGCCGCTGGAACCGGCGGGCATTCGCGCGTTCGCGCGCGGGCTGCAGGACATCCTCGTGGTCGAGGAGAAGCAGTCCTTCATCGAGAGCCAGATGAAGGAGCTGTTCTACAACTACGAGTTCGGGCTTGATAACGGCAGGCGCCCGTCGATCGTCGGCAAGTACGACGAGTCGGGCGAATGGATCCTGCCGTCGACCGGCGAGCTGACGCCCGCGCGCATCGCCGGCGTCATCGCGCGGCGCATCCAGCGCCTGATCCCGATGGAAGCCGGCGCCGCCGAGCGCATGACGCAGGTGTTGCAGTGGATGGAAGCGAAGGAAGGCGAGCTGGCGCTGCCGCGCGCCAACTTCCCGCGCGTGCCGCACTACTGCTCCGGTTGCCCGCACAACACTTCGACGCAGGTGCCGGAGGGCTCGCGCGCGCTGGCGGGCATCGGCTGCCACTACATGGTCACGTGGATGGACCGTTCGACCGACACCTTCACGCACATGGGCGGCGAAGGCGTGACCTGGTCGGGGCAGGCCCCGTTCACCGACACGCCGCACGTGTTCCAGAACCTCGGCGACGGCACCTATTTCCATTCGGGCACGCTGGCGATCCGCCAGTCGGTGGCCACCGGCGTCAACATCACCTACAAGATCCTCTACAACGACGCGGTGGCGATGACCGGCGGCCAGCCGGTCGACGG
>CAMLSB010000016.1 GCA_946482565.1 uncultured Lysobacteraceae bacterium | reverse complement strand
TGCAGTCGATGCACTCGTCCGGATCGATCACCAGGAAATTCGGGCCTTCGTGGAAACAGTCGACCGGGCACACCTCGACGCAGTCGGTGTACTTGCACTTGATGCAGTTCTCGGTGACGACGAAGGGCATGGGGTTTCTCCGGGAGAGCCGGGGAATTATCGCAGGGAAGCCCGGAACGACGAAGCCCACGCTTGCGGCGTGGGCTTCGGGGGTGGTGTATGGCGCTCCCTACGAGATTCGAACTCGTGTTTTAGCCTTGAGAGGGCCACGTCCTGGGCCTCTAGACGAAGGGAGCGGGGTGGCCTGCGGAGGTGGCCCGCCGACCCCGGCTGGACGGCCGGCCCCCCCTTGCAGCATGGCTGCTCGCGGGGCTTGCTAGTATAGGGGGCTTGGTTGCCGCAAGGCAACGCCTCCACTGCCCGCGGCCCGACCGCCAAGATGCCCAGCCAAGACCCCGCAAACGCCGCCGGAAACGCCTTGCAGCCGCACCCGTTGCAGTCGCGGACCATCCCGCGCGATGGCCACACGATTTCCCGCAAGGACATCAGCCCGAACGCGCTGCGCGTGCTGTATCGCCTGCGCGACGCCGGCTTCGCGGCCTACCTCGTCGGCGGCGCGGTGCGCGACCTGCTCGTGGGTGGCAGCCCGAAGGATTTCGACGTCGCCACCGACGCCACGCCCGAGCAGGTGAAGTCGCTCTTCCGCAACTGCCGCCTGATCGGCCGGCGCTTCCGCCTGGCGCACGTGGTGTACGGGCGCGAGATCATCGAAGTCGCGACGTTCCGCGCCAACAGCGACGACGGCAGCGGCGACCGCCAGCTGCACGAAGGCGGTCGCCTGCTGCGAGACAACGTCTACGGCACGATCGAGGACGACGCGGTGCGTCGCGACTTCACCGCGAACGCGCTGTACTACGCGATCGAGGATTTCTCGGTGCGCGACTATTGCGGCGGCTTCGAGGACGTGCAGAACCGCGTCATGAAGCTCATCGGCGATCCGGAAACGCGCTATCGCGAGGATCCGGTGCGCATGCTGCGCGCGGTGCGCCTCGCGGCGAAGCTCGGCTTCCGCATCGACGACGCGAGTGCCGCGCCGCTTCCCGCGCTCGCGCCGCTGCTGCGCGAAGCCGCGCCGGCGCGCCTGTTCGAGGAATGCCTGAAGCTGTTCCTGTCCGGGCACGCTACGGAAAGCTTCCTCGGCCTCGAGCGCCACGGGCTGCTCGACGCGCTGCTGCCCGAGACGGCGGCCGCGCTCAAGGCCAACCGCAGCGGCGCGCTGCGCAACATGGTGCTCGAAGGCCTGCGCGGCACCGACGCGCGGGTCGCGGCGGACGAGCCGGTGTCGCCGGCGTTCCTGTTCGCGGTGCTGCTGTGGCCGGCCTATTGCCGCGCGCTCATCGCGCTGCAGGCGCAGGGCGTGCATCCGGCGGAGGCGCAACGCCGCGCCGCGGACCGCGTGACCGTGCACCAGCTGGAAGTGATCGCGCTGCCGCGGCGCTTCTCGCTGCCGATGCAGGAAATCTGGCTGCTGCAGGCGCGCTTTTCGCAGCGCAAGCGCGTCGGCCGCCTGCTGGCGCATCCGCGCTTCCGCGCCGCCTTCGACTTTCTCGTGTTGCGCCAGGCCGCTTCGCCGGATCACGCGGGCGAAGTGGCGTTCTGGCGTGATGCGCAACACGACGCCAGCCTGGCGGGTGCCGGCGGGACTGGCTTCGATGGGGACGGTGATGCCGCTCCGGAGGGCGATGACCTGCTCGACGGCGATGCCGACCCGGATGCCGGGAAGGGCGCCCGCGCACCACGCCGCCGCCGTCGCCGACGCCACCCCGTCGGCGGCAACAATGGCGGCAACGACGGCGGGCAATCCGGCGTTGCATGAGTCGGCGTCGCATGGCGCATGCTGGATGCGCATGCCTGCATGAGCATGCCTGCATGACCATGCCCGTCCATGGCATGCCCGTCCGCGCCGCGATCGGGCTTGGCGGCAACCTCGGCGACGCCGCCACCACGCTGCGCGAAGCCTTCCAGGCACTGGACCAGTTGCCCGGCACGCGCCTGCTCCGCGCATCGCCACTGTTCCGCACGCCGGCGTGGGGCAACACCGAGCAACCCGATTTCGTGAACGCCGCTGCCCTGGTGGAAACCACGCTGCCGGCGCGCGCGCTGCTGGACGCGCTGCTTGAACTGGAGCGCCGGTTCGGCCGTCGCCGCGAGGCTGGCGTGCAATGGGGCCCGCGCATCCTCGACCTCGACGTCCTGCTCTACGGCGATGCCGTGATCGACGAGCCCGGGTTGCGCGTGCCGCACCCGCACCTGCACGAGCGCGCGTTCGCGCTGCTGCCGCTGGTGGACATCGCGCCGGAAATGCCGGTGCCCGGGCGCGGCGCGGTGCGTGCGCTGTTGTCGCGGGTCGACGCGACTCGATGCCGGCCTGTCGACGGCGGCTGAACGCCACCGTCGACGCGGCACGCACTCAATCGTCGCGCGGATGCCCGCGCAGGTCGTCGCCCGCCAGCGCCTGCGCGACCAGCGCGACATCGAACTTCACGTTGCTCTCGAGTTTCGCCCGCCCATAGCCAGCGCTTGCGAATGCCGGCGCGCCGACGTAGCCGGGCCATCCCGGTTCGCGCGCCTTGCGGAACACGTCGAGCATGCCGTCGCCGACAACCGGGGCCAACCGTTGCCACCCCTCGCGCACCTGGCCGGGCGCCTCGGCGAGAACCAGCGAGGTTTCGTTCGCGCCCGCATGGATGTCGTGGGTCATCGACGCGCGCTGCGCCGGGGTGAACCAGTGCGCCCGCAATGCGTCGGACTCGCGCACGCGTGCAGGATCCGACCACATCGTGCCGCTGAGGTTCGCCATCGTCACGTGGAACCTGTCGCTGACCGCGTCGGCCGCATCGAAGATGGCGCCGGCATGGCCGGGCGCGCCATGGGTGTAAACGACGAACGTCCAGCGGAATCCGTTCTGCGCGAGCTGCGCGCCGACCTGGAGCACTACGTCACGCAGCGTGCCTTCCTCCAGCGCGTATGTGCCAGCGTCGATCGGGTCGCCGCTGAAACCGTTGGCGCCGTCGACGCCGTAGGGAAGCGCGGGCAGCACCAGCACGAACCAGTCCGGATAGCGTTTCGCGAGCGCCGCGCGCAATGCATCGACCTCGAACCGCAGTTGCAGGTTGTCCGCGCCGGTGGGAAGGTGCGGGCCATGCTCTTCCAGCATGCCGATCGGGAACAGCACCAGCGTCCGGTCCCGCGGCAGGCTGGAGAGCTGGACGCGGTCGAGGTCGGCGACATCGTACGTGCCGGGCGCGAGCCGCAGCGGGCCGACGGCCTCGGTGGCGTGGTGGGTATGCCCGCAGCCCGTCGCGGCCACGAGGGCGCAGGCGAAGGTGGCACGAACGAGGTGGCTGGCGATCCGGTTCAGCATGTCGGCGTCCTGGGTGGATTGCCCGATAAAACGCGGCCGACCGACGGCATCGGCCGCGACGCGGCATAATCAGTCGCCTCGACCGCTTCCCCGCAGCAGGCCGCAGCCGTGTATACCTCGCCCATGCAAGCCACGGACCGCAAGCCGTGGACGGTCCCGATGCTGGCCGATGCCAAGCGCGACGGTCGCCGGCTCGTCATGCTCACTGCCTACGATGCGGGCTTCGCGCGCGCGATGGACCAGGCGGGCGTCGACCTGGTGCTCGTCGGCGATTCGCTGGGCATGGTGGTGCACGGCCGCGACAGCACGCTGCCGGTGACGGTGGATGACATCGCGTACCACACCGCCTGCGTCGCGCGCGGGCTGTCGACGGCGCTGTTGCTGTCGGACCTTCCGTTCCAGGCGGACGCGACGCCGGAGCGCGCGCTCGACGCCGCGACGCGCTTCCTGCAGGCGGGCGCGACGATGGCGAAACTCGAGGGCGCGACGCCGCACAAGCTCGATGCGATCCGCTGCCTGGCCGAACGCGAGGTGCCGGTGTGCGCGCACCTTGGCCTCACGCCGCAGTCGGTGCTGCGCCTCGGCGGATTCCGGGTGCAGGGCCGCGACGACCGCGCCGCCGCGCGCTTGCGCGAGGACGCGCGCGCGGTGCAGGAGGCCGGCGCGAGCCTGCTCGTGCTCGAATGCGTGCCATCCGCGCTGGCCGCCGCGATCACCGGCGAATTGCGCATTCCCACCATCGGCATCGGTGCCGGCCCGCAATGCGATGGGCAGGTGCTGGTGCTGCACGACGTGCTGGGCCTGGACAGCGGGCACCGGCGCCCGAAGTTCGTGCGCGATTTCCTGGCTGGCGGTGGTTCGGTCGAAGGCGCGTTCCGCGCCTACGCCGACGCGGTGCGCGACGGCAGCTTCCCCGATGCCGCGCATTCCTACGAGTGAGCGGCACGATGACGGGTGACCTGGGGATCGAAACGATCACGGAACTCGGCGCGCTGCGCGCGCGCGTGGCCGCGTGGAAGCGCGACGGCCTGCGCGTCGGTTTCGCGCCGACGATGGGCAACCTGCACGCAGGCCATCACTCGCTGGTGCGCCTTGCGCGCGAGCATGCGGACAAGGTCGTGGCGAGCATCTTCGTCAACCCGACGCAGTTCGGGCCGAACGAGGATTTCTCGCGCTATCCGCGCACGCCCGAGGCAGACATCGCCGGGCTGCGCGACGCAGGATGCGACCTCGCGTGGATGCCGTCCGTCGACACGATGTATCCGTTCGGCCTGGAAGGCGTCGTGCAGGTGCGCGTGCCCGGTGTCACCGAAGTGCTGGAGGGCGCGCATCGCCCCGGGCATTTCGACGGCGTCGCGACCGTGGTGGCGCGCCTGTTCCACCAGGTGCAACCCAATGTCGCGGTGTTCGGCCGGAAGGACTACCAGCAGCTCGCGGTGATCCGCTACATGGTGCGCGAGCTCGCGTTCCCGCTGGACATCGTCGCGGGCGAGACGCTGCGCGAAGCCGATGGCCTCGCGATGAGTTCGCGCAACCAGTACCTGTCGGCGGAGGAACGCGCGCTGGCGCCGGAACTCCATCGCGCCTTGCTGGCGATGCGCGACGCCGTGCTCGCGGGCGCGCCGCGCACGCAGGCGGAAGCACGGGCGGCCGCGGGACTCGCGGCGCGCGGCTTCGACGTGGATTACATCGTGGTCCGGCGTGCGGACCTGTCGGAACCGGTTTCGCAGGCGGGGGGCGCTTCGGTGCCAGGCGAGGGCGATGGCGGCGCGCGGGTGGCGCTGGTCGCCGCCCGGCTGGGCCGGACGCGGCTCATCGACAACCTCGAATTCAGCCAGGCGTGATGCTGCACTGCCGCAAAAAGCGCTAGACTGGGCCCTGGCGCCCGTTGCCGCGGGCGGAGCGGACGAATAACCCCATGCAACTGACCCTGCTCAAGGCCAAGATCCACCGCGCCACCGTCACCCACGCGGAGCTGCACTACGAAGGCTCCTGCGCGATCGACGGGCGCCTGCTCGACATCTCCGGCATCCGCGAGTACGAACAGGTCCACATCTTCAACGTCAACAACGGCCAGCGCTTCGTGACCTATGCGATCCGCGCCGAGGAAGGCAGCGGCATCATCTCGGTGAACGGCGCCGCCGCGCACCGCGCGCAGCCGGGCGACCTCGTGATCATCTGCGCGTACGGCGCGATGGAAGAAGCCGAAGCCGCGAAGTACAAGCCGACGCTGGTGTACGTGGATCGCCAGAACGCGCTGACCCACACCAACGATTCGATCCCCGCGCAAGCGGCGTAGCGCCTATCGCGCATGTCGCGCAATCGCCCAGGCGACGTGCTCGCGCACCAGGGGGTCGTCGCAGTCGCGGCGTGATTCCAGCGCCGCCAGCGTTCCCGGCGTCGAGGGCGCGTTGCCCAGCGCGATCGCGATGTTGCGCAGCCATCGCTGGTAGCCGCTGCGCCTGATCGCGCTGCCTTCGCTGCGCTGCAGGAATTCCTCTTCGGTCCACGCGAACAGTTCGGCCAGCGATGCCTGGTCGAGGTGGTTGCGCACGCGGAAATCCGGTTCATCGCTGCGCCGCGCGAACTTGTTCCAGGGGCACACGAGCTGGCAGTCGTCGCAGCCGAAGATGCGGTTGCCGATCAACGGCCGCAATTCCTCGTCGATCGCGCCTTCGTGCTCGATCGTGAGGTAGGCAATGCAACGGCGCGCATCGAGGCGGTAGGGCGCGACGATCGCCTGCGTCGGGCAGACGTCGATGCAGCGCGTGCAGGTGCCGCAGTGCGCGCTCGCCGGCGGGTCCACCGGCAGCGGCAGGTCGAGGTAGATCTCGCCGAGGAAGAACCAGCTGCCGCCGTCGCTGTCGATCAGGCAGGTGTGCTTGCCGATCCAGCCCAGGCCCGCGTCGCGCGCAAGCGCGCGTTCGAGCACGGGCGCCGAATCGACGAACACGCGATGGCCGAACGGGCCGATCTCCGCCGCGACCGCATCGGCGAGGCGTTGCAGGCGTTGCCGCATCAGCTTGTGGTAGTCGCGGCCCAGCGCGTAGCGGGCGACGTAGGCGCGCTCGCCGTCGCGCAGGTTCGCCCAGGCCTCATCGGCGTCGCGGCCGTAGTCGAGGCCGACCGACAGCACGCGTACGGTGCCGGGCACGAGTTCCGGCGGCCGCGCGCGCATGTCGCCGTGGCGTGCCATCCAGTCCATCGATCCGTACAGGCCCTGCGCGAGCCAGTCGCGCAGGTGCGCCTCGTCCGCGCCGAGATCCACGCCGCTGATCCCGCAGCGCTGGAATCCGGCATCGAACGCCAGCGCCTTCAGCCGCGCGGCGATCGCCGCCGGGTCGGGCAGCGTTCGCGGCACGGGCGCGCCGGAGGCATCGGGAGTGGGGGCATGCACGGTGCAAGTATAGAATCGCGCGATGGAAACCATCGGCCCGGACGCACTGCCCGCGTGGCTCCCGCCGCGCCCGCGCGACAGCCACAAGGGCGCCAACGGCCATGTGCTGTGCATCGGCGGCGACCATGGCAGCGGCGGCGCAATCGTGCTTTGCGCGCAGGCGGCGCTGCGCACGGGCGCGGGGCTGGCGAGCGTGGCGACGCGTGCCGCGCACGTGCCGGCCCTGCTTGCGCGGCAGCCGGAAGCAATGGCGCATGCGGTCGAATCGGCGGATGCGCTCGCGCCATTGTTCGCGCGCGCCAGCATGATCGCGATCGGTCCGGGGCTGGGGCAGGGCGGGTGGGGCCGCGCGATGCTTGCGGCCGCGCTGGCAGCGTCGAAGCCGCTGGTGCTCGATGCGGACGCGCTCAACCTGCTCGCCGCGGCGCCGCGCGCATTGCCGGCCGGCACGATCCTGACGCCGCATCCGGGCGAGGCGGCGCGACTCCTCGACAGCGACATCGCCTCCGTGCAGGGCGACCGCAATGCGGCTGCACTTGCACTCGTGCAGCGCTATGGCGCCGTGGTCGTGCTGAAGGGCGCGGGCACGATCGTCGCCGCGCCCGGTCGCATTCCGCGCGTCGTTGCAGCCGGCAATCCCGGCATGGCGACCGGTGGCATGGGCGACCTGCTCACCGGCGTGATCGCGGCGTTGCGCGCACAAGGGCTCGATGCATTCGATGCCGCGTCGTGCGGCGCGCTGCTGCATGCGCATGCCGGTGATCTCGCCGCGCGCGAAGACGGCATGCGCGGCTTGCTGCCATCGGACTTGTTGCCGTGGCTGCATCGTTGCGCGAATCCACGGGGAGCAAGCGCATGACCACCACTGCGCTGGAGTGCGTGCTGCCCGACGCCGATGCGACCGCGCGCCTGGGCGCTGCACTCGCCGCGACGCAGCCCGTGCAGGCGGTCGTGCTTTTGCACGGCGATCTCGGCGCCGGAAAGTCGACGCTCGCACGTGCGTGGTTGCGCGCGCTCGGCGTCGAAGGCGCGATCCGCAGCCCGACCTACACGCTCGTCGAACACTACCCGCTGCCTGCCGGCGGGAAGGGATTGCATCTGGATCTCTATCGCATCGGCGATGCGCGCGAACTCGATTTCCTTGGCCTGGACGATGCCGGCGCGACCCTGTGGCTGGTCGAGTGGCCTGAGCGCGGACGGGGCGCCTTGCCCCCGGCCGACCTGGAGGTCCGGCTGGCCGTGGATGGGGCCGGCCGGCGGTCGGCCCTGGTCCCGCTGTCGGCGATCGGGCAGGCCTGGCTGGGACGCCTGGCCGGGCAGTTGCGGGACCTTCCTGTATGGGGACCGGAAGAAGTCGCGCCAGGCCTCGGATAAGTAAGGAAAAAGTGGCTTGCAAATCGCCGCGATCGGTGATTGAATCCAGCCATGCGCGCGAAGGGGGCTTCCATCCAGCAGATGTTGCTCGCCCTGGCCTTGCTGGCCGGGGTGTGCTGGAACCTTGCCCACGCGGCGGAGCTGCGCGCCGTGCGTGTCAGCACCAACGCCACCGGGACCCGGGCCGAACTGCAGCTCGACGGCCCCGTCCGCTACCAGCTGATCCCGCTCGCCGGCCCGGACCGCCTCGTGGTGGACCTCTCCGGTGTCGATGCCGTGCGCGGCCTGCGGTTGCCCGCCGCCGCGGGCGTGGTCCGCGGTGTGCGCACCGGCCACCCGGTGCCGGGCACCACCCGCATCGTCTTCGACCTGGGCGACAAGGTCGCGGCCCTGCAGCCGCGCCTCGAGCAGGGGCCGGGCGGCACGCGCCTGGTCGTGGAGTGGCCGGGCGACGAGTCCGCGCCGGTCGCCAGCCGGCCCGTCGGCAGCGTCGCGGAAACGGGCCCGGCTTCGACGCCGGCGCGGCCGCAGCCCGATCCGATGGCGATCCTGACCGCAGGCGCGGGCGCGGCTCCCGCCGGCGGCCCGAATGCGGCCAGCGTCGTTCCGGCGCAGGTCGCGAACCAGCCGGCTTCCACGCAACCACAGCCGCTGCGGGCGCAGGCCACTGCTCCGCAGGCGGCAACGCCGCCCGCCGTCGTCCCCGGCGCGCAGGCGCCGGTCAAGACCGTCGAGGACATCGCGCGCCGCGCTGGCCTGCGGCCGCTCGTCATCGCGATCGATGCCGGCCACGGCGGCCAGGATCCCGGTGCGCGCGGTGCCAACGGCAGCCGCGAGAAAGACCTCACCCTCAAGATCGCGCTCGAGCTCGCGCGGCAGGTCGATGCGACGCCGGGTTTGAAGGCCTACCTGACCCGCGACAGCGACTACTTCATCCCGCTCGCGCGGCGCTACCAGCTCGCGCGCCAGCACAAGGCCGATCTGTTCGTGTCGATCCACGCGGATGCCTTCACCAGCCCGACCGCGCGCGGCTCCTCGGTGTTCGTGCTGTCGCAGCGCGGCGCGTCGTCGCAGGCCGCGCGCTGGCTGGCGGACCAGGAAAACGCCGCCGATCTCGTGGGTGGCCTGAAGCTGCAGGACAAGAGCGACACGCTCGCGTCCGTGCTGCTCGACCTGTCGCAAAGCGCCACGATGAAGGCCTCCGAAGACATGGCCGGGCAGGTGCTGGCCGGGCTCAAGCGCCTGGGCAAGACCCACAAGAACGACGTCGAACGCGCCAATTTCGTGGTGCTGCGTTCGCCGGACGTGCCGTCGATGCTGGTCGAGACGGCCTTCATCTCGAATCCGGACGAGGAAGCGCGGCTCAACGATCCGGCGCACCAGAAGCAGCTGGCGAATGCGATCCTCGATGGCGTCACCGGCTATTTCTCGCGGCAGCCGCCGCCGGGCACGCTGTACGCGATGCAGGCCGACGCGCGGCGCAGCGCCGCCAGTGCCGGCGCCGGCGCGAGCGCGAGCTTCGGCGGCGGGCAGCCCTGACGCCCCGACAGGCTGGCCCCGGCGTCGCGCCCGACGCGATTCCGGGCTGCGAACCGCTATCATCGCCGGGTGACGATCCGGCAACTTCCCGACACCCTCATCAACCAGATCGCGGCGGGTGAAGTCGTCGAGCGACCGGCCTCGGTCGTGAAGGAACTGGTCGAGAACGCGCTGGACGCGGGCGCGAGGCGCATCGACATCGATCTCGAGGAAGGCGGCGTGCGGCTGGTGCGCATCCGCGACGACGGCGCCGGCATCGCGGCCGCCGACCTGCCGCTTGCGGTGTCGCGGCACGCGACCAGCAAGATCGCCTCGCTCGACGACCTGGAAGCGGTGGCGACGCTCGGCTTCCGCGGCGAAGCGTTGCCGTCGATCGCCTCGGTGAGCCGCTTCGTGCTGTCGACGCGGCGCGACGAGGACGCGCACGGCGCGACCTTGCGCGTCGAAGGCGGCAAGGTCGGCGACGTGGCGCCCGCGCAACATCCACGGGGCACCACCGTCGAGGTCCGCGACCTGTTCTACAACGTGCCGGCGCGGCGCAAGTTCCTGCGCGCCGAGCGCACCGAGCTGTCGCACGTGGAAGAGTGGCTGCGCTCGCTCGCGCTCGCGCGGCCCGACGTGGAATTGCGCGTGTCGCACAACGGCCGCGCATCGCGGCGCTACCGCGGCGCCGACCTGGGCGATGCGCCCGATGCCGGCACGGCCACGCCGGAGCGCCTGGTGGAAACGCTGGGCGGCGACTTCGCGGCCAATGCCCTGCGTGTCGATCATGCGGGCGCCGGGCTGCGGCTGCATGGCTGGATCGGGCGCCCCGCGTACAACCGCGCGTCGACCGACCAGCAATACCTGTACGTGAACGGCCGCGGCGTGCGCGACCGCAACGTCGCGCACGCGATCCGGCAGGCGTACAGCGACGTGCTGTTCCATGGCCGCCATCCCGCGTTCGTGCTGTTCCTCGAAACCGATTCGCGCGCGGTGGACGTGAACGTCCATCCGGCGAAGCACGAGGTGCGGTTCCGCGAATCGCGGCTGGTGCACGACTTCGTGTATCGCACGCTGCAGGAAGCGCTGGCGACGACCCGCGCGGGCGTCGCCGCGGACGCCGATGCGTCGATGGCCGCGGCGGGCGCCGCGAGGCCCGGCGACGCCGGTGGCGCGCGCGCCCATGCGCATGCGCGCTGGGCGATGCCGCAATCGCGGCTGGCCTTGCAGGTCGACGATGCGCGCGCCGGCTACGCGGCGCTGTATGGCGCGAGTGCGGCCGACGCGGCGACGCCCGAGCCGGGAGTGGGCCCGGGCGTCCAGGGCCACGCGCACGCCCATGGCCATTCGCATGCGCATCTCCATCCGCATCCGCCGCTACCGTCTTCCGGTGACGCCACGCTGCCGCCGCTGGGCCGCGCGCTGGCGCAGTTGCATGGCATCTACATCCTCGCCGAGACCGCGGAAGGCCTGGTGGTCGTGGACATGCACGCCGCGCACGAGCGCATCGGCTACGAGAAGCTGAAGGCCGCGCACGACAGCGCCGGCATGCGCAGCCAGCCCTTGCTGGTGCCGCAGCAGGTGGCGGTGTCGGAGCGCGAGGCCGAACTCGCGGAACGCGAATCGGCGACGCTTGGCGAACTCGGCTTCGAAGCCTCCCGCGCCGGCCCGCAGTCGCTGCTGTTGCGCGCGGTGCCCGCCTTGCTCGCCGACGGCGATACCGCGGCGCTGCTGCGTGACGTGCTCGCGGACCTGCGCGAACACGGCGCGAGCCGCCGCGTCGCCGAGCAGCGCGACGAACTGCTGGCGACGATGGCCTGCCATGGTGCGCTGCGCGCGAACCGGCGACTGACGCTGCCGGAGATGGACGCGCTCCTGCGCGAGATGGAAATCACCGAGCGTTCCGGCCAGTGCAACCACGGCCGGCCCACCTGGGCGCGCTTCGGGCTTGCCGAAATCGACCGATGGTTCCTGCGGGGGCGTTGAAGATGATGCGATGGTTCGTGGTGTTGTCCGTGTGTGGCGCGATCGCGCTGCTGGTCGCCTGCCGGCGCGATGCCGCTGGCACGCCGCCCGCGGCGCCTGCCGCCGCGAAGCCGGCCGATGCCGCGGCGTTCGCGCGACAGGAGCAGGCATGGCGCGATGCCCGCCTGCAGCGCCTCGTCGCGCCGGATGGCTGGGCGAGCCTCATCGGGCTGCACTGGGTCGATCCCGGCACGCACGCCGTGGGCAGCGCGGCGGACAACGGCATCCGCCTCGCGATGGGGCCCGCGCACCTGGGCGTCCTGCGCGCCTCGAGCGACGGCGTGCGCTTCGAACCCGCGAACGGCGTCGCGCTGACCCTGGACGGCGCGCCGTTCGCGTCGCCGCAAGCCTTGCGCACGGACGCGGCGGAAACAGGGCCGAGCGTCATCGGCTTCGACGGCGGCAAGGGCGTCGCCACGGTCATCGAGCGTTCGGGCCGGCTCGCGCTGCGCGTGCGGCATGCCGACGCGCCCAGCCGCACCGGTTTCGCGGGCCTCGATTACTGGCCCGCCGACGCGTCGTGGCGCGTGTCCTCGCGCTTCATTCCGCATCCGCCGGGCACGACCATCGCGATCGCCAACATCATCGGCAGCGTCGAGCAGGTGCCAAACCCGGGCGTGCTCGAGTTCGAGCGCGGCGGCAAGACGCATCGCATCGAAGCGCTGGACGAAGGCGAGGGGACGCTGTTCCTCGTGTTCGCCGACCGCACCAACGGCCACGGCAGCTACGGCGCCGGCCGCTTCATCGACGCGCCGAAGCCGGACGCGCAGGGTCGCGTCGACATCGATTTCAACCAGGCCTACAACCCGCCGTGCGCATTCACTTCGTTCGCGACCTGCCCGCTGCCGCCGCCGGAGAACCGGCTCGACCTGGCGGTCGAGGCCGGCGAGAAGTCGTACCGGAAGCCACATCCGTGAGGTTGCCCGGCGTCGCACCCGCGGCCTTGATGCTCGCTGCCATCCTCGTCGCGGGGTCGCCGCCCGCGCATGCGCAGGTGGCGACGCCAGAGCCAGCCCCCGTTGCCGCGCCCGTGCCGGCGCCCGCAGCGCAGGGCGATTCGCCCGCGATGATCCCGGTTCCCGCGATCGCCCCCGAAGTGCGGCTCGCGCCGGTGCCGCTGCTATGGGCGGCCGAGCGCGAGGGCCATGTCGTGTACTTGCTGGGTTCCTTCCACCTGCTCGCGCCGGATGACTACCCGTTGTCGAACGAGGTGGACGCCGCCTTCGCCGATGCCGAATCGCTGCTGTTCGAGATGCCGCCTTCGGAAATGGAATCGCCGACGCTCGCTGCGCGGATGGCACAGGCAGCGCTGCGCACCGACGGCACGCGCCTGGACAGCGAGCTGCCCGAGGCGACCCGGCGCAAGCTCGACGACTGGGTGCGCGCCAACGGCGCCCGCATGGCTGGCGGCGGCATCACCGCCCAGGGCCTGCAACTGTTCGAACCGTGGTTCGCCGGACTGGTGGTGGGCATCGTCGGCATGAGTGACGCGGGCCTCGACCCGGCGCTTGGCCTCGACCGGCATTTCGCCACGGCGGCCGTCGCCGCGGGCAAGCGCGCCGATGGCTTCGAGACCGGCGACCAGCAGATCGCGTTCCTCGACGGCATGGATCGCGCCGAGCAGCTGCAGTTCCTCGACGAGGCGCTCTCCGACGCGATGCCGGGCAACGACGACAACGCGATCCTGCATGCGCAATGGCGCGCAGGCGATGTCGACGGGATGTGGGCGAAGCTCGGTGGCGAATTGCAGCGCGACTATCCACGCCTCTACCAGCGCATCGACGTTGCGCGCAACAACGCGTGGCTGCCGGTGATCGAGCAGCGCTTGCGGGCGCCGGGCGACGACGACACGCTGGTCGTGGTCGGGTCGCTGCATCTCCTGGGTCCCGATGGCCTGGTCGAGCGGCTGCGCGCGGACGGTTACGAAGTACGCCGCATCTGCGCGGCCTGCGACGCGGCTCAGGCGCCGGACGGAACCAGCACGATGCAGTCCACCGGGCACGCGGGCACGCACAGCTCGCAACCGGTGCAGAGCGGCTCGACCACGGCGTGCATGAGCTTGGCCCCGCCGGCGATCGCGTCGACCGGGCAGGCCTGGATGCACTTGGTGCAGCCGATGCAATCGTCCTCGACGACGAGCGCGACCTGGGCGGGCTTGTGTTCGCCGCGCGCGCGGTCGAAGGGAATCGCCGCGACGCCGAGCACGCGGGCGAGGCCACGCGCACCCGCGTCGCCGCCGGGCGGGCAGCGCTCCGGACCCGCCTCGCCGCGCGCCATGGCTTCGGCGTAGGGCCGGCAACCGGCGTAACCGCACTGGCCGCACTGGGTCTGCGGCAGGATCCGGTCGAGGCGTTCGACCAGGCTCACTTCACCGGCATGCCCGGCGCGGCGCCGGTGTCGGCGTCGAGCAGGTGCAGCGCGCCGCCGTCGAATCCGGCGGAGAGGATCATGCCCTCGCTCATGCCGAAGCGCATCTTGCGCGGCGCGAGGTTGGCGATGAACACCACGCTGCGGCCGACGAGATTGCCCGGCTCGCCGTAGCTGGCGCGGATGCCCGAGAAGATCTGGCGCTTGCCGAGGTCGCCGGCGTCGAGTTCGAAACGCAGCAGCTTGTCGGAGCCGTCGACGAATTCGCAGGCGAGCACCTTGCCGATGCGCAGGTCGAGCTTCGCGAAGTCGTCGATCGAGATCGTCGGGGCGGTGGGCGCAGCGGGCGTCGCCGGCGCGAGGGTGTCTTTCGAGGCTTCGGTCATGGCGTCGATCTGCTTCGGGTCGATGCGGGTGAACAGCGGCTGGTAGTCGCGGATGACGTGGCCGAGCAGCGGCGCGTCGGCGTCGCTCCAGCCGCGCAGCGGCGCATGCATGAAGTCCTCCACCTGGCGCGCGAGCGCGGGCATCACCGGCGCCAGTGCGAGTGCCAGCACGCGGAACAGGTTCAGGCCTTGCGTGCAGACGGCCTGCAGTTCCGCGTCGGCCGCGGCGTCCGCACGCTTCGCGAGGACCCAAGGCTTCTTCTCGTCGATGTAGCGGTTCGCGTCGTCGGCCAGCGCCATCGCCAGGCGCAGCACGGTCGCCGCCTCGTTGCGCGCGTAAGCCTCGCGGATCGGGGCGAGCGCCGCGATGGCGCGCGCGTAGGCCTCCGGTTCCGGCAGCGCATCGGCCAGGCGGCCGTCGAAGCGCTTGCCGATGAAGCCGGCGCAGCGGCTGGCGAGATTCACGAACTTGCCGACCACGTCGCTGTTCACGCGCGCGACGAAGTCCGCGAGGTTCAGGTCGAGGTCGTCGACGCCGCCCGAGGACTTCGCGGCGAAGTAGTAGCGCAGCGCTTCCGGCGCCAGGCCGCAGTCGAGGTAGGTGCGCGCCATGACGAAGGTGCCGCGCGACTTCGACATCTTGGCGCCGTCGACCGTGAGGTAGCCGTTGACGTGCAGCCGCGTCGGCGCGCGCAGGCCGGCGCCATGCAGCACCGCCGGCCAGAACAGGCCGTGGAAGTTCACGATGTCCTTGCCGATGAAGTGATGCATTTCGGTGTCGGAACCGGGCACGGTGTAGTCGTGGAACGACAGCCCGGTGCGCTCGCACAGCGCCTCGAAGCTCGCGAGGTAACCGATGGGCGCATCGATCCAGACGTACAGGTACTTGCCGGGATGGCCCGGGATCTCGAAGCCGAAGTAGGGCGCGTCGCGCGAGATGTCCCAGGGACGCAGGCCGCCTTCGCCGTCGAGCCATTCCTGCAGCTTGGCCTTCACGCCCGGCACGGCGACGTCGCCCGCCAGCCATTCGCGCAGGAAGCCCTCGAACTGGCCGAGCTCGAAGAAGAAGTGCTCCGACTCGCGCAGTTCCGGCGTCGCGCCGCTGACCACCGAGTACGGCGACTTGAGGTCGGTGGGCGAGTACGTCGCGCCGCAGTGCTCGCAGTTGTCGCCGTACTGGTCGGGCGTGCCGCAGTTCGGGCAGGTGCCCTTGACGTAACGGTCGGGCAGGAACATGCCCTTGACCGGGTCGTACAGCTGCGCGACCGAGCGCCGGGAGACGTGCCCGTTCGCTTCCAGTCGCGCGTAGATGCCTTCGGTCAGCGCGCGGTTGCGCGCCGAATTGGTGGAGTCGTAGTGGTCGAAGGCGACGCCGAAGTCGGCGAAGTCGTGCTCGTGCGAGGCCTGGATGCCGGCGATGAAGGCTTCTGGCGTGGTCCCGGCCTTTTCCGCGGCCAGCATGATCGGCGTGCCGTGGGTGTCGTCGGCGCAGACGAAGTGCGTCGTGCCGCCGGCCATGCGCCGCGCCCGCACCCAGATGTCGGCCTGGATATAGCCCACCAGGTGGCCCAGGTGCAGCGGGCCGTTGGCGTAGGGCAGGGCATTGGTGACGAGCGCGGGGCGCAGCATGGGAGGTCGCCGGGAAGACAGGGCGCGATTATCGCATGCACCCTGCGGGCCCCCTCCGCCATGAATGCGAACGGCCCGGGAATCCCGGGCCGTTCGTGTTGCCGGTGCGGACTGGATGCCGACCGGCGAGGCCCGTCGGGGCGGGTTTACTCCGCGCGGACCCAGGTCTGCGTGCGACCGAGCAACGAGAAGCCGAGGTAGCCGCGCACTTCGAGCTTCCTGCCGCCGTCGATCACCGTCATCTTGGCCGAGTACACCTTGCCGTTCTTCGGATCCATGATCTTGCCGTCGTCCCAGCTGTCGCCTTCGTGGCGCAAGCCCCAGGCGATGACCATGCCCTCGATCGGCTTGTTGTGGTTGGCGCCCTTGCAGGCGTCGCACACGGGATGCGGACCCTTCTCGGAATCCAGGACCTGCAGGACCCGGCCCTGCAGCGTGCCGTTGGCGGCCTCGGTGATCTCGACGACGGACTTCACCTTGCCGGTCTTGTCGTCGATCGTGCGCCACTTGCCCACGGGCGAGTTCTGGGCGAACGCGCCGAACGACAGCGCGACGAGCGGCAGGGCGAGCAGCAGGGCGAAGAGCTTGGTGCGCATGGTCCCTCCAGCGGGATGCGTTAACGGGCGTCCGTACGGCATGTTTCGTACGGGGTGTTTATACCGCATCCGGCGCCGTATGGAAGGGGCGCCGGCGGTACAATGCGCGGCATGGATGAAGCCATTCAGCAGGCCCTGCCGGAGCGGATCCGGGCGGTGGCCGATCCTCGTACCGGCCTGGCGCTGTCCAGCGCCGGTGTCCGCGCCACTGTTTCCCGTGCCGGCGATGGCGTCGCCGTGTCGCTGGCCATCGGCTATCCGATGGCCACTGAAGACCTGCCGGCGCTGCGCGAGGCGGTCGCCGCCGCCATCGCGCCGCTGCCGCTCGCCGGTTTCGAGGTCGTGCCGCGCATCGCCGCGCACGCGCCGCAGCCCAACGTCGCGCTGTCGCCGCGGGTGCGCAACATCATCGCCGTCGGCGCCGGCAAGGGGGGCGTCGGCAAGTCCACCGTCGCGGTGAACCTCGCGCTGGCGCTGGCCGCCGACGGCGCGCGCGTCGGCGTGCTCGACGCCGACGTCTACGGCCCGAGCGTGCCGACGATGCTCGGCCTGTCGGGCCGCCCGGACAGCCCGGACGGCAAGGCGATCGAACCGATGCGCGCGCACGGCATCGAAGCGATGTCGATCGGGCTGCTGGTCGAGCAGGACACGCCGATGATCTGGCGCGGGCCGATGGCAACTTCCGCGCTGACGCAACTGCTCGAGCAGACGCTGTGGGGCGGCGATGGCGGCCCGGCGGGCTCCGCGGGCGCGGCCGCGACCCTCGACTACCTCATCGTGGACCTGCCGCCGGGCACCGGCGACATCCAGCTCACCCTGTCGCAGAAGATCCCGGTCGCGGGCGCGGTCGTGGTCACCACGCCGCAGGACGTGGCCACGCTCGATGCGCGCAAGGCATTGCGCATGTTCGAGAAGGTGCAGGTGCCGGTGCTGGGCCTGGTCGAGAACATGGCGGTGCACACCTGCAGCCACTGCGGCCACGTCGAGCATGTGTTCGGCGAGGGCGGCGGCGCGCGCATGGCGGACCAGTACGGCGTGCCGCTGCTGGGCAGCCTGCCGCTGGAACTGGTGATCCGCGAGCAGGGCGACGCCGGCGTGCCCGTGGTCGCGGCGGCACCGGACTCGGCGCCGGCGCAGGCCTTCCGCGCCGTCGCGCGGGCGCTGGCGATGCGCCTGGCCGCGCGGCCGCGCGCGGCGATGCCGATCGCGGCGGCCCTGGCCTGACCGTCCGCCGGCGCGATGGCGCCCGTACAATGGCCGCCTTTCGGGCGATGGAAGCCGCATGAGCATCAAGAGCGACCGCTGGATCCGCGAAGCGGCCGGCAAGGGCATGATCGAGCCGTTCGAGGCCGGGCAGGTGAAGCATTCCGCCGACGGCCAGCGCATCGTCAGCTACGGCACCTCGAGCTACGGCTACGACGTGCGCTGCTCGCGCGAGTTCAAGGTGTTCACCAACATCAATTCGACGATCGTCGACCCGAAGTCGTTCGACCCGAAGAGCTTCGTCGACATCGACGCCGACGAATGCATCATCCCGCCCAATTCGTTCGCGCTCGCGCGTACCGTCGAATACTTCCGCATCCCGCGCGACGTGCTCGTGGTGTGCCTGGGCAAGAGCACCTACGCGCGCTGCGGGATCATCGTCAACGTGACCCCGCTCGAGCCGGAGTGGGAAGGCCACGTCACCCTGGAATTCTCGAACACGACGCCGCTGCCGGCGCGCATCTACGCCGGCGAAGGCGTCGCGCAGATGCTGTTCTTCCAGTCCGACGAGGCCTGCGAGACGTCCTATCGCGACCGCGGCGGCAAGTACCAGGGCCAGACCGGCGTCACCCTGCCGCGGACCTGAGGCCCGCGGCATGCCTGGGCGTCAGCGGCCGCCCGGCGACGGCGCGGCTGCTGGCGGCGCGGGAGTGGCGGCAGGCGCGGCGGCGGCGGGTGCCGTCTCCGTCCACAGCTTCGCTTCCGGCGCGCCGCCAAGCATCTGCGCGCGCACCAGCGGGATCGGCGGGCCGCCATAGGACAGGAACTGGTCGTGGAACTGCTTCCACGCCGCACGTCCGCCCTTGTCCTTCGTCCAGTCCTCGCGCAGCTGCATGATCATCAGCTTGCCCAGCGTGTAGTTGAGGTAGGCCGGGTCGTAGGTGCCGCGCGCCGCCTGCTGGCGCGCATTGCCCGGATCCTGCAGGCCCTTCTCGCGGAACATCGCTTCGGATTGCGCCATGGTCATGCCGCCGGCATGCAGGCCGATCGCGGAGAGGAAGCGCACGTCCCGCAGCAGCGCATTCGAGATCTGGCCGATGTGCGTCTCCGGCGTGCCGCCGCCGAGTCCGGCGTCGTACATCATTTCCTCGCAGTAGTGCGCCCAGCCTTCGGCGAATGCATAGCCGACGAACAGCTGGCCGAACTTCCAGCCCGAACGGTTGGAATGCAGGAACTGCAGGAAATGCCCGGGCCAGACTTCGTGCGCGCTGACGAACAGCAGGTTGGCCTTGCCGGGCACGTAAGCCGCCTGGTCCGCCTTCGACCAGGCCGGGTCCGGCGGCGCGATGTAGTACACCGACGGCAGGTTCTTCTCGTACGGGCCGGGGATCTCGATGTAGGCGAAGTTCCAGCGGTTGAACGGCGGCGCTTCCTCGACCTTGGCCTGCTCCGGGCCCGGAATCGTCGCCAGGTCCTTGTCGACGATGAACTGCCTGAGGCTGTCGAGCTGCGCGCGCGCGCCTTCGACCGCGCCGCCCTCGGGCTTGTCGGCTGCTTCCTTCGCGACGCAGTCCTGCAGCGAGGCGCCCGGCGCGAACTCGCCGCATGCGGCCTTCAATGCGGCCAGGTTGCGCGCGAGGTCGGCTTCGCCCGCGGCCTTCAACTGGTCGAGCGGGATGTCCACGCGCTCGGTCGCGTGCAGCATCTTCGCGAACTTCTCCGCGCCGAGCGCGAAATCCTGTGTCGCCTGCGGCTTCTGCGCCTCCAGCCAGTCGGCCATGTCCTGCGTGGCCTTGATCGCGGCGGCGTTGCTGGCCTTGAGGCGGGCCTGCAACGCGTCGTCCTTCACCTCGGCGAAGATCTTCGGCACGTCGCTGGCGAAGAAGCTGGCGTAACCGCCGAAGGAATTCACGCCGAGGTCGATGTAGGACGCGGGCAGCGGCGTCCTGAAGTTCGCCCTGATCTGCCCGATCGCCTTCGGCAGCGCTTCCTGGTAACGGATGAACGCGTCCATGCGCTGCGCGAGCGGTGCATACGGGCGGGTGAGGTACATGCTCGGCGACAGGTCGCCGGTATAGAACCCGGGGTTGTTGTGCGCGAACCCGGAATCCTCGAGCCAGAACAGCGCGCCGTCGATCACCGCGAGCGCGTAGTCGCGACGGAAGCGGCCCTGCGCGTCGAGCTTGCCGTCGGCGAACGCCGCGAACGCGTCGCGTTGCGCGTGCAGCCAGTCGATGTTGGCCTTCATTCCGGCCGGGCTGTAGTCGGGCAGCTTTCCGTCGTATTCGTGCTTGCCGGCGCCCGCGGCGGCCACCGGGTTGCGCTGGAAGTATCCGTCGATGAAGGCGTTCGCCGCCTTGTCGAGCGAGGCATCGTCGTTGGCCGCGGCAGTCGCGGCGGGCGTGTCGGTCCCGGCGGGGGCCGTGGAAGCGGACTGCTTGCAGCCGGAGAGCGCGGCTGCAACGCAGGCAGCCAGGAGCAGGACCCGGATCGGGCGCATGGTGTCGGTTCCCCAGGGACGGAAGCGCCGACGCTACGCCTCGGGCATCGCCACCGCAATGACCGGCCGGGGCGGCATTGGGCGGATCAGCCGAGTCCGCGCTGCAGGGCCTGCATCCGTTCGACCAGCGCCTCCGGTTCGTACGGGCGCGCGGCGACGCGGCCCCAGACCGGCGCGGGCCAGGCAGGATCGCCTTCGAAGCGCGCGATGACGTGCACGTGCAGCTGCGGCACGAGGTTGCCGAGCGCGGCGACGTTGAGCTTGAACGGACGGAACACGTCGCGCAGCAGGCGCGCGGCGAGGTCGGTCTCGTCCATCAACGTCCGCCGCTGCGTCGCCTCGAGGTCGATCAGCTCGCGTGCCCCGGCCACGCGCGGCACCAGGACCAGCCACGGATAGTTGGCGTCGTCCATCAAGCGCAGGTCGCACAGCACGAGCGTCGCCAGCGGATGGGTGTCGGCGGCGAGCTGCGGGTGCAGTTCGTAGCGCGTCGGTTCGTGGTGGTGGTGGCGGCCCATCGCTCAGCCCAGCGTGTCGGCGAACAGGCGCATCGTGCGCTGGTGCGCGAGCTGCGCCGCTTCGGCGTGGTAGTGGGTGCCGTCGATGTCGCGGTTGAACGCGTGGCCCGCGCCGGCATAGACGTAGACCTCGGCGCCGGGCTGCTTTTCGCGGTGCGCCTGGACCGCGTCGGGCGGGATCGACGGATCCTCCGCGCCGAAGTGGAACTGGATCGGCGCCCGCAGCGGTTCGTCGAGGAACGCCACGTTGCGCGCGCCGTAGTAGCTCGACGCGGGCAGGCCGAGGCGGGTGTTGCCGAGCAGGGCCACGGTGCCGCCCCAGCAGAAGCCGACGATGCCGACTTTCAGCCCCTGGTCCTGCAGCACGCGCGCCGCGGCGGCGGTGATCGAAGCGGCGCGCTCCAGGCCCACGGACTGGGCGAGGTCGCGGCCGCGCGCAACTCCGGCCGCGTCGTAGGCGAGTTCGACGTCGCGTTCGACTGCGTCGAAATAGGCGGGCGCGAGCGCCACGTAGCCTTCGGCGGCATAGCGGTCGGCGACGGCGCGGACATGCGCGTTCACGCCGAAGATCTCCTGGACTACCAGGATCGCGCCGCGCGGGGCCGCGACCGGATCGGCGCGCCAGCCGCCGATGGCGCCGGCAAGGCTGTCGAAAGCGATGTCCTGGCCCATGGGAAGCTCCGGCGGCGCGCGGGGGAGCCCCGATTCTAGCGCCGGCTATAATCCGCGGCCGCCATGCAGCCCCGGACCATGCCCGCCACCAGCCCCAAAGTCGGATTCGTCAGCCTCGGCTGCCCCAAGGCGCTGGTGGATTCCGAGCGGATCCTGACCCAGCTCCGTGTCGAGGGCTACGACCTGGTCCCGAGCTACGACGCGGCCGACGTGGTGGTGGTGAATACCTGCGGCTTCATCGATTCGGCGGTGGCCGAGTCGCTGGACGCGATCGGAGAAGCCCTGGCCGAGAACGGGAAGGTCATCGTCACCGGCTGTCTGGGCAAGCGCGCCGACGTGATCCGCGAGGCGCATCCGGGCGTGCTGTCGATCAGCGGCCCCCAGGACTACGCCAGCGTGATGGAGGCCGTGCATGCCGTCGTCCCGCCGGCGCACGATCCGTTCGTCGACCTGCTGCCGGACTACGGCCTGAAGCTGACGCCGAAGCACTACGCCTACCTGAAGATTTCCGAGGGCTGCAACCACCGCTGCAGCTTCTGCATCATCCCGTCGATGCGCGGCGACCT
>CAMLSB010000015.1 GCA_946482565.1 uncultured Lysobacteraceae bacterium | reverse complement strand
ACTTCCAGAAGCTGCAGATCGTGCCGCTGATGGTGATGACGCCGCTGACCTTCCTAGGCGGCGCGTTCTACTCCATCAAGATGCTGCCGCCCGTTTGGCAGACGATCACCCTGTTCAACCCGGTGGTGTACCTGGTCAGCGGCTTCCGCTGGAGCTTCTACGGCAACGCCGACGTGCCGGTGGGGATCAGCATCGCGGCGATCCTGGGCTTCCTCGTGCTGTGCCTGGCCGTGGTGTGGTGGATCTTCCGCAGCGGGTGGAAGCTCAAGGCCTGACGAGGCCCGGGTTCGCGGGTCAGGCAGTGCCCGGGCGAAAGCTTATGAATTCCCAGAACTTCATAAGGTTTCTTGCCATCTTTACAATGTCCCACTAAAAGAATAAGCTTTCGCATCATCCTTAAAGAGCTGCGGGCGTTCCATAAGCTTTCCCGCGGCGAGGACAGCACGATGCGCCGGGACCAGATCGCTCCCAATCGCCAGCAATACCTCGTTCCTGCCCATGGGCACCCCAATGCCCTGGCTTTGGTGGCGCCGCCCACGCCGCGCGGCATTCCGGACGGAGGCCGATACCACGGCCTGTTCGGGAACGCCGACGCGGCATTGCGCCGGCTGCAGGTCGCGATGGCCCGGATTCCGGAAGCCGACCTGGTGACCCGCACGCTCGCCCGCCGTGAGGCGGTCGCGAGTTCGCAGATCGAAGGCACGCGGACGAACCTGCCGCAGCTCCTCGCGTACGAGGCCACGCGGGGCACGGCGGGCTTGCCGCCCGATGTCACGGTCACCGAGCGCTACGTCGTCGCGCTCCAGCTCGGCCTGGATCACGTCCGCGCCGAAGGGCGGGATGCGCTCGACCTGCCGTTGATGCACCGGATGCATGCCGTGCTGATGCAGGACCAGGCCGATGCCATGCCGATCGGCGCCTGGCGCGACAAGCAAGCCTGGATCGGCGCCAGCCCGCGGATCGAGGATGCGACTTTCGTGCCGGCGCCGCCCGCGCGGATCGCAGGCTGCATGGCGGAGATGGCGGACAGCATCCTGCGGTACAAGCCGCGCGCCGATGAGCAAGGTGCGTTGACGCTGGTGGCGCAACTTGCGATCGCCCATGCCCAGTTCGAAACGATCCATCCTTACGCAGATGGCAACGGCCGCACCGGGCGGTTGCTGTTGCCGCTCCTGCTCGCTGCCGAAGGGTATCCACCCCTTTATCTGTCCGGTGTACTGCTGCGCGCCAAGCCTGCGTACTACGCGGCGCTCGCAGCGGTGCAGTTGCGCGGCGACTGGGCGCCATGGCTCGAGATGCTGTGCCGCGCGATCGTCGAGGCCAGCGACGAATCGGTGGCGATCGCGTTGGACCTGGTCGCGATGGCCGAACGTTGGGAGCGGCAACTGCTGCGCTTCCGCGCCCACTCGGCGACCCGCCGCCTGCCTCGCTTCCTGCTGGGACACCCGGTGCTGTCCGTGCAGCAAGCGGCGGCAGGCTTGCGGATCTCGCAGCCGGCGGCCAACGCGGCGCTCAACAACCTGCTCGCGGAAGGCATCGTCGGCCTGGCCAACGAGCGCCAATGGGGGCGCGTGTTCCAGGCCGGCGAGATCCTGCAGCGCCTCGATCGGCCACCGGTTTGATGGAGCCTGTCGCGCGCGCCTCACGAAAAAGCCCCGCCGAAGCGGGGCTTTTTCGTTGCGAGGCGATCAGTTGGCCGGATCGATGTGCAGCGTGCCGACGTCGACGCCGAGGGCGATGCCCTCGCCGCCGCCGGCCAGCGCCAGCGACACGTTGCCCTTGGTCAGCACCTGGGCCTCGGCGGCCTTGCCGACGGCCGCGTTGGCGTTGGCCTGCGCGTAGTTGCCGAGCACCTCGCGGATCTCGTGCACGTCCGAGAAGCGGCCGACGCCATTGTCGATCTTCCACTTGCCGACCGTCGCGCCGACCGCGCGGGCCGACAGCTTGACGTTCATCGTGGCGCCGTTGTCGCAGGTGACCACGCCGGTGCCGGTGGTGTGCTTGTAGACCAGCGACCAGCCGGTGAGGTGGTAATCCATGCGGCAGTTGATGTCCGGCGACGCCGCGCGCGCGGTCGGGGCGGGGAGCGCCAGGGCCAGGGCGGTGGCCAGGCCGGCGATCGAAATGAGGGAACCGGATTTCATGCGTTCGCTTCCTGTGGGTGGACCGGGTGCCAGTCTCCACGGCGGCGATGAACGGTACGGGAAAGCCGCGGGCCGGCTTCAGTCGCCGGCGGGGTACGTGCAGGACCCGTGATTTTCGCGGCATTCCTGCGTCGCGGCGGGCTCGTCCTATGATGCCGGAATGCGGGAAAGCTTCACTGTCGAATTGCTGTTGCAGACGCCCCTGATCAAGGTGCGCGACGTGCTGTGCGCCGGCACCTGCCGCCACAAGGGCGACGTCGAGCGCTCGGCGCGCACGACGCTGGTCTTCCCGTACCGCGGCACCTACGTGCGCCACGTCGGCGACGACGAGGCGGTGGCCGACGCGAGCCAGGTGCTGTTCTTCCACGCGGGCGAGGACTACCAGGTCAGTCATCCGAATCCGGGCGGGGACGCCAGCCTGGCGTTGACGGTGGACGAGGCGCTGCTGCGGGAAATCGCGCCGCCGGCGCTGTTGCGCGGCACCGATCCGTTGCGCTTCCGCGCGTTGCGGCTGCGCATCGATCCGCGCGCGCAGGTGCTGGTGGCGATGCTGCGCCATGCGTTGCACACGGGCATCGCCGAGCCGCTCGAAGGCGAGAGCCTGGCGCTGACGCTGGTGCACCGCGCGCTGGCGCCGCGCACGACGCACGCCGCGGGATCCACCCATGCGCGGCAGCGGCTCGTGGACCGCGCGAAGCTGGTGCTCGCGCGCGACCTCGCGCGGCGCTGGACGTTGGCCGAAGTGGCGGCGGAAGTCGGCGTGTCGGCGGTCTACCTGACGCAGAGCTTCCGCGACGTCGAGGGCGTGCCGCTGTACCGCTACCAGCTGCGGCTGCGGTTGGCGCGCGCGCTGGACCTGCTGGCCGAAGTCGACGACCTCACCGCGCTCGGCTTGCACCTGGGCTTCTCCAGCCATAGCCACTTCACCGCGGCCTTCCAGCAGGCCTACGGCCGGACGCCGAGCGAGTTCCGGCAGGCGGCGCTCCGCCGCTGACGCGCGGTGGGCAATTCGAGGGTGAATGCCGCTCGAGAGGGGGGCGCTCGCTATGCTTGACGATTGCACTTATTTAAGTACACTCGTCGATGCCACCCATCCTGACAGTCCGCTTCTACCGCATGACTGCGGGCAGGGAGCCCGTTCGCGACTGGCTGGTCGAGCAAATTTCGCCTCGCGCCAGGCAATCCATCGGAGCCGACATCAAGACCGTCCAGCTCGGCTGGCCAATCGGCATGCCGGTTGTCCGCAAGATGGAACCGGGATTGTGGGAAGTGCGGAGCAGCGTTCCAGAAGGAATCGCCCGCGTGTTTTTCACTGTCGTGGATGCGGAAATGGTTTTGCTTCATGGCTTTGTCAAGAAATCACAGGCGACGCCGAGAGCGGATCTCGATCTGGCAGTCGCCCGCATGAAAGAGGTGAGGGCATGAGCAGGAACAAGCATGTCGGCAGCGATTTCGATGCCTTCCTGGTGGAACACGGTGAGCTCGATGGAGCCACCGCTATCGCCGTCAAGCGTGTCATCGCATGGCAGATCGAACAAGCCATGCAATCCACAGGCGTGAGCAAGAGCGCCTTGGCCAAGCGCATGCGCACCAGCCGTACGGTTGTGGATCGGATGCTCGATGCGACCGACACCGGGTTGACGCTCGAAACCATGACCCGGGCGGCAATGGCGCTCGGTTTCAAGGTCAGGTTCGATTTGATCGCTGCCTGACATGGGTGTCGGGACTGCACCTCGAGTGAACCGTTTCGTCGCGCACCGGCACGCACGCCGCGATGCGTCCATAGTGCGCACCCGCTTGAAGAGTGCATTCCACATGAAATCCCTTTGGTCGTCCGTCCTGGACTGGGCCTGGCGCGTGCTCGACGTCCTCCAGCCGCAACTCGTTCCGGTCCGCGTCGAAGCGCCGCGTTCCGAATGGCCGGGCGCCGCTCCACGGGTCTGCAGGCCGCGTCACGGCGATCAGGCCGTGCGCTGGTCGCCCGATGGGCCGTCGCGGGCCTGGAAGCGCCGTTCGCTGGACCGTTTCGCGCACCACCGTCGCGGATGACGCCAGGCGGCGGCGGATGGCGCAGAATCGGGTGATCCCCACGCGAGGAGCCTCCCGATGACCGTCAAGGCCTACGGCGCCCATGCCGCCGACAAACCGCTGGAACCCATGGCCATCGCGCGCCGCGCGCCCGGCCCGCGCGACGTGCAGGTCGAGATCGCGTATTGCGGCGTCTGCCATTCCGACCTGCACACGGTGCGCGCGGAGTGGGGCGGGACGCTCTATCCCTGCGTGCCGGGACACGAGATCGTCGGCAAGGTCAGCGCGGTCGGCGACGCGGTGAAGGGTTTCAAGGTCGGCGACACCGTCGGCATCGGTTGCCTGGTGGGCAGCTGCGGTCATTGCGCGGCTTGCGACGAGGGGCTGGAGAACTATTGCGAGAACGGCTTCTTCGGTACGTACAACGCGCCGACGCCGGACGCGCCGGGCCACACGCTGGGCGGCTATTCGCAGCGGATCGTCGTGGACGAGCGCTTCGTGCTGCACATCCGGCATCCCGAGGAGCAGCTCGCCGCGGTGGCGCCGCTGCTGTGCGCGGGCATCACCACGTATTCCCCGCTGCGGCACTGGAACGCGGGTCCGGGCAAGAAGGTCGGCATCGTCGGCATCGGCGGGCTGGGCCACATGGGCATCAAGATCGCGCACGCGATGGGCGCGCACGTCGTGGCGTTCACCACCAGCGATGGCAAGGTCCGCGACGCACTGGCCCTGGGTGCGGATGAGGTAGTGATCTCGCGCGACGCGGCGCAGATGCAGGCGCACGCCGGCAGCTTCGACATGATCCTCGACACCGTCGCCGCCAGCCACGACCTCGACGCGTTCACCGCGCTGCTCAAGCGCGACGGCACGCTGGTGCTGGTCGGCGTGCCGGAGCATGCGCATCCGTCGCCCAACGTCGGCAACCTGATCTTCAAGCGCCGCGCGATCGCCGGCTCGCTGATCGGCGGCCTGCCGGAGACGCAGGAGATGCTCGACTTCTGCGCCGAGCACGGCATCGTCGCCGACATCGAGATGATCGCCGCGCAGGACATCGACAAGGCCTACGACCGGATGGTGCGCAGCGACGTGAAGTACCGCTTCGTGATCGACAGCGCGACGCTGTAGGCGGGCATCGGCGGGCCGGGAGACGCGGCGCCCCGGCCCGGGGCTGCAGCCGGCAGGTCGCTAAATTTCCTGACAGCGGCGGTGGCGGTGGCGCGTTCCAATGCGCTTGCCCGATCCGGGCGCCACGTACGGAGCAAGACCATGAGCGAGAAGACCTGCGCCGCCTGCGACTACCCGCTGGACGACAGCGCCATCCAGGTCCGCGTCGGCGGCAAGACCGTGGAAGTCTGCTGCGAGGACTGCGCGGTGAAACTGAAGGAAGCGTACGCGTCCGCCACTGCGCGGCAGCAGGGCTGAGCGCGATGTCCACGCCGGAGACCGCGCTGATGCCCGCGCCCACGCAGCAAGGCAAGGCCGAGGCATTCCGCGCGCTGCACGTGCCCGGTGCGCCGCTGGTGTTGTTCAACGCATGGGACGCGGGCAGTGCGCGCGCGGTGGCCGACGCCGGCGCCCTCGCGATCGCCACCGGCAGCTGGTCGGTGGCGGCCGCGAACGGCTTCGCCGACGGCGAGCACCTGCCCTTGGCGTTCGCGATGGACAACCTGCGACGCATCGTCGACGCGGTGGTCGCGCTGCCGGTGACGATCGACCTGGAGAGCGGATACGGCGATCCGCCGGGCACCGTGGCGGCCACCGTGGCCGCCGCGATCGAAGCGGGTGCGATCGGCTGCAACCTCGAGGACAGCTTCCCGGCCGATGGGTCGCTGCGCGACATCGCGGTCCACGCGGCGCGCCTCGCGGCCGCACGCGATGCCGCCGACGCTGCCGGGCTGCCGTTCTTCATCAACGCGCGCACCGACGTGTTCTTCCAGAAGCCGGCGGCCGGGCATGACGCCGCGATGGTGGTGGCCGCCCTCGAACGAGCCCGTGCCTACGCCGATGCGGGCGCGAGCGGCCTGTTCGTGCCGGGCGTCGTTGCCGAAGCGCTGATCGCGCGCATCGCCGAAGCGTCGCCGCTGCCGGTCAACGTGATGGCGATGCCCGGCGTCCCGGATCGCGCGCGCCTGGCCGAACTCGGCGTGGCGCGCATCAGCCACGGGCCGGGGCCGTACCGCGGCGCGATGCAATGGCTCACGGAAGCCGCGAAGATCGCGATGGCGTGACGCACACGAAAACGCCGCCCGAAGGCGGCGTCGTCGTCCGTCCCTGGCGCGCGGGGGCTTACTTGGCGCTGTCGCCTGTCGTGCTCTTGGTGCTGTCCTTGCCGCTGGCGTGCTTGGCGGTGTCGGCATCGTCCTGGGTCTTGCCCGGCGCGGAAGCCTGCTTGCCCTGCTCGTCGCGGATCGGCTGCACGGTGGACTGGCCCTGCTTGGACGGGTCGGTCTTGGCGGTGTTGTTGTTATTGTTGTTGTTGTTCATGGTGTTTCTCCGGGAACCGAAGGATGCGGGTTCCTCATCGCCCGACCACCATAAGGATGTGGCACGAACGATACGGTGAAACGTGCGACGAAAACCCGTCACGGCCGAACGGCCGGGATGGAGTATGGTGGGAGGACACATGTTGCACGTCTTTCTCTCGCGCCACCGCGCCGAGCTCGTCGATCGCTGCAGGGACAAGGTCGCCGCGCGTGCCTTGCCTGGCCCGATGGTGCGTGAGCTCGAGCACGGCATTTCCGTCTTCCTCGACCAGCTGATCACGACGCTGCAGGCCGAGCAGGCTTCCGCTGCGCGCGACGGCGACGCTGGTCCGCGCCCGGACGATGGCGGCCCGCCCGCACCGTCGGCCATGGGCGCGTCCGCAACCGCGCACGGCGGCGAGTTGTTGCGCAACGGCTTCACCGTGGAGGAACTCGTCCACGACTACGGCGACCTGTGCCAGGCGATCACCGAGCTCGCGCTGGAGAGCGGCGTGCCGTTCACGATGGACGAGTTCCGCACGCTCAACCGCTGCCTGGACGACGCCATCGCCAACGCCATCACCGAGTACGCGCGCCAGCGCGACTCGCTGCTCGCCGACCGCCAGGCCGATGCCTTCAACGTGCGCCTGGGTCATTTCGCGCATGAGCTGCGCAATCACCTGAGCACCGCGACGCTGGCGTTGATGGTGCTCAAGACCGGCGGCGTCGGGCTGGCGAGCGCGACGGGTGCGGTCCTCGACCGCAGCCTCGTCAACCTGCGCAACCTGATCGACAGGTCGCTCGCCGAAGTCCGCATGAACGCCGATGCCGGGATCCAGGTGCAGCGTTTTTCGCTTGCCGACTTCATCGGCGACTTGAAGGGCTCGGGCGACCTCGAAGCGGCGGTGAAGGGGTGCACGCTGTTCGTCGCCACGGTCGACCCGCAACTTGCGGTCGAGGCCGATCGCGACCTCCTGTTCTCGGCGGTGGGCAACCTGTTGCAGAACGCCTTCAAGTTCACCCGCGCGGGCAGCGAGGTCACGCTACACGCCTACGCGGTGGACGATCGCATCCTGATCGACGTCGGTGACGAATGCGGCGGCCTGCCCGGCGGCGACACGACCGCGTTGTTCGCGCCGTTCGCGCAGCGCGCCGCCGACAGGAGCGGCCTGGGCCTGGGATTGTCCATTTCGCGCCGCAGCGTGGAAGCCAACCAGGGGCGGCTTGCCGCGCGCGACCGGCCGGGCCACGGCTGCGTCTTCACCATCGATCTGCCGCGCCATGCGATGGCGCCGTCGGCTCAATAGAGCTGCAGCGGGATCCCGCGCAGGTTCCGGTCGCGATAATCGGCCTGCACTTCGCGGCAATACGGCCCGGCCATGACGAAGCGCCGGCACACCTGCGGGCGCGTGTCGTAGATGCCGCAGCGCATGTGCGCGCCATCGATCGCGATGCACCAGCCTTCGGCATCCCGCGCCATCACGTGCAGGCCGTCGGCGGTCTGGGTCGTGTAGTGCTCGGGGATGCGGTCTTCGGGCTGCAGGATGACGGTCAGCCGGCAGCACACCGCGTCGCAGCGTTCGCAATCGTTCACGCGTGCGCCTCCCTGCGGAAATGCAGCAGGCGACCGCGGTGCGGTGGCGCGTCGCCGTCATCCATCGGGCAGCGCTCGGAATCCATCGTGAAGCCCTGCGCCTCTAGCAGGCGGCCGAAGCGCGCGCTGTTGCCGCGCCCGGGGTCGGTCACCAGCACTTCCGCGCGCGGCGACGCGTGGCGCTCGATCATGCCCGCGACGAGTTCCGCATGGTCGCGCTCGTACAGCACGTCGCTCGCGATGATCGCGTCGAAGTGGCCCAATGCCGGCAGTGGCAGGTCCCAGCGCACCTGCCGGTAGTGGAGCGCGGGCAGCGCGTTCAGCGCGGCGTTGTACGCCAGGAACACTTCCGCGAGCGGATGGAAGTCGGTCGCCAGCACGTCGGCGCCGCGTCGCTGCAGCACCAGGCTCGCCAGGCCGATGCCGCAGCCGAGCTCCAGGATGCGCTTGCCGGCGATGTCGAAACGGTCCATCGCCTGCGCGAGCAGGCGTCCCGCAGGCCACAGCTGGCCGAACAGGCTCCATTGCGCGGACGAGATGCCGGCGCGCGCGCCGTGGCCGTCGGGGTCGGCGAACTGCTGCGTGTCGCTGAGCAGTCGCAGCCGATAGGCGTGGCCGCCGATCGGCTGTTCGATTTCGCGGGTCCGGTAACCGGACATCGATGCTCCTGGAAAGGCCCATCCCGGTGCCCTGGGACGGCGGCGCATGAAGGAGCAGGCCAGCGGTGCTGGAATCGGCGAGGCTCGCGCAATGGCGCGTCCTGCCGCGTGGACATGCTACGCCATCGCAGGCGTGGCGGCGCTCACGCTGCGCGCCGGGCGCCGCGAACGTTCATGCACGGTGCGACGTTGGCGCTGCGGATGGCGCTGCCAGCCCTTCGATGATGGGGCAATCGGGCCGGCCATCGCCGTGGCACTTGCGCGCGAGTTCCTCGAGCGTGCGCTGCATCGACTGCATGTCGGCGATCCGCGCGCGCAGGTCTTCGGCGTGCTGCAGCGCCAGCGCCTTGACGTCGGCGCTCGCGCGGCTGCGGTCGTTCCACAGGTTCAGCAGCACTTCGACCTGCTTCATCGGGAAGCCGAGGTTGCGCGCGCGCTTGATGAAATGCAGCCGGTTCAGGTCGGCATCGTTGTACAGGCGATAGCCGGCGAAGGTGCGCTGCGCGGCCGGGATGAGGCCGTTGCGTTCGTACTCGCGGATCATCTTCGCGCTGACGCCGGTCGCGGCGGCGGCTTCGCCGATGTTGTGGAAGCCCTGTTCGCGGGCCTCGGCGAGTTCGGGGCGGGGTGCGGTTCGGGCCATGGGCGAATGGTGCGTTGACCTTGCCCCGGGGGCAAGGCCCAGCCTGTGTCCTGCGGCGATCGGCCGCACCCACCACGACGAGGATTCCGCCATGAACGACACCAACGACACCAATGTCACCCTTCCCGCCAGGGCCGCCGGCAACTGCGGCTGCTGCAGCTGTTCGCCCTGCACCTGCGCGGACTGCCAGTGCTGCGACTGCGCCGAACAGGCCAGCGGCGGCTGCGGCTGCGCGTCCGCCTGAAGGCGCGGCGCTCCGGGCCGGGTGGGCCGCCGCGGCCGCCCGGCTTTTTTTTTTCGCCCCTGCCGTCGTTTGGCAGGAATTGAATGCGTGTTGGCGCACGTGCCGATGGCGGCGAACGCACATTGGCGCTTCCTGAAAAGCCTGGTGCCTGCCATGTTCCGCTCCCCCGTTTTCCCGGCGATCCTCGCCTCCCTTCTCGTCGGTGCGCTGCTGTGCGTGCCGTCCGCCCGCGCGGATGACGCCACCACCGGCACCGCGACCGCCGTCGCGCCGGCCGGGTTCGCGCCCTACGTCGCCCGCAACGGCCACGCGCGCCCGCTCGTCGCGGTGGTCGGCGACAACATCGGCGCCGAACTCACCGACTTCGTCGTGCCCTACGCGGTGCTGCAGCGCTCCGGCGCGGCCGACCTGCTCGCGGTTTCGACGCGCCCCGGGCCGATGACGATGCGCCCCGCGTTGCGCCTGCGGCCGGATACGGATCTCGATGGCTTCGACGCCTGGCATCCGGAAGGCGCCGACTACATCGTGGTGCCCGCGATGGTGCGCCAGGACGAACCGAAACTGCTGGCGTGGCTGCGCGCGCAATACGCGAAGGGCGCCACGATCGTGAGCATCTGCGACGGCGCGCTCGTCATCGCCAATGCCGGACTGCTGGAAGGCCATCGCGCGACCGCGCACTGGGCGACGGAAAAATATCGCCGCAAGACCTGGCCGAAGACGGCATGGGTCGCGAATACGCGCTACGTCGTCGACGGCCGCATCGCGTCCAGCGCCGGCATCAGCGCGGCGATCCCGACGTCGCTCGCGCTGGTCGAGGCCATCGCCGGCCACGATCGCGCGGCACGGGTCGGCGCAACGCTCGGCGTCGACGAGTGGGGCACCGCGCACGACAGCGACGCCTTCGGCTTCGGCGGCGGCAACGTGTGGCCGCTGGTGCAGGTGAACATCACCAACCACTGGTTCCATCGTCGCGACCGTTACGAGATCGCGCTGCGCCCCGGGATCGACGACCTCGCGCTGGCGCTCACCGCGGATGCGTGGTCGCGCACCGGGCGCGGCGAGGTGCGCGGCGTGTCCGCGGCGGCGGAAGTGCAGGGCGACACCGGCCTGCTGTGGTACGCCGAGGCGGAAGTGCCGCCTGGCGGCCGGAAGCCGCAGGCGCTGGACCTGCCGCGCGCCGCGCCTGACACCTCCCTGTTCGACACGCTGCTGGCCGCGATCGACCTGCGTTACGGCGACGCGACCGCTCTCGGCGTGGCGCTGGACTTTGAGTACCCTTGGCGTCTCGCGGGCCGATGACCTGCCCGCGGAGGATGCCATGACGACGTTGCGCCACCGCGTGGTCGCGGTCACCGCCTACGACCACATGAACCTGCTCGACCTCAGCGGTCCGCTGCAGGCGCTGGCGACGGCGAACCGCCTGCTCGACGCGTCGCGTCGCTACGACGTGCGCGTGGTCTCCGTCGCCGGCGGCGTCGTGACCACTGGCTGCGGATTGCAGGTGCAGGCGGCGGCGCTCGATTCGCTGCAAGGCGTCGACGTCGACACGCTGATCGTTCCGGGCGGCTGCGCGGGCGCGCGCTTCGAGGCGCCGCGCGCGCTCTCGCGGTGGGTGGCGGCGACGGCGCCAGCGCTGCGCCGCGTCTGTTCGGTGTGCACCGGCGCGTTCATCCTGGCCGAAGCCGGCCTGCTCGACGGCCGACCCGCCGCCACGCACTGGCACTGGGCGCAACAGCTCGGCGAACGCTTCCCCGCCGTGCAGGTCGACGCCGATCGCATCTTCATCAAGGACGGCGCGCTGTGGACTTCGGCGGGCGTCAGCGCCGGCATCGATCTCACGCTCGCGCTGATCGAGGAGGACCACGGCCACCGCATCGCGATCGAGGCGGCGCGCGAGCTCGTGGTGTTCGTGAAGCGCGCCGGCGGGCAGTCGCAGTTCAGCGTGCCGCTGAAATCGCAGACGAGGCCCGATCCGCGCTTCGCCGAGCTGCATGCGTGGATGGCCGCCAACCTGCGCGCCGACCTGCGGGTGGAGGTGCTCGCGGACCGCGCCGGGATGAGCGCACGCACATTCGCGCGCTCGTACGTGGCGAGCGTCGGGCGCACGCCGGCCAGGACGGTGGATGCGATGCGCCTCGAGGCCGCATGCCGCGCCCTCGAGGACACCGCGCTGCCGCTGAAGTCCGTCGCGGCGCTGGGCGGCTATGCGGACGAGCAGGCGCTGCGCCGCGCGTTCCAGCGCCACCTCGGGGTCGGACCTGGCGACTATCGCGCGCGCTTCTCCAGCCACGCATCGGCGTCCTGAAATGGCGCCGATGCCCGACACCCGGTTACTGCGCCGCCTGCTCCGCGCGAAGGACCGCATGGACGCCGCCGCGCACGAGGACTGGCCGGTCGCGCGGCTCGCGCGCGTCAGCGGCGTTTCGCAGGCGCACTTCGCGCGCGCCTTCCGCGATGCGTTCGGGCTGCCGCCGCATCGTTACCTGCTCACGCGCCGCATCGAGCGCGCGACGGCGCTGTTGCGCGGCACCGATGCGCCGATCCTCGACATCGCGATGGATGCGGGCTGGAGGAGCCTCGGCACGTTCGGCCGCACCTTCCGCGACGTCACCGGCGAAACCCCCACCGACTTCCGCGCGCGTGAACGCGCAAGCGCCGGCGCGCCCGCCATGGTGCCGGCGTGCTTCCTCAGCGCGGCGCACCGGCCCGACCTCAGGACCGCAGTTTCGGAGAAGCGGCGTGCGCGGGCCGAAGCGGAGAATGCGGCCAACGCAACCGCAACGGAGGAAACCGCATGAGCCAGGGTGTGGGAGTCGTGGGCCTGTATGTCCGCGACCAGGACGAGGCGCTGTCGTTCTATGTGGACAAGCTGGGGTTCCGCGTGCACACCGACGCGCGCAACGGGGATTACCGCTGGCTGACCGTGCAGCACCCCGAGCAGCCGTCGTTCCAGCTGGGCCTGTTCAAGCCGCAGGCACCGGTACTGGACGCGGCGACCGCGCGGGCCGCGGGCGAGCTGGTGGCGAAGGGCGCGATGCCGCCGCTCGTGCTGATGGTCGACGATTGCCGCGGTGCGTTCGAACGCCTGCGCGCGCAGGGCGTGGAGTTCACGCAGGAGCCGGTGGAGCGCTACGGCACCGTGGATGCCGGCTTCCGCGATCCGTCAGGCAATGGCTGGAAGATGATCCAGGCCGCGCGCGGCTAGCAGCGCGCGGACGGCGTGGGCGAACGCGGTGCCCGCGTCCTGCGCCTGGCCGAGATAGAGATCCGGTTCGATCAACTCGGCTTCCATCAGCAGCCAGCGGCCGCGCTCGTCCGGCACGAGGTCGACGCGCGCGTACAGCAACGGCGCATCGATCGCGCCCAGCACCTGCCGCGCGAGGGCCAGCGCATCGGGCGGCGGTTCGACGGCGCGATAGGCGCCGCCGTACTCGGACTGGATGCGGAAGTCGCCCGGCACGGGCCGCTTGTTGACCGCGTGGCTGAAGCGGCCGCCGAAGAACAGCAGCGAGGTCTCGCCTTCGGTTTCGATCGTGGGCAGGTAGGGCTGGAGCATCGCGGCGCCGTCGGGCGCGCCCTCGAGCGCGTCGCCGCGGCGCAGGCGCAGCGTCCTCCACGCGCCGCCGGACACCGTCGGCTTCACGATCAGGCACTCGGCGCCCGTGGTGTCGAACATCGCGTCGACCTGCGCCTGGTCGACGCGCTCGGTCCACGCGGTGTGCGGGATCGCGACGCCGCGCCGTTCCAGCGCGGCCAGGTAGCGTTTGTCCGAGTTGTCGGCGAGCACCGCGGACGGGTTCGCGATCCGCACGCCCGCGTCCTGCCAGGTCCGGCAAGCGCGCAGCCACGCCGCGTGCTTGAGGTGGTATCCCCAGGCCAGCAGCGGCAGCACCAGCGGGTAGTCCAGGAGTTGCCGCGCGTCGTCGACGTGTGCGGTCCAGGGCGTCGGCACCGCCGTGATTCCGCCGCTCGCGAGCGCGGCGGCAAGCCGGTTGAAGACCTCCTGCCAGCCGTCGGTGCGGGTGGCGTCGGCGGGATCCGGGGTCAGGATGGCGATGCGGGTCGAGGTCTGCATGCTTCCAGTCTAGCGAACGCACCCGCGCCGACAGCAGGCCGCCTGCGACGCGCAAGCGGTTGATTTCAGCGATTGCTCACGGATTGCTCAGGGCGCGCTCAGGCCTTTCGGCGCCGGCCCCGGCACGCTGGCGCCTTCCTTCATGCATGGAGTCGGGGCGATGGCGAGCGAGAACGGGAACGGTGGCAAGGGCGGGCAGCGCGGCAACCGGTTGCGCATGGCGATCTGGGTGCTGGCGGCGGGCCTGTTCCTGCTGCCGCTGGTGGCGATGCAGTTCACCGGCGAAGTGAAGTGGACCGGCTTCGACTTCCTGGTCTGGGGCCTGATGCTGCTGGCGGCCTGCGGTGCGTACGAGGTAGTCGCGCGGATGTCGTCGAACCGCCATTACCGGCTGGGCGCGGGCGTGGCGATCGCCACCGGCTTCGTGGTGTTCTGGGCGAACGGCGCGGTCGGCATGATCGGCAACGAGGGCAACGCCTACAACCTGCTGTTCCTCGGGGCGATCGCGCTGGGCGTGGTCGTCGCGCTGGTGTCGTCGTTCCGGGCCGCCGGGATGGCGAAGGCGCTGTACGCGACCGCGATCGCGCACGGCCTGGTCGCGCTCGTGGCGCTGGTGGCCGGCTGGGACATGCGCGGCGCGATTTTCTCGCTGTGTTTCGTGCTGCCGTACCTGTTCGCCGCGACGCTATTCCGCCTCGCGGCCCGCGAATAGCGGCGCGAACACGACCATCGCGCCGACGATGCAGGCGCCGAACAGCGCGCCTTCGAGCGCGCCGGTCGCGGCCTGGGCGATCGTTCCGAAACCGTGTTCGCCGAACAGCGCGCCGACCTGGTCCAGGCGCAATCGCGAGTTCGGGAAGCTTTGCGCGAGCAGGTCGAGGCTGCCGCCCATCATCCGCCCGCCGAGCAGCGGGATCGCGAGGCCCGCGAGCGCGCCCGCGAACGTCGCGGCGATGACGCTGCGCCGTTGCCATGGGGATGCGCCCTTGCGCGCGCCGAACCAGACGCCGAAGCCGACCGCCGCGCCGAGCGCGATGCCTTCGGGCGCGCCCGTGATGTCGCCCGGCGACTGGCCGAGCAGCAAGTCGAACGCGTCGAGGCCAAGCAGTTTCGCCGCCGCGCCGACGAGCAGGCCGCCGAGTGCGCCGCCGGCGATGCTCCAGCGCCAGCGCGTCCGCGCGTCGCGCGCGCTGCCGGGCAGCAGTGCGGACGCGGCGATGCCCGCGCTCACCGCCGCGCCACCCGCGACCGCCGCGACGATCGTCAGGCACACCATCACCAGCAGCATCGACACCGCGCCCATGCCGGGCGCGAGCGGTTGCGAAGCGCCGGCGACGCCGTAGAACAGGCCACCGAGCACGCCGGCCACGCCCGCGCCGGTGGTGCCCGCGGCGGCGAGCGGCAGCGACTGGCGCCAGGTCCACGCGTCGAACGGTGTTGCCGTCGACGATGCCGCAGTGGCTGGCATCGCCGTGGCTGGCATCGCAGTCGTCGCTGCCGCCATCGGCGATTCCCCGTCCGTCGCCACGGCCGCGATGAACCGATAGCCATGCTTCGGCACCGTCTCGATGTAGCGCGGCTTCGTCGCGCTGTCGCCGAGCTGCCTGCGCAGCGTGCGGATGCATTGGGTGAGCGCTTCCTCGGTGACGGGAACGCCGCGCCACACTTCATCGAGGAAGCGGTCCTTCGACACCAGGCGGCCCTGCTCGCGCGCGAGCAGGGCCAGCGCGTCGAAATACCGTGCGTTGAGTTCGACCGGCGCTCCGGCGCGCAGCAGTCGGCGCTCGCCCGGGTCGAGGAGGAAGTCGTCGAAGCGGAAGCGGTCGGCGGTCATCGCCGCCAAGCGTCACCGATCGGCCCGCGACTGGCAATGCCGCGGCGGGCCATGCCGGAGGGGCAGCCCGGCTTTCCGCCGCCTGAACGCCGCGCGTGGCCGTGCGCCGGGACGTGCCGCGAATCGCGTTTGATTCCCGAAACGACGACCACGACGGAAGGAGCGATCGCATGCGGCACGGGTTCGGATGGATGGCGGCGGGATTGGGAATGGCCTGCATGCTGGGCCTGGCGGGCTGCACGCCCGCGCAGTTGCGGATGCCGGACGGGTTCGCCGCGGGCGCCGCCGCGTGGCCGGTCTCGGGTCATTCGCCGCGGCGCTGGAACGAGCCGGTCCGGTTCGGCCCCTACAGCGCGCTGCAGCTGGAGGAAGGCGGCACGTTCGGCTGGACGCTGCCTGTCGGGCGCGTGGATTTCGGTCGCAGCGCGCGGCGCTTTGCGTTCACGCTCGTGGCGATCGGGCAGGCGCCCGTCGAGGCGCAATGCCGCGTGCGCAACCTCGCGCTGGGCCAGGACGGCGCGAACGGCCGCGTCGAAACGCGGATCGAGATCGACGCCACCGCGCTGGAGGGGCCGATGCTCGACTGCGGGCTGGTTCACGACGGCATCGAGCCCGCGCTGCCGCTGGCCCTGGCGCGCAAGGGCACGCACCTGGATGGCCGGCTCGCGTCGCCATGGGGCGATTACGAGGTGCGCAGCCTGCACGGTTACGCAGGCACGCCCATCGCGGGCTATGCGCCGACAGGCTTCGAGATCCGCGCCGCGGGACGCCCGGTGATGGTGGTGGACCTGATTCATGGCGGGCGCGTTTTCCTCGATCCCGACGTGGAAGAGTCGCAGCGGACGTATCTCGCGGCCGCAGCGGCTATCCTGCTGCTGCTTGGCGAAGATGCGGAGGCCTGATGGCGATCGCGACGCGTGACCTGGAGCTGTTCGTGCGGGAAGCGCTTGCCGCCGGGCAGGCGCGGCCTGCGATCGAGGCCGCGCTGGCGCAGGCGGGCTGGCCCGCCGAACAGGTGCGCGACGCGCTCGACGCGTATGCCGACGTCCCGTTCCCGGTGCCGGTGCCGAAACCGCGGCCCTACCTGTCCGCGCGCGAAGCCTTCCTGTACCTGGTGCTGTTCGCCACGCTGTACGTATCGGCGTACCACCTCGGCAGCCTGCTGTTCGACCTGCTCAACCGCGCGCTGCCGGATCCGGCGGACACGCGGTTTGGCTTCGTCAATGCCGGCGCGTCGATGCGCTGGTCGGTGGCCTCGCTGGTGGTCGCGTTCCCGGTGTTCCTGTTCGTTGCGCGCCTGCTCGGCCGCGAACTGGCGCGCAATCCGGTCAAGCGCCTGTCGGCCGTGCGTCGATGGCTCACCTACATCACGCTGTTCCTGGCGGCGGGGATCGTCATCGGCGACCTCATCGCAGCGGTCTACAACGTGCTCGGCGGCGAACTGACGCTGCGCTTCGCGCTCAAGGTGCTGGTGGTCGGCGCGATCGCCGGCACGGTGTTCGCGTACTACCTGCTCGACCTGCGGCGCGAGGAGCGCGAGTCGTGAACGCGCGTGCCGCCCAGGGCAGCGCGGGACGCTGGATCGCGATCGTCGCCAGCGTGGTCGTCCTCGCGGCGATCGTCGCGGCGATCGCTGTCATGGGCTCGCCGTCGCGGCAACGCCTGATGCGGCTCGACGAGCGCCGCGTCGACGAGCTCGGCAACATCGCGAACCAGATCGAGTCCTGGCGCAACGAGCATCGTCGCCTCCCGGGGTCGCTCGCCGAACTGGCCGCCGCTCCGGGCGTGCGCGTGGCGCAGGATCCGGCCTCCGGCCGGCCATACGGTTACGAGGTGCTTGGTGCGAGCGAATATCGCCTGTGCGCGCAATTCGACACCGACACCGCCATCGAGACCGATCCGCAACCGTGGCGGGGCGCCGTGTGGGCCCATGGCATCGGCCGGCAATGCTTCACGCGCCGGGCAGGCGGCGTTCGCGAATAACGTTCCGACGGGCCACTTCGGTGCAGGGCAAAACCTGCGCTCGAGGCGTGTACCCGGGTTGACATAACGTGAACTGCAGATTACACTTGTCGGGTGATCGAGGTCAGGACGTGATGGCACTCAAGACGACGCGCTGGGATTCCGCGCGACACCTCGACACCGAGGAAGAGCGTACCGCCTACCTCGAAGCCTGCCTGGAGGATTCCGGCGATGACGCGGGTCTTGTCGCGTACGCGCTCGGAGTGGTGGCGCGCTCGCGCAACATGAGCCAGTTGGCGCGCGATACGGGGCTGACGCGCGAGGGTTTGTACAAGGCGCTGTCCGAGGAAGGAAATCCCAGTTTCGGCACCGTGCTCAAGGTGATGGGGGCGCTCGGGTACCGGTTTTCGGTGGTGCGGGAAACGCGCGCGGACTACGCGGCAAAACCCAAGGCCGGACCAGCGCCTGTCAAGACTCGCGGCAATCCGGCCGCGGCAGCGCCGCGTCGCGCGTCACGCAAAAGCGGAAGCCGGGCAGACCGGTGAACTCGCGTTCGCCGCCGCGCGCCAGCGCGAAGCGCGCGAGCGGCTTGTCGACGCAGGCGTCGCTGTCGCAGGAATCGCGGAACACCGTGTACCAGCACTTGCCGGTGCTGCTTTCCACGCACTTGAAGCTGGCGCGGCCGTCCTTTGCCCAGGCCTTGCTGTAGAGCGCGTCGCCGTGGTCGCCGGTGATGCGGTTGCTCCAGGTGGTGCCGCCGAACTGGAATCCCAGCAGCGACAGGGCGAAGGCGACGATGGCGGTGAGCTTGGCGATCATGGTGATTCCCTCCGTTGCGCGCGCGTGCGCGCTCGACGTTTGCGGCGGTTGCATGTGCGGCGCTTACATGTTGCGGAACAACGCCATGAACGGCTGGCTGACGGTGAGCGTCTCCGGCCGGTTGCGCAGGCGCAGGATGCCGCGGCCGGTTTCGTCGCGGGCGACGGAAGCGACGGCGCGCAGGTTGACGATGGTCGAGCGATGGACCTGCTTGAACACGCACGGATCCAGGCGCTCCAGCAGCTCGCGGATCGGCGTGCGCAGCAGCGCCTCGCCCTCGGCGGTGACCACCGAGGTGTACTTGTCGCTGGCGCGGAAATAGGCGACGTCGTCGACGAGCACCAGGCGCGTCTCGCGGCCGGCGCTCGCGGTGAGCCAGGTGAGCGGGTCGCGCGCGTCGTCGCGCCGTTGCGCGAGCGTCGGGCCGAGTCGCTCCACCAGCGCTGCCATCGCGGCGGCATCGGCTTCGCCGCGCGCCTGCAGGCGCTGCACGGTCGCCGCCAGGCGCTCGGGAACGATCGGCTTGAGCAGGTAATCGACCACGCCGTGCTCGAACGCATCGATCGCGTACTGGTCGTAGGCGGTGGTGAACACGATGTGGGTGCGCGGGCTGGCTTCGGCGGCGGCGGCGGCGACTTCCAGTCCCGTGAGGCCGGGCATGCGGATGTCGAGGAAGGCGACGTCGGGCTGGTGCTCGGCGATCGCTTCGAGCGCGGAGGCGCCGTCGTCGCAGGCGGCGAGCAGTTCGAGCCCGGGCCAGGTTTCGGCGAGCTGTGCGACCAGTGCGTCGCGCAGCAGCGTTTCGTCCTCGGCGACGATCGCGGTCCAGCTGCGTTCGGGCCGGCCTTGATCGGCAGGGTTGCGCTCAACCATGGCGCGCGCCTCCCGCGAATGCGGCACCCGCGACACCCGCGGGGCCGACGGCGGGGACGATGATCGTCGCCGCCACGCCATTCGGGAAGTTGCCGGCGACCGCGAGGGACGCGTTGCCGCCATACAGCAGCTGCAGGCGCTCGCGCACGTTGCGCAGGCCGATGCCCGTGCCGCTGGTCTTGCCGGCGTTCGCGCCGGTGAAGCCTTCGCCGTCGTCGGCGACCGTGATCGCCACGCTCGCGTCGCCATCGTTGCGGCGCGCGCGGATCCATACCGTGCCGCCACCGCTGCGCGGCTCGAGGCCGTGCTTGATCGCGTTCTCCACCAGCGTCTGCAGCATCATCGGCGGCAGCGGCGTCGGCAGCAGTTCATCCGGTACGTCCAGCTGCACGTCGAGGCGCGGCCCCATGCGGATCTTCAGGATCTCGAGGTAGGCCAGCGCGCGCTCGAGTTCCTCGCCCAGGGTCGACGGATCCTCCTGCGAGCGCGGCAGCGAATGGCGCAGGTACTGGATGAGGTGGCCGAGCATCTCGTCGGCACGCTGCGGGTCCTGGCGCGTCAGCAGCTGCGCGCTGGCCAGCGTGTTGTAGAGGAAGTGCGGCTCGACCTGCGCGTGCAGAAGGCTCAGTTTCGCCTGCGTGAGTTCCTTCTCGGTGACGGTCTGCGCGGCGGCGGCCTGTTCCTGGCGGCGGCGCTGGGCGACGCGGCGGGTGATGGCACGCGCGATGGCTTCCGCGTTCTCGAGGTTGGTGCCGTCGTCGACGCGGAACAGGTCGGTCCACGCCGGGCTTTCCGGTTCGCAGATCAGGGTCACGCTGCCCGTGTCGTGGTTGGGCGTGACCGTCGCCAGCAGCTGGTTGCGCGGCGTGCCGAACCATTCCAGCGGATTCCAGCGGCCGAGCGCGTAGTTGCCGTACGGATTCGGCCGGGCGACCTTCGCGCTGATCTGCAGGCTGTCGCGCGCGCTGTGCACCTGCTCGACGTTGGGCAGTTCGCGGATCGCGGCGTCGAGCAGGTCGAAGGCCTCGCCGGCCTCGAACGGGATCTCGATCTGCCGGCGCTGGCGGTTGGCGAGCGAGTTGCCGTCGATGCGTCCGGCGATCAGGCGCACGCGGTTGATGTGCGAGAACACGCCGCTGACCACCAGCGCCGCGGTGATGCCGCAGGCCAGGATGATCGGCAGTTCGAGTTGCCCGATGAAGGGCAGCGAGGACCAGCATGCGGCCGCGAGCAGCAACAGCAGCGCCCAGGCGGCGAGGAGGCGGAGGAGGAAGAAGGCGCTGCGGATCACGTGGGCGGCCGGGTTGTCGGGACTGCGGGCAAGCATAGCCACCGCCCGCAAGGCCGCCAGCGGCCCGCGACGGAAGCCGATCCGGGCCGATGGAACCCGGATTCACGATGCTGAAAGTACGCCAACGACACTCCTGCAGGTCGTTCGCGGCCGCCTTGAATCGCCCTGCGGCCTCCCTACCTATGCGGCATCGGCGGCCACCGTCCGCCACTTCGACCCGATGGGAGGAACGCATGAACAAGCTGACCCGTTACGCCCAGCTGCCCGGCCAGGCGCAGGACCCGATGCGCCAGCTCTTCGACCGGCTGTTCGAGGGCACCCTGTTCCCGGCCGGCAACGACGAATCGTCCGTCGTCACCAGCCAGTGGATGCCGCTGGTGGACATCCGCGAAGAGGGCGACCGCTTCGTGCTGTACGCGGACATCCCCGGCGTGGAGCCGCAGGACATCGAAGTCCAGATGGACAAGGGCCTGCTGACCATCAAGGGCGAGCGCCGCGCCGAATCCACTTCGGAGTCCGAGCGCTATTCGCGCGTCGAACGCGTGCACGGCAGCTTCCACCGCCGGTTCGCGCTGCCGGACAGCGCCGATCCCGAAGGCATCACCGCCTCGGGCAGCAACGGCGTGCTGCGGATCGTGATCCCGAAGCGCCCGGAGACCACGCCGCGCCGCATCCAGGTCGGCAACACCCTCAATTCCTGAGCGGACCCGTCAAGGGGGGGCCGCCGCAGTCGCGGCGGCCTTTTTTCCGGGCGGCGTCGGCCCCATCCTGCGGGGGTACCCATCGAAAGGAGCCCGCATGGCCAGCGCCAGCTACCGCAAGGATCCCGACGCGATCGCCCGGCTCACCCCGGAGCAGTACCGCGTCACCCAGCAAAGCGCCACCGAGCGTCCCGGCACCGGCGAGCTCCTGCACGAGAAGCGCGCCGGCATTTACGTGGACATCGTGTCCGGCGAGCCGCTGTTCGCCTCGTCCGACAAGTTCGAGTCCGGTTGCGGCTGGCCGAGCTTCACCAAGCCGATCGAGCCGGCCCACGTGCAGGAGTTGCGCGACGCGACCCACGGCATGATCCGCACCGAGGTGCGGTCGAAGCACGGCGACAGCCATCTCGGCCACGTGTTCGAGGACGGGCCGCGCGATCGCGGCGGCTTGCGCTACTGCATCAACTCCGCGTCGCTGCGCTTCGTCCCGCGCGAACGCATGGAGGCCGAAGGTTACGGCGATTACATCGGCCAGGTGGAGGACATCGCATGAGCATGGGCACGGGCACGAACACGACGGCCGGTGGAACCGAGCGCGCGATCCTCGCCGGCGGCTGCTTCTGGGGCGTGCAGGACCTGCTGCGCAAGATGCCAGGCGTCGTATCCACGCGCGTGGGCTACAGCGGCGGCGACGTGCCGAACGCCACCTATCGCAACCACGGCACGCACGCCGAGGCAGTGGAAATCGTGTTCGATCCTGCGCAGCTGTCTTACCGCGACCTGCTCGAGTTCTTCTTCCAGATCCACGACCCGAGCACCGCCAATCGGCAGGGCAACGACGTCGGCAGTTCGTACCGGTCCGCGATCTATTACACGACGCCGGAGCAGCGCGAAACGGCGCTGGAAACCATCGTCGACGTCGAGGCCTCCGGCCTGTGGCCGGGCAAGGTCGTCACCGAAGTCGCGCCCGCCGGCGATTTCTGGGAAGCCGAACCCGAGCACCAGGACTACCTGCAGCGCTATCCCACCGGCTACACCTGCCACT
>CAMLSB010000014.1 GCA_946482565.1 uncultured Lysobacteraceae bacterium | reverse complement strand
ACCGGCACCTGGCGACACGCGGCGACAAGGTCGCGATCGTGTTCGAACCCGACGACCCGGCGGCGCGCGCCGAGCGCATCACCTATCGGGAATTGCACGCCCGCGTGTGCCGCCTCGCCAACGCGCTGCGCAACCTCGGCGTCGGCAAGGGGGACCGGGTCACGATCTACCTGCCGATGATCCCCGATGCGATCGTGGCGATGCTCGCCTGCGCACGCATCGGCGCGGTGCACATGGTGGTGTTCGGCGGCTTTGCGCCGCATTCGATCGCCGACCGCATCGCCGACTGCGGCAGCAAGCTGGTGATCACCGCCGACGAAGGCCGGCGCGCCGGCAAGCGCATCCCGCTCAAGGCGAACGTGGACGCCGCGCTGAAGCTGCCCGGCACCAACAGCGTCGAAACGGTGTTGGTGGTGCGTCACACCCACGGCGCGGTGGACATGCAGATGCCGCGCGATCGCTGGGTCGACGCCGTCGTCGAAGGCCAGCTCGACACCTGCGAACCCGAGCGCATGAATGCCGAGGACCCGCTGTTCATCCTCTACACCTCCGGCAGCACGGGCAAGCCCAAGGGCGTGCTGCACTCGACCGGCGGCTACCTCGTGTTCTGCGCGATGACGCACGAGATGGCGTTCGACCTGCGCGAGGACGACGTGTACTGGTGCACGGCCGACATCGGCTGGGTGACCGGGCACAGCTACATCGTGTACGGGCCGCTCGCGAACGGCAGCACCGCCGTCGTGTTCGAGGGCGTGCCGACGTTCCCCGACCATTCGCGCTTCTGGCAGGTCGTGGACAAGCACCAGGTCACGATCTTCTACACCGCGCCCACGGCGATCCGCGCCCTGATGCGCGAGGGCGACGCGCCCGTGCGCGCGACCTCGCGCAAATCGCTGCGCCTGCTCGGCTCGGTCGGCGAACCGATCAATCCGGAAGCGTGGCGCTGGTACCACGACGTCGTCGGCGACTCGCGCTGCCCGGTCGTGGATACCTGGTGGCAGACGGAGACCGGCGGCATCCTCATCGCGCCGTGGCCCGGCGTGGTCGCCGACCCGAAGCCCGGCGCGGCGATGAAGCCGTTCTTCGGCGTGCGTCCCGCGCTCGTCGACGCCAACGGCGCCTTCGTCGAGGGCGCGGGCGCAGGCAACCTCGTGCTGCTCGATTCCTGGCCCGGCCAGATGCGCACCGTGTACGGCGACGACCAGCGCTTCTTCGAGACCTATTTCAAGGCCTACCCGGGCATGTACTTCACCGGCGACGGCGCGCGCCGCGACGCCGACGGCGACTGGTGGATCACCGGCCGCGTCGACGACGTGATCAACGTCAGCGGCCACCGCATCGGCACCGCCGAGATCGAGAGCGCGCTGGTCGCGCACCACGACGTGGCCGAAGCCGCGGTGGTCGGCTTCCCGCACGACCTCAAGGGCCAGGGCATCTATGCGTACGTGACGCTGAAGGAAGGCGTCGCGCCGTCGGACGCGTTGCGCGCGGAACTCGTGGCGCAGGTGCGCAGCGAGATCGGCCCGACCGCCACGCCCGACCACATCCAGTGGGCGCCGGCGCTGCCGAAGACGCGCAGCGGCAAGATCATGCGGCGGATCCTGCGCAAGATCGCGGAAGCGGGCTCGTCAGAGCCTGCACCAGACCAGCTCGGTGACACGTCCACCTTGGCTGACCCCTCCGTGGTGGAAGTTCTTGTCCACGGTCGTTACGCCGGTACCCATTAAAGACTCCGGACGACATACTAAGAAGATGTCCTCGACCTCTACTTGCCCACTACCGACTTGCGAATCTCTCACTGTTGAGTTCAAGAGTGATCGCAATAGGCTGACCGACTCCGACATTGTGGACGCCGCAGTCTGTCTAGCCAATGCCGAGGGCGGTGAGCTATGGCTCGGAGTTGAGGATGATGGTTCAGTTACCGGTCTCCACCCGAGTCGGGATTTACTCGACGGTTTATCAGGACTAATAGCTTCGCGAACCTCGCCACCTCTATCCGTAACCACAGAAGAAATACATATCGACGACAAAACGGTCGTCCGAATTTTTGTCCGGCGTGGCGGCAGCGAAGTTTCGACCCTTAGGGGCAAATATTTGCGCCGGAGAATCGGTCATGACGGAAAGCCCGAATGCGTGCCGATGCTCCCGAACGACCGAGCTTCGTATGCAACCCGATTCGGATTATCGGATGCATCCTCGCTCCCAGTCGAAGGCGCCACCATGGCGGATCTCGATCCGATTGAACGGGAGCGGCTGAGGCAATCAGTTGAGCGCCATGGTGGAGATCGGGTTCTACTCGATTTGGAAGATCATGCGCTTGATGGCGCGCTTGGTCTTACTACATCAACGACGGGAATGGTGCTTCCGACACTTACCGGTCTCTTGATGATTGGCAAAGTAGATTCTCTGAGACGCCTGGTTCCGACGCACGAGTTCGCCTTCCAAGTCCTAGCGCAGGAAGCGGTCTCCTATAACGAGTTTCGAAACTATCCTCTGATCAAGGCGCTTGAATGGCTTGAGCTAAATTTTCGCCCGTATAACCCGGAGCGAGAAATCCAAATTGATCTTTTTCGTGTGCCCGTCCCCAAGGTTGACTTGGCGGCATTTCGTGAAGCCGTGGCAAATGCCTTGATCCACCGCGATTATCACAAGATCGGCGCGGTTCACATTCGTCTCGACGACTCTGGGCTGACTCTGAGCAATCCCGGCGGTCTTGTAGAAGGCGTAACGCTCGCGAATCTACTGACGACGGAGCCTCGGCCACGGAATAGGACTTTGGCGGATGCAATGAAGCGGGTTGGCCTCGCTGAACGTTCTGGACGTGGCGTCGATGCCATTTACAGAGGAATGCTTCGATTTGGCCGTTCCGAGCCCGACTATAGCGGCACCACTTCCGACCAAGTCGTCCTTAGGCTCCCAACTGGAGAAGCAGATGCTGGGTTTTTGCGCTTCGTGGTGGAACAAGAAGAAGAGCGAGGCGGCCGTCTTCCCATTGACGGTTTGATTGCACTCTCGGCACTTCGGGAAGAAAGACGTCTCACACCGGATGAGCTCTCTCAGCGGATCCACCGCGACGCGGCGAGCGCAAAGCGCACTCTTGAGGGACTACTGGAAAGCGGATTGGTCCAAGCTCATGGGAGCACCCCGAGGACGCGAAGCTATACCTTGTCAGCCAACGTCTACGCGGCTATTGGACAAAAGGCTGCCTTTACGCGGCAAGCTGGCTTCTTGGCAATCCAGAACGAACAAATGATTCTGAATTATGTCCGTCAGCACGGACAAATTCGCCGAAGCGAAGTGGTGGGGTTGTGCGGGCTTACCGATGCCCAAGCAAAGCTAATGCTCAAGAAGCTTAGAGATGAAGACTGCCTTCGCCAGATGGGCACCCGACGGGCCGCCTACTACATCCTGGGCTGAACGGCGGGGTCTCGGACCCGGCTGAGATATGGCCAAAGTTTGGCTCTGATCCCATAAATTTATCTAATGAAATCAGATGGTTAATTTTATTTGGCGTAAATTAGCGCGCCTTTTTGGAAGCCTTTTATTTGCCAATGTAAGTTTGGCCCCATAAAAAAGCCCGCCATCTGGCGGGCCTTCCTACGAAACCAGATCAATTACTTGATCTTGGCTTCCTTGTAGATCACGTGCTTCCGGACGACGGGGTCGTACTTCTTGACCTCCATCTTGTTCGGCGTGTTCTTCTTGTTCTTGTCGGTGGTGTAGAAGTGGCCGGTGTCGGCGGTGGACACCAGGCGGATCTTGTCGCGCTTGCTCGCCATGTCGTCCTCCTCAGACCTTTTCGCCGCGGGCGCGGAGATCGGCCAGGACCGAATCGATCCCGTTCTTGTCGATGGTGCGCAGCGCGTGCGCGGAAACCCTCAGCTTGACCCAGCGGTTCTCGCTGGCGACCCAGAAGCGGCGCTCGTGCAGGTTCGGCAGGAAGCGGCGGCGGGTCTTGTTGTTGGCGTGCGAGACGTTGTTGCCGGCCTGCACGCCCTTGCCGGTGACTTGGCATACGCGGGACATAACGCACCTCGAAAGGTAATGGTTGGCTCCCGTAGCCCGGGGACCTTCGGCCTCGATGGGCGGGCCGGGGATCCGGCCAGGCGCAGCGAGCCGGCGATTATGCCGTAAATCAGTGGCTTGGCGCTAGTGGCTGGCTCGGCCCGCAGCCGGGGCCGCCGCGGCCCCGGCGATGTAGGCCCGGACTTGCGCCTCCAGCACCGGCAGCGGCACCGAGCCCTGGGCCAGCACGACGTCATGGAACTTGCGCAGGTCGAAACGCGGCCCCAGGGCCGCCTCGGCCTCGTGGCGGAGGCGGACGATCGTCAGTTCCCCGAGCTTGTACGACAGCGCCTGCCCCGGCCAGGAGATATAGCGATCCACCTCGGTCTCCACCTCATGGGCGGACAGCGCGGTGCGGTCGGCGAGGTAGGCGATGGCCTGGTCGCGGGTCCAGCCATCGTGGTGGAGGCCGGTGTCGATCACCAGCCGGCAGGCGCGCCACATCGCGTAGGTCAGCCGGCCGAAGTCGTCGTAGGGTGTCTCGTAGATGCCCATGTCCACGCCCAGGTCCTCGCTGTAGAGGCCCCAGCCCTCGCCGAACGCGGAGATGTAGCTGTTGCGGCGGAACGCGGGCTGCGCGGCCTGCTCCTTCGCCAGCGACAGCTGCAGCGAGTGGCCGGGCGAGGATTCGTGCAGGGTCAGCGCCGGGAGGTTGTACAGCGGCCGCGATGGCAGGTCGTACGTGTTGAGCCAGTAGGTGTCGGTGCCGCCGCGCCCGGCGGTCCAGAACGGCGCGATCTCCGGCGGGACCGGGACGATGGTGAAACGGCCGCGCGGCAGCGTGCCGATGATCTTGCCGACTTCGCCGTCCACGCGCTTGGCGATCCACGCCGCGCGATCGAGCAACTCCTGAGGCGTCTTCGCGTAGAACCGCGGGTCGGTACGCAGGAAATGCAGGAATTCCGCGAACGTCCTGTCGGGCGTGCTGCCCTTGAAGCCGACCTTGCGGATGATCGCGTCCATCTCGCCCTGGATGCGGTCCACCTCGCGCAGGCCGATGGCGTGGATCTCGTCCGGATCCATGTCCAGCGTCGTGTACTCGCGGATCTGCTGCCGGTACCAGGCCTTGCCGTCGGGCATCGCCTCGGCGGCGAGCGTGTCGCGCGCCTTCGGCATGTATTCGTCGCGATAGAAGGCGAGCAGCTTCGCGTGCGCGGGCACGACGCGCTCCATGATCGCCTTGCGCGCCTGCGAACGCAGCGCGTCCTGCTCCGCGGCCGGGATCGACGCGGGCATGCGCGCGAATGGCTGCCACAGCGGCGAATCCTCGGCGCGCTTGAGGTTGGCGACGTCGGCGATGGACTGGTCGCGGCCGGCGAGCACCACCTTCGGCACGCTGAAGCCGCGCGCCAGGCCGGCACGCATGTTCGCGATCTCCTGGGCGAAATAGCGCGGCACGTCGTCCAGGCGGCCGATGTAGTTGCCGTAGGCCTTCGCGTCGCGCATGTCACGGCGCGCCATGAACGCCAGGTCGGCCCAGAACGAGCTGTCCGAGTTGAACGGCATCTCGTAGTCCCGGAAGCGCACCGACGCGGCGAGGTTCGCGACCTGCGGCTGGTACACCGCGTAGTTCACGCGCTCGGCCGGCGACAGCTTCGCCGGGTCGATCGCGCGCAGCTGCGCGAGTACCGCGTCCCATTTCGCGAGCCTGCGGGCCTGCGCTTCCGGGCCGATGTCGGGGAGGCGCGGCAGGTCGATCTCGGGTTCGCCATCCTCGTCGCCGGCGTTGCCGAACTCCAGCTCGCGCCATTTCCACTCGGCTTCGTAGATGGCGCGGAATGCCGCGTCGGCGGCCGTGGTCGCGCCCGCGGCGGCAGGCGTTTCCGCCGCGCCGGCAGCGTGCGGCACCATGGCCAGCGCCAGCACGATCACGAACGCCTTCGCGGCGCGCATCGACTTGCCTTGCATCGAGAACCCCCGGTGGATCAGTGGCTGGCGCGGTCGCGGCGCCAGCCGCGGTGCCGGACGTCCAGGTACAGGCTGTAGCAGGCGGTGAACGCCGGGAACAGGTTCTGCAGGATGCCGACCGAATCGTTCTTGCCGAAGACGAAATAGGACAGCGTCATCAGGCTGCCGACGATGCTCATGTACCAGAACAGGCGCGGGATCACCGGCTTGCCCTGGCGCTTGCTGGCCACGAACTGCACGAGCCAGCGGCCGCCGAACATCAGCGCGCCGACCAGGCCGATCAGCTTCCACGGCGACGCATGCAGGCCCGACCAGGCCAGCCACGCGATCGGCTCGTTCATGGGATCGGCCTGCGCGAGGGCGACGCCCAGCCCGGCGAGGCTCACGGCATTTCCTCGATGGGCGCGACCTTGCCGCGCTTGATCAGCCAGGCCACGCCGCGCAGGTCGCTGATGCCCACCAGCGCGCGGTTGAGGTTGTTGTACTTGGACACGCCGGTGCTGCGATGGCGGTGGTTCACCGGCACGCTCACCGTCTTCCATCCCGCGCGCTGCATCAGCGCCGGCAGGTAGCGGTGCATGTGGTCGAAGTGCGGCAGGTCGAGGAAGGCCTCGCGTTCGAACAGCTTGATGCCGCAGCCGGTGTCCGGCGTGTCGTCGCGCAGCATCCGCGAGCGGATCGCGTTGGCCCACTTCGAGGCCCAGCGCTTGCTGCCGCTGTCCATTCGGTTGACGCGCCAGCCGGCGAACAGCTTCACGCCCGGCGCGGCCTTCGCGCGCTCGGCAATCAGCTTCGGGATGTCGGCCGGATCGTTCTGGCCGTCGCCGTCGAGCGTGGCGATCCACTCGCCGCGCGCGGCCTTGACGCCGTTGCGGATCGCGGTGCTCTGGCGGCCCTGCTTCAGGTGGCGGATCACGCGGAGCTCGGGCACTTCGGCCTTCAGCGCCTGCAGGCGCGCGAGCGTGCCGTCGGTCTAGCAGTCGTCCACGTAGACGATCTCGAAATCGCCGCCGTCCTGCGGCGGGCGGCCGCGCAGCGCGGCCACGATCTCGCCGATGAGCGGCGCGACGTTGTCTTCTTCGTTGTAGACCGGCACGACGACGGACAGCACGGCGTCAGCCCTTCGCGCGCAGCTTCTCGAGCACGCCGTCGAGCGCGTCGAGGTTGGCGTAGTGGATCACGAGCTTGCCCTTGCCGCCGCGGCCGTGGTCGATGGCCACGCGGGTGCCGAGCGACTCGCCGAGCTCGCGCTCGAGCGCGGCGATGTCGGCTTGCGGCGCAGCCTTGCCGGGCTTCGCCTTCGCCTGCGGGCCGCCCGCGGCGACCTTGCCGGCGGCCAGCTGCTGCACGCGATGCTCGACCTCGCGCACCGACCAGCCGTTCTCGGCGGCCTGCCGCGCGAGCGCGACCGCGGCCTGCGGCGCGAGCGTGAGCAGCGCGCGCGCGTGGCCCATCTCCAGCGCGCGCGTTTCCACCAGCGTGCGGATCTCGGGCGGCAGCTCCAGCAGGCGCAGCAGGTTGGACACCGCCGCGCGCGAACGGCCGACGGCTTCCGCCGCCTGCGCATGGGTGAGGTCGAATTCGTCGATCAGCCGCTGCAGCGCGCTGGCTTCTTCCAGCGGGTTGAGGTCCTCGCGCTGGATGTTCTCGATCAGCGCCATCGCGACGACGGTGCGGTCGTCGACTTCGCGCACCACCACCGGCACTTCGCCGAGGCCGGCGAGTTTCGACGCGCGCCAGCGGCGCTCGCCCGCGATGATTTCCCAGGTGCGGCCGCCGCGCGCGGACGCGACCTCGCGCACCACGATCGGCTGGATCACGCCCTGCGCGCGGATCGACTCGGCGAGCTCGGCGAGCTTGGCGTCGTCCATCGTGCGGCGCGGCTGGTACTTGCCCGGCGCCAGCGCGTCGACCGGCAGCTTGCGCAGCTCGTCGCCCGGCGTGGCCTGCAGCACCGGCGCCTCGGCCGCGGCCTTCGGGCCGAGCAGCGCTTCCAGCCCGCGGCCGAGGCCACGCTTCTTCGGCGCGCTCTTGGACGCGGCGTTCATGCCGGGCTCCCGGTGGTGTCCTTCATCGTCCTGCCTTCCCTCTGCTTCTCTTTTTCCGCCTGCTCGCGCTCGCGCTGCCGGCGCAGCACCTCGCCCGCCAGGCCCAGGTACGCGACCGCACCGCGCGAGCCGCGGTCGTAGCCGACGATGCTCTGGCCGTGGCTCGGCGCCTCGGCCAGGCGCACGTTGCGCGGCACGATGGTGCGGAACACCTTGTCGCCGAAATGCTCGACCAGCTCGGCCGAAACCGCGTTGGCGAGGTTGTTGCGCACGTCGAACATGGTCCGCAGCACGCCCTCGATCTCCAGCGCCGGATTGAGCCGGCCCTTGAGCGCATCGATCGTGCGCACCAGCGAGCTCAGGCCCTCGAGCGCGTAGTACTCGCACTGCATCGGCACCAGCACGCTGTCGGCCGCGGTCAGCGCGTTGAGCGTGAGCAGCGACAGCGCCGGCGGGCAGTCGACGATGATGAAGTCGTAGCGGTCGCGCAGCGGGTCGAGCGCGCGCTTGAGGCGCTGCTCGCGGCCCTCCTCGTCCATCAGCTCGATCTCGGCCGCGGTGAGGTCGGTGTTGCCGGGCAGCAGGTCGAAGCCTTCGGGCGTCTTCACGATCGCGACGTCGGCGTGCTGTTCCTCGAGGAGCACATCGCAGCTCGACGCGGCCAGCTCGTGCTTGTCCACGCCGCTGCCCATCGTGGCGTTGCCCTGGGCGTCCAGGTCGACCAGCAGCACGCGCTTGGGCGTGGCCGCCAGCGCCGCGGCCAGGTTGACCGCGGTGGTGGTCTTGCCGACCCCGCCTTTCTGGTTGGCGACAGCGATGATGCGGGCCATGGCTCGGCGCGTGACCTCGTGCGATGGAAGGCCGGCGCGAACCATGTCGCCATGGAGCGGGGCCGGACCGGGGATTATGCGGTATCCCCGCCGGGGGCGCGGGCGACCACGACCAGGTGCCGTTCCGCGCCCAGCCCGGGCACCGCCAGCGGGCGGATGTCGCGGGCTTCCCAGCCGGCCGGCAGCGCGGCGATCTCGTCGGCGGGAACCACGCCCTTCATCGCCAGCAGCATGCCGCCGGGCTTGAGCAGGTGGCCGCCCAGTTCCAGGATCAGCGGCAGCGTGGCCAGCGCGCGCGCAGTGATGGCATCGAAGGCCGCGGGCGCATCGTAGGCCTCGATCCGCGATTCGACCGCCTTCGCGTTGCCCAGGCCGAGGCTGCGGATCGCCTCGCGCAGGAAGCGCGCCTTCTTGCCGTTGGATTCCACCAGCGCGACCTGCAGGCCCGGCTGAGCGATCGCCAGCGGGATGCCGGGGAAGCCGGCGCCGGTGCCGAGGTCGGCGAGGCTGCCGCCGGCCGCGGCGAGCGGCGCGGTCGCGCCGTGCATCGCCAGCGAATCGAGCAGGTGCTTGGCGACCATCTCGCGCGGGTCGCGGATGGCGGTCAGGTTGTAGGCGGCGTTCCAGCGCAACAGCAACGCGAGGTAGGCGAGCAGCGGGTCGGCGAGCGCACGGTCGAGGCCGAGGGCTTCGAGGCCGGCTTCGAGTTCCTTGCGTTCCGTGCTGCCGATCGTCGCGCCCATTCCGTCATTGTAGTGGCGGGAAGGCATTGCTTCGGGGCTGGGCGCCGGAAGCGTGCGGGGACTTCCGGGGGCCGCCGTGAATACATCCGTGTAGGCTCTTCGGCGCCATCCATGGCGCCGACGCCCCCGGAAGTCCCCGCACGCTTCCACCGCCCCCACCAAGCGCGTCCCTCCGCTTGGTCCGGAAGAGCAAAGACAGGCCCGTCGCCGTCGACGCGCATGTTGTTCCGTAGCCCGGAGCACCGCCTTTCGCTCTTGCCTTTCTCCACGAAGCGGGAGGAACGCGCTTGGGGTAGGCGACGCGAGTCAGGCGCGCCAGGCGAGGGCGGCGCGGTAGCCGGGATGCGGGACGAATTCGTGCAGCGACCAGGCCGCGGGATCGCCGAGCGCCGGATCGGCCTCGACGAGGACCAGCGCGCCGGCGCGCTCAGCGAACGCGAGTCGATGCAGGCCGAAGGCCAGGCCGCGACCGTGCGCCTTCAGCACCGATTCCTTCGCGCACCACAGGCGCAGGAACGCGAGGTCGCGCGGTGCGAGCGCCTGTGTTGCGCCGGTCGGCGACGGCGTGAAGGGATCGGCGGATTGCGATTCGAGCCACGCGGTTTCGGCGGGCGCGAAATGGCGGCGGGCAATCTCGAGCGCCTTCGGGCGCGGCCGTTCGAATTCCATGTCGACGCCGAGCACCACGCGGCGACCGAAGGCGACGAGCAGCCCGTCGCCGCTGTGGCTCCAGCCCGCATCGGCATCGACCGTGGCGTCGCCGGTGGCGCCGGCGGCGAAGCGCGGGCGCCCGTGCGCGTCGCGGTGGAGCGGCAAGGCGGCCGACGGTGCATCCGGCAGCGACGCCAGCCACGCGTGCGCGGCCTCCCATGCGCCATCCGGCCGGGCGCGCGCCTCGCCGGCCCAGGGCTGCCAGTGCCAATGCGGCATCGCGGGCTTCGTGCTGGAGGGGGGCGTCGTCGGCATCGGGCGGTCGTCGGATCGACCGCCAGCGTAAAGTACGGCCGGGGAAAACGCAGGCCAACCATGTCCGCAGTCGTCGACGACAACGTGATCCACGCGCTTCCGCTCGCCGCGGGCGATGGCGCGCGCACGCTGGTTTTCGGGCCGGGCGGGCCGGTCGCGCTGGACGCGTTCCTGCGCCGGGCGCGAGAGCTCGCGGTGCACTTGCCCGAAGCGCGCCACGCGATCCTGCTGTGCGAGGACCGCCATCGCTTCCTGCTCGGGTTCTGCGCCGCGGCGCTGCGCGGGCAGGCAGTGCTGCTGCCGCCGTCGCGCGCGCCGGCCTGCATCGCCGACATCCTGGCGCGGCATCCCGGCAGCCACTGCATCGACGATGAGGCGATCGATGCGGTCGTTCCCTTCGATGCGCCCGGACCTGCGTGCGAAAAAACGGTGGCACTCGCGGAAAACGCGTGCGCCGGGGTGCGCGCGCATGCGCTCGCGGTGATCGGCTTCACCTCGGGCAGCACCGGCACGCCGGCCGCGCATCCGAAGACCTGGGCCGCGTTCCGCACCAGCACCGCGCAGAACGCGGCTGCACTGCGCGACCTGCTGCCCACCGGCGAAACCGCCAGCCTGGTCGCGACGGTCCCGCCGCAACACATGTACGGCATGGAGCTGAGCGTGCTGCTGCCCCTGCTCGCCGGCTTCGCGGTACACGCGGGCCGGCCGTTCTTCCCGCACGACATCGTGCGCGCGCTGCACGAAGCACCGGCACCGCGCCTGCTGGTGACCACGCCGATCCACCTCCGGGCGCTGCTCGACGCGTGCGAAGCCGACCCCGCGCTCGCCCCGCCGCCGCTCGCGGGCATCGTCTCGGCGACCGCGCCGCTGCCGGCGGCGCTCGCCGCTGCAGCCGAAGCGCGTTTCTGCTGCGAGTTGCGCGAATTCTTCGGATCCACCGAAACCTGCGTCATCGCCTCGCGCCGCACCGCGCGCGACGAGGCGTGGACGCCGTTCCCGGGCGTGCGCCTGCAACCGCGCCCGGGCGGAACGGAAGTGCACGCGCCGCAACTCGCCGCAATGGTGGTGCTGGCCGACCTGGTCGAACTCGACGATGCCGGCCGCTTCCTGCTGCGCGGGCGCGACGCCGACCTGCTCGAGATCGCCGGCAAGCGCGCTTCGCTCGGCGACCTCACGCGCCGATTGCAGGCGATCGACGGCGTGGTGGATGGCGTCGTGTTCCCGCTCGAACCGGATCCGGCGAACGGCGTGCGGAGGTTGGCCGCGCTCGTCGTCGCGCCCGCGCTGGACGAGGCGCGCATCCTCGCCATCCTGCGCGAAGGCATCGACCCGGTTTTCCTGCCGCGCCCGTTGCGCCGCGTCGCGGCGCTGCCGCGCAACGCCACCGGCAAGTTGCCGCGCGACGCGCTGCTTGCCGCCTTGCGCGACCCCGGCGCGTGACGCCGGCGTGACGTCGCGGGCCTCGCGGCCCGCGTTTTCCGGCATTTCCCGCGTGGTTGCGCCGTTCGCGCACACCACGCCGCTAGACGCTCCCATCACGGCTCCCTGTACAGACTTGTCGTGGCCTCAGCGGCTACCCAACCACCGTGCACAAGGAGAGAAAACATGGGCCTGATCATTTGGCTGATCGTGGGCGGCATCATCGGCTGGCTCGCCAGCATGATCATGCGGACGGATGCGCAGCAGGGCATCATCCTCAACGTAGTAGTCGGCATCATCGGCGCGCTGATCGGCGGCTGGCTGATCGCGCCGATGATCGGTGGCGCCACCAGCGCAGCCGGCGGCTTCAACGTCATGGGATTCATCGCGGCGCTGATCGGCGCGATCATCCTGCTGGCGATCGTGAACCTGTTCCGCCGCGGCCGGGTGCGTTAAGCGCCACCGAGAACGGTCGCACCTCGCGCATTCCAGGACGAGGAAGGATCCGCAGGAGGCGACACGAGCCCACGGAACGGGCTGCACGGATGCGAAAGGCCTGGCAGGATGCCGGGCCTTTTCTTTTTCGCGGCGCGTTTCCTGCGTCAGCCCAGCCTGAGCCAGGCGGGCGCGTGGTCGCTCGGCCGCTCCATGCGGCGCGGCTCGAGGTCGATGCCCCCGGCCGAACACTCGGCGCGCAATGCGTCCGAGACCAGCAGCAGGTCGATGCGCAGGCCCCAGCCGCGATCGAAGGCCTGCAGCCGGTAGTCCCACCAGGAATGGTGCCCCGCCTCGTCGTTGTGCAGGCGGAAGCTGTCGTGCAGGCCGAGGGCCTCGATGCGTTGCAACGCCTCGCGTTCGGGCGTCGAGCACATGATCTTCTCGCGCCAGCGCTTCGGGTCGTGCACGTCCGCGTCGGTGGGCGCGATGTTGAAGTCGCCCAGCACCACCAGCCGCGGATGCTTCGCCAGTTCCGACTGCAGCAGGCCGTGCGCCGCATCCAGCCAGCGCATCTTGTAGTCGTATTTCGCGCTGCCCACTTCCTGGCCGTTGACGACGTAGAAGTTGACGATGCGCACGCCGTTGACGGTGGCGGCGATCACGCGCTTCTGCTCGTCGTCGAAGCCGGGGATGCCGGCCTGCACGTCCTCGATCGCGTGGCCCTTCGCCAGGATCGCGACGCCGTTGTAGGTCTTCTGCCCGGCGAACACGCTGCGGTAACCGTGGCCGGCGAGCACGTCGTCGGGGAAGCGGAGGTCCTCGAGCTTGGTCTCCTGCAGGCCGACCACGTCGGGCGCGGCCTCGGCCAGCCACTGCTGCAGGTGCGGCAAGCGCACGTTGAGCGAATTGACGTTCCAGCTGGCGATCTTCATGGCCCGGAGTGTACCCGCGACGCCGGCCCGCGGCCGGCTTACCATGGCCCCCATGGACGCGAACACGAAGCACTCCGGCGGCGCCGGCGCCGACAGCGACTGGGTCGACCTGCGCAGCGACACCGTCACCCGCCCCACCGCCGCCATGCGCGCGGCGATGCTGGCGGCCGAGGTCGGCGACGACGTGTACGGCGACGACCCGACGGTCAATGCGCTGCAGGCGCGGCTCGCCGGCGACCTCGGTTTCGAGGCGGGGCTGTTCATGCCCAGCGGCACGCAATCGAACCTGGCCGCGCTGATGGCGCATTGCGCGCGCGGCGACGAATACATCGTCGGCATGGACGCGCACACCTACAAGTACGAGGGCGGCGGCGCGGCGGTGCTCGGCTCGATCCAGCCGCAGCCGATCCCGCAGGCGGCCGACGGCACGCTGCCGCTCGACGCGGTGGAGCGCGCGATCAAGCCGGAAGACCCGCACTTCGCGCGCACGCGCCTGCTGTGCCTCGAGGACACCTGGCAGGGCCGGCCGCTGCCGCTCGACTACCTCGCCGCGGCGCGAGCGCTGTGCGACCGGCGCGGCCTCGGCCTGCACCTCGACGGCGCGCGGCTGTACAACGCCGCGGTCGCCTGCGGCGTGCCGGCGCGCGCGATCACGCGGCATTTCGACAGCGTGTCCGTGTGCCTGTCGAAGGGCCTCGGCGCGCCGGTCGGCTCGGTGCTGGTCGGCAGCGACGCGCTCATCCGCGTGGCGCGGCGCTGGCGCAAGGTGCTCGGCGGCGGGCTGCGCCAGGCGGGCATCCTCGCGGCCGCCGGCCTGCATGCGCTCGACCACCATGTCGCGAGGCTGGCCGAGGACCACGCGCGTGCCGCGCGCCTCGCCGATGCGCTGCGCGCGATTCCCGGCGCCGGCGCGGTCGAGCAGCATACCGGCATGGTGTACGTGGATTTCCCGGTCGCGCACCGCCAGGCGCTGCGCGAGGAAATGGAGCGCCGACGCGTGCGTGTCTCGGTCGGCGACGGCGGCCTGTTGCGACTTGTCCTGCACCTCGACGTCGACGACGCCGGGGTCGAGCGCGTGGTGGAGGGCTTCCGCGCGGCCCGTGCCGCGACGGCCTGATCGCCCGGCCTGATCGCTTCGGCCTGGTTGCGGCACGGGCTACTTCGCGAGGAAGCGCACCAACCGGTCGACGCGGCCGCGATACGGCGGCCGCAGCAGGTCCGAGGCCGCGCGCAGCGGCTGGTGCAGTACCGGCAATGCGTGGCTGAACGTGTCGAAGCCGGCCTTGCCGTGGATCGCGCCCATGCCGCTCGGGCCGATGCCGCCGAACGGCAGCCCATGCACGCTGAAATGCAACAGCGTGTCGTTCGCCGTCACTCCGCCCGCCGGCAGCCAGTCGATGATACGCGCGAGCGTGGCGCGGTCGCGGGTGAACGGATACAGCGCGAGCGGCCGCGGCAACGCGGCCGCGAAGGCGAGCGCGTCGTCGAGGCGCGCGTACGAACGCACCGGCAGGATCGGGCCGAAGATTTCCTCGCGCATCAGGCGTGCGTCGGCGGGCGGTTCCAGCACGATCGCCGGCGGGAACAGGCGCTCGCGAGCCGCCCGCGTCGGGTCGACCGCAACGGGCTGTAGCACGACGCAGCCACGCTCGCGCGCATCGTCGAGCAGCGACTGCAGGCGCGCGAAATGCGCGTCGTCGATGATCCGGGTGTAGTCCGGCGCGGCGCCTTCGCCGATGTCGCCGTAGCGCGCGCGCAGCTGCGCCACCAGCGCCGGCACGAACGCATCGCGGCGCGCCGCATCCACCAGCGCGTAGTCGACGCCGATGCAGGTCTGCCCCGCGTTGAACCATTTCCCGCTCGCGATGCGCGCCGCCGCCACGTCCACCGGGAAATCCGCGCAGACGATCGCCGGCGCCTTTCCGCCGAGCTCCAGCGTCACCGGGGTCAGGTTCGGTGCGGCGGCGGCGAGCACCTTGCGGCCGACTGCCGTCGAACCGGTGAACAGCAGGTGGTCGAACGGCAGTGCGGCGAAGGCCGCGCCGACGTCCGGACCGCCGAGCGCGACGGCGACGCGATCATCCGGGAACACCTCGCCGAGCAGCGCGCGCAGCCAGCGCGCAGTGCGCGGCACGTGCTCCGACGGCTTGACGCAGGCGTGGTTGCCAGCGGCGATCGCCGACACCAGCGGCACCAGCGCCAGGTTCACGGGGTAATTCCAGGGCGCGATGATCCCGACCACGCCCAGCGGCTGCGGCCGCAGTTCGGCGCGCGCCGGCCACAGCTTCCAGCCGCTGCGGACGCGCCTGGGCCGGGCCCAGCGCCGCAGGTTGGCGAGGGCGTGGTCGATCTCGGCGCGGACGATCATGGTTTCCGACAGCAGGTTCTCGTGCCTGGAGCGGTGGCCGAAATCGTCGCGGATCGCGGCATCCATGGCCTCCGTGCCCGCGGCGAACGCAGCCTTCAGCCGCTTCAGGTCCGCTTCGCGCTGCGCGAGCGTCGGCCGCCGCGCCTCCCACGCGTCGCGCAGCCGTCGAAGGACTGGCGCGAGATCCTCCGGGCGCGTGTCGGGCGAGCTTGCTCGCGTGGCGGCGGTGGGGGCGTCCATGCGGTGCAGTGTAGTCGCGGCGCTACAATCGCGGCATGTCCAATGCCCCCCGTTCCGTGCGCCCCTACCGCGGCGTGCTGCCGACCACCGGCGAGCGCGTCTATGTCGATCCGGCCGCCACGCTCATCGGAGATGTCGTGCTCGGCGACGACGTCTCGCTGTGGCCTGGCGTCGTGGTCCGCGGCGACGTCAACTTCATCCGCATCGGCGCGCGCACCAACATCCAGGACGGCACCGTCGTCCACGTGAGCCACGATGGCCCGCATGCGAAGCTCGGCGGCTTCGCCACGGTGATCGGCGCGGACGTCACCATCGGCCACAAGGCGATCGTGCACGCCTGCCGCATCGAGGACGCGTGCCTGGTCGGCATGGGCGCGGTCGTGCTCGATGGGGCCGTCGTGGAGAAGCACGGCTTCGTCGGCGCCGGCGCGCTGGTCACGCCCGGCAAGGTCGTGGGCAGCGGCGAGATGTGGCTCGGCAACCCGGCGCGCAAGGTGCGCATGCTGTCCGACGCCGAGATCGAGGCGCTGTACTACAGCGCCGGCCACTACGTCCGGCTGAAGGACGAATACCTCGCCGCCGGCGTGTAGGCGCGGCGCGCGCCGCGATCCCGATGCCCGAACTTCCCGAAGTCGAAACCACCCGCCGCGGCCTCGCCCCGCACCTCGTCGGCCGCCGCATCGCCGCGGTCACGCTGCGGCGCCCCGACCTGCGCTGGCCGATCCCGCCGCAGGTCGCGCGCCTGCTGCCGGGCCAGCGCATCGAAGCGGTACGCCGGCGCGCGAAGTACCTGCTGCTCGACACGGAGGCCGGCAGCGCGCTGCTGCACCTGGGCATGTCCGGCAGCCTGCGCGTGCTGCCGGCGCGCACGCCGGTCACGGCGCATGACCATGTCGATCTCGCGCTGGATGCCGCGCGCGGCGGTGGCGCGCGCGTGCTGCGCTTCAACGACCCGCGCCGCTTCGGCTGCCTGCTGTGGCAGCCGCCGGGCAAGACCCATGAACTGCTGCGCGGCCTCGGGCCCGAGCCGCTGGACGATGCCACCGCCGGCGCGGCTTCCGGTGGGGCGGCTTTCAGTGGAGATTACCTGTACGCACGCAGCCGCGGCCGCAAGGCCCCGGTCAAGGTCTTCCTGATGGACCAGAAGGTGGTGGTCGGCGTCGGCAACATCTATGCGGCCGAAGCACTGTTCGCCGCCGGGATCTCGCCACTGCGCCCGGCCGGCCAGGTGTCGCTGGAGCGCTACCGCGCCCTCGCCGACGCAGTCAAGGCGATCCTGGCGGCGGCGATCGCACGCGGCGGCACGACCCTGCGCGACTTCATCAGCCCCGACGGCGCACCGGGCTATTTCGAGCAGGAACTGTCCGCCTATGGCCGCGGCGGCGAGCCGTGCCCGCGCTGCGGGCGCGCCCTGAAATCGGCGGCCATCGGCCAGCGCGCCACCGCCTGGTGCGGGCACTGCCAGCGCTGACCAGACCGCCACGATCGGCGCGGAACGCGGAACCGTCCGCCAACCGGTCATCCCGAAGGGCTATATTGGCCGCGTTTCGGGGAACATGACCTTGGCAGAGACCGCCGACATCACCTTGTGGCTGGACGCCGCGCGCGAGGGCGACCGGGGCGCGCTCGATCGCGTCCTCGCCACGCTGTACCAGGAGCTGCACGCGATGGCCCGGCGCCAGCTCGCCGGCCAGCTCGGGCACACGCTGGACGCGACGGCACTGGTCCACGAGGCCTACCTGAAGCTGGTCGGCCGCAACGCCGCCCAGTTCGACGACCGTGCGCACTTCTTCGCCTACGCCGCGTCGGCGATGCGCAGCGTGGTCGTGGACTACGCCCGCCAGCGCCTCGCGCAGAAGCGCGGCGGCGACCTGCATCGCGTCGCCGAGCTGCCCGAAGATCTCGAAGGGGGCCTGCGCCTGGACGAGGACACGCTCGGCCTGGACGCCGCGCTGACCCGCCTCGCCGCCGTCGACCCGCGCCTGGCGCAGGTGGTGGAACTGCGTTACTTCACCGGGCTGTCCGAACTGGAGATCGCCGCGCTGCTCAAGCGCTCCGAACGCAGCATCCGTCGCGACTGGCAGAAGGCGCGCATGTTCCTGCTCGCCTCGCTGCAGGAACCCTGACCGGGCACCCGCATGGACGCGGAACGCTGGCGCACCCTGTCGCCGCTGCTCGACGCGCTGCTCGAACTGGATTCCGCCACGCGCGAACGCAGCCTGGCGATGATGCGCCAGGACGATCCGGCGCTCGGCCGCGAACTCGCCGCGCTGCTCGCGCTGGAGGACGCGAACGCCGACTTCCTCGCCGAACCGCTGGTCGCGCCCCCGCCCGGGCCGCGCCCCGGAACACTCGTCGGCCCCTACCGGCTGGAGCGCATGATCGGCGAAGGCGGCATGGGCCAGGTCTGGCTCGCCGGCCGCGCCGACGGCCTGTACCAGCGGCGCGTCGCGCTGAAGCTGCTGCGCCCGGGCCTGGCGGACCCGAACCTGCAACTGCGCTTCGTGCGCGAACGCCAGATCCTGGCGCGGCTCGCGCACCCGCACATCGCGCGCCTGCTCGACGCCGGCATCAGCGGCGACGGCCAGCCCTACCTCGCGCTGGAATACGTCGAGGGCGATCCGATCACGGAGTGGTGCCGCGTCCGAAACCTGTCGCTCGACGCGCGCCTGCGCCTGTTCCTGCAGACCTGCGACGCGGTCAGCCATGCGCACGCCAACCTGATCGTGCACCGCGACCTGAAGCCGTCGAACATCATGGTCACGCCGCACGAGGAAGTGCGGCTGCTCGACTTCGGCATCGCCAAGCTGCTCGACACCGCGGACCTCGCGCCGGACCACACCGGAACGGGCACCGGCGCCGGCACCGGGCTGCGCGCGTTCACCCTGCACTACGCCGCGCCGGAACAGGTGCGCGGCGAGCCGGTGACCACCATGACCGACGTGTACGCGCTCGGCGTGGTGCTGCACGAACTGCTGACCGGCAGCCGGCCGTACGCGCCCAAGCGCGGCACCGACGCCGCGTTCGAGGAGGAAATCGTCGCCGGCGAGCCGACCCGGCCCTCGCACGCGCTGCTGCGCGCCGGCGGCCACGTCGACGAATCGGTACGCGAACGCGCGCTGCGTCGCCGCCTGGGCCGCACGCTCGCCGGCGACCTCGACAACATCGTGCTGAAGGCGCTGGCCAAGCGCCCGGAGCAACGTTATCCGTCGGTCGAGGCGCTGGCGCTCGACATCGGGCGCTATCGCGCCGGCAAACCGGTGTTCGCGCGGTCGCAGAACGTCGGTTACCGCATGCGCAAATATGCCTGGCGGCACCGCTGGGCGTTGACGGCGACCTTGCTGGTCGCGGCGGTGATGTCTGCGTCGTTCGTGCTGGTCGCGTGGCAGGCGCGCCAGGCGGTGCGCGAGGCGAGCCGCGCGCAGGCATTGCAGGATTTCGTGATCGGCTTGTTCGAGCGCTCCGGCGGTGGTGGCGCCGGCGTGCCGCTGGACGTGCGCGCGCTGCTCGACGCGGGCCTGCGCCGCGGCGAGCGCGAGCTCGCGCACCAGCCGGTCGCGCGCGCCGAACTCACCGGCGTCGTCGCGCGGCTGCGCCTGGGCATGGGCGACTACCGGCCGGCGCTGGCCTTGCTCCAGCAGCAGGCAGCGCTCGTCGCGACGCTCGGCGACGATGCGCCGCCCAGCCTGCGCCTGGAATCGGCGACCGAGCGCGGCCGCGCCCGGCTGGCGCTAGGCGCCGACGATGCGTGCATCGCGGAACTCGCGCCCGTCGGCCTGCTCGCGCAACGCGAGCAGCGGCAATTGCCGGTGCAGGTCGCCGATTACTGGTCGCAGCTGGGCGCGTGCCGGCGCGCCGCGGGCCAGGGGGAGAAGGCCCGCCCGCTGTTCCAGCGCGCGCTCGCGCTGCGCCGCGACACGATCGGCGATGCCGCCGGCACGGTGCAGAGCCTGGCCGACCTCGCCGGGCTGCGCGCCGACGCCGGGCAGTACGTCCAGGCGCGCGACGACTATCGCGCGGCGCTGCGCCAGCTGCGCGGCAACGTCGGCGCGCGCCATCCGCTCGCGGTCGGCCTGTTGCAGAGCCTGTGCATGGTCCAGCGCAGCCTCGGCGACACCGTCGGCGCGGAGCGCGACTGCAACAGCGCGCTGGCGCTCTCGCGCGAACTGCATGGCGAGGACCATCCGGCGACCATCGCCGCGCGCCGCGTGCTGGCGAGCATGCAGATCGAAATCGGGCACTACGACGAAGCCGAGCTGGCCCTCGGCGCGACGCGCGCCTGGACCGCGGCACACGCCGGCCCGGGCCATCCGGACGTCGCCGACGACGAGGACGGTCTCGCCCGCATCGCGTGGGAACGCGGCCACGCCGACGATGCGCTTGCGCACCTCGATGCTGCCCTGGCGCGGCTGGACGGGCGCGGCGAAGCGGCCGCCGTCTCCGAATTGCTGTCGCACAAGGCGATCGTGCTGCACGAGCTCGGCCGCGACGCCGAGGCGCGGCCGATGCTGGAAACCGCGCGACGCATCCGGGTCGCGCTTTTCGGCGACGCGCATCCGCGCGTGGGCGAGATCGATACCCAGCTCGGCCAGGCCGACGCGGCGCTCGGCGCCGACGCACGCGCGCTGGCGGAATTGCGCGCCGGCGACCGCGTCGCGCGCGCAACGCTGGGTCCGTCGCATCCGGCCGCGCTGCGCGCGCGGCTCGCGCTGGCGCGCTACCAGGCCGCGCGCGGCGACCAGGAAGCGCTCGCCACCCTCGATGCGCTCGCGGCAACGCGCGCGCCGCGCGAGATCGGCGTGCGCAAGGTCGCCTGGCTGGCGGCCGCCAGCGCCGCCGCGGATCGCTGCAGCGGCCCGGCGCTGGCGCGCTCGCAGGCGACGTTCCGGGTGGTCCTGGCGGAAATCCGCAACGCCTTGCCCGAAGGCAGTGCCGTCGCGCGCGAAGTGGCGTCGCTGGCGGCGCGCTGCCGCTAGAGCAGCGGCGCCTGCAACGGCTCGATCCCCGCCTCGCCGCGCATGATCCGCTTGAACTCGGCGCGCGACACCGACACGTAGCGCTCGTTGCCGCCGATCTCCACCTGCGGCCCGTCCTGCACCGCGCGCCCCTTCGCATCCACGCGCACGGTCATCGTCGCCTTGCTGCCGGTGTGGCAGATCGTCTTGATTTCCTCCAGCTCGTCGGCCCAGGCCAGCAGGTACTGGCTGCCCTCGAACAGTTCGCCGCGGAAATCGGTGCGCAAGCCGTAGCACAACACGGGGATCTTCATCGAGTCGACGATCTCCGTGAGCTGCCAGACCTGCGGCTTGGTCAGGAACTGCGCTTCGTCGATCAGCACGCAGTGCAGCGGCCCGTGGTGCTCGACGCTGTTGCGCACCATGCGCTCGAGGTCGTCGTCGCTGGCGAACGCAGTGCCGTCGGCGCGCAGGCCGATCCGCGACGCCACCGTGCCGCTGCCGTCGCGATGGTCCAGCCGCGGCGTCAGGATCGCCACGCGCATCCCGCGCTCGCGGTAGTTGTGCGCCGACTGCAGCAGCGTCGTGGTCTTGCCCGCGTTCATCGCGGAGTAGTAGAAGTACAGCTTGGCCATGGAAGGGCGGGAAACAGGGAAGAGGGAATGGGGAGTGGCGGATTCGCCGCGCGGCCGGGCAGCAGGGCAGGTGCCGTGATCATACAATTCGCGCGGGCCACCGCCCGCCTCGCGCCCGCCCCTCCCCATTCCCTTCTCCATTCCCGGCCCCATGCTCAATCCCCCGCAACGCCAGGCCGTGCTCCACGTCGACGGGCCGATGCTCGTCCTCGCGGGCGCCGGCAGCGGCAAGACGCGGGTGATCGTGGAGAAGATCGCGCACCTGGTCGCGAGCGGGCGGATGCCGGCCAAGCGCATCGCGGCGATCACCTTCACCAACAAGTCCGCGCGCGAGATGAAGGAACGCGTCGCGCGCCGGATCAAGGGCGACGCGGCCGAAGGCCTGACCGTCTGCACCTTCCACGCGCTGGGCCTGCGCATCCTGCAGGTCGAGCACGCGAAGCTCGGCTTGCGCCGCGGTTTCTCCATCTTCGATTCGGAGGACACCGCGGGCCAGTTCAAGGACCTGCTGCCGCCCGGCACCAAGCCGGACGCGATCGACGCGATGCGCCAGATGGTCTCGCGCGCGAAGAACGCCTGCCTCGATCCCGAAGCCGCGATGGCCGCCGCGGGCGGCACGCGCGAGCGCGAGGCGGCGCTGCTGTACAAGCGCTACCAGCAGCGGCTGACGACGTTCAACGCCGTGGATTTCGACGACCTGATCCGGCTGCCCGTGCAGCTGCTCGAAAACGACGCGGAGGCCGTCGCCGCCTGGCGCGAGCGCATCGGCTACCTGCTCGTCGACGAATGCCAGGACACCAACGACGCGCAGTACCGCCTGCTCAAGGCGCTCGCCGGGCCGCGCGGCCTGTTCACCTGCGTGGGCGACGACGACCAGTCGATCTATGCGTGGCGCGGCGCGAATCCCGACAACCTGCTGCAGCTCGGCGCGGATTATCCCGAACTGAAGATCGTGAAGCTCGAGCAGAACTACCGCTGCAGCAACCGCGTGCTGCGCGCCGCCAACGCGCTGATCGCCAACAACCCGCACGAGCATCCGAAGACGCTGTGGAGCGGCAATCCCGACGGCGACCGCATCCGCGTCTGGGAGTGCAAAGACGGCGCGCACGAAGCGGAGAAGGTCGCCGCCGAGATCCAGTTCCTGTCGCAGAAGCACGCCAGCACGGGCGGCGGCGCGGCCTTCAGCGACTTCTGCATCCTGTTCCGCGGCAACCACCAGTCGCGGCCGCTGGAGAAGGCGCTGCAGCTGCTGCGCGTGCCCTACCACCTCACCGGGGGCACCGCGTTCCTCGACCGCGGGGAGGTCAAGGACGCACTGTCGTGGCTGCGGCTGGTGGCGAATCCGGACGACGACGCGGCCTTCCTGCGCGCGGTGTCCTCGCCCTCGCGCGGCGTCGGCGGCACCACGCTGGCGAAGCTCGCCGAGCTGGCCCAGCATGCGCACCTGCCGCTGGCGCGCGCGGCCGAGTCGATCGGCCTGCTCAAGCAGCTGCCGGCGCGCTCGGGCAATGCGCTGCAGGAATTCGCGAACATCGTGCGCGGCCTGCGCGACGATGCGGGCCGCCTCGCGCCCGCCGAACTCGTGCGCAAGCTCAACGAACGCAGCGGCCTGCTCGCCGCGCTGCGCGCGCAGTGCAAGGACGAGGCGCAGTTCCAGGCGCGGCGCCGCAACCTCGACGAGCTCGCCGACTGGTTCGACGGCGGCCCGGGCGGACGCAACGCGGGCCCGGGAGAACTCGCCGCCGCGCTCGCGCTGCTCTCGCACGCCGACAAGGGCGACGCCGGCAACCAGGTGCGGCTGATGTCGCTGCACG
>CAMLSB010000013.1 GCA_946482565.1 uncultured Lysobacteraceae bacterium | reverse complement strand
GGCAGCTTGATGATGTTGGCTTCCGGCGTGGTCGCCAGCTTGCCGAGCTCGGCCAGGTCGTCGGCGACGCGCTGTTCCGGGCGAAGCGCCTCGGGGAACTGCGAAAGGATCCGCCCCGACAGCGAGATGTCGCGCGTTTCCACCGCGATGCCCGCGGTGCCGGCGAAGGCCTGCACGATCGGCAGGAAGCTTGCGGTCGCCAGCAGCGGCGCTTCGTCGGTGAGGGTGTAGAGGATGGTCGGCTTGGCGGACATTGGCGTCTCGGGCGATGCGGACAAGCCGCCATTGTCGCCCGGGGCGCCAGCGCCCGCCAGCCGAAGGCCGTGCGCTTACTTGACGTCGAACTCGCGGGTCTGCACGACCATGCCGTTGTTCATCACCTCGAGCTTGTAGTGGCCCGCCGGCCAGCCGTCTGGCTTGCTGATGCTGAAGTCGGTGACCTGCGGACCCGCCGGGACGGTCTTGTCCTGGCTGTCGACGACCTGGCCGTCCTGGAACGACCACTTCGCGGTCAGGTTGCCGCCGCCGCCGTCGGTGGCGACGGACGCGTGGATGGTGTCCTTGCCGGCGAAAGCGGTGGCCGGCGTGGTGACGCGGTTGTCGGCGCCGACGGCATTGCCGAGGTCCACGGTCGTGACGGTAATGCCCGCCGCGGCCGGTGGCGGCGTCGCTTCGGCCATCGGTGCCGGTTCGCTGGCGGCGGGCGCGGGCGTGGTGGCCGTCGCGTCGGCGTTGTCATGCTTCTTGCAGCCGGCGAGCGCGATGCCCGCGAGCAGCGCGGCGGTGACGGCGGTGCCGAGGAAAGTGCGTTTCATGGGGATTCTCCGTGGGGAATGGATCACTGCTGGGGAAGCTTGAGCACCTGGCCGGGGCGGATCAGGTCGGGATCGTCGAGCTGGTCGCGGTTGGCCTCGAAGATCGCGTGCCAGCGGCTGGCCTTGCCGTAGTGGTGCTGCGCGATGGCGGACAGGGTGTCGCCCTTCTGCACCGTGTAGGTGTTCGCGGTGCCGGCGGGAACCGTGTCGGCGTTGCCCTGCACGTTCGAGAAATCGGGTTTGCCGGTGGGTCCCGAGCCGGGGACCGTGTCGGCGTGGCCTTCGACGTTGGAGAAGTCCGCTCGCGTGCCCGTCGCCTTCGACGTTTGCAGCGAAAGTTCGTCCGCGCCCTTGCTGGACTGGGGTGACATGCATGCATCTCCTGCGCGGTGTGTGGCGGCAGGCTCGCATCGATGGTGTTAAGCGCGCATCGCCGTCGCGTGACGGCGTGCCTTGACGAAGTTGAACGCGCGGCGCTGAGCGAGGGCCTGCGGCGTTATTGGCGCTCGTCGCGCAGGATCGCCGGCTGCGGCAGGCCGGGCGTCGCGCGCCACGGATTGATGTCGAGCCCGCCGCGGCGCGTGTAGCGCGCTTCGACCGACAGCGTGCGCGGCGTGCAGCGCGCCATCACGTCGGCGAAGATCCGCTCGACGCATTGCTCGTGGAATTCGGCGTGGTCGCGGAACGAAACGAGGTAACGCAGCAGCCCGGCACGGTCGATGCGCGGGCCCGCGTACGCGATGCGCACGCCGGCCCAGTCGGGTTGGCCGGTAACCGGGCAGTTCGACTTGAGCAGGTCCGAGCGCAGCGTCTCGGCGACGAGGTCGCCGGCGTCGGCGACGAGCAGCGATGCATCGGGCGGGCCGTACGAGGCGATGTCGACGTCCAGCGCATCGAGCAGGAACGTGGCGTCGTCGCTCGCGCTGCCCGCGCCCGAAGCCATCGGCGGCAGGCCGGGCTCCACGCGCACCAGGCCGCCGGCCACGCGCGACAGGTCGGCCGCGATGCGCGCGCGCACCTCGGCGGCATCGGCGAAGCGCGTCGCGTTGAACGAGTTGAGGTAGAGCTTCAGCGACTTCGACTCGACCAGGTTCGGCGTATCCGCCGGCACGGTGATGGTGAGCGTGGCAACGACCGGCTTGCCGCGCAGGTCGAGCCAGGACACTTCGTACGCGTGCCAGCGATCGTTGCCGTGGAACGGCAGCGCGGCGCCTTCGACGAGGCCCAGCGACGCGCGCCCCTGCGAGCGCGGGATCGGGAACAGCAGCGTCGCGTCGTAGCTGCGCGGGTACTCGACGTCGCGGCCGAGGACGCCGCTCACTGGACCGTGATGTCGACGATGCCTGCCGGCACGCCGTCCACGTCGATCTCGACGTTGTACTTGCCGGCCTTCATGCCGTCGGCGCGGGAGAACTGGAAGTTGACGTTCTCGCCCGAGATCGCCTTCTGCTCTTCCTTAGCGGAGAGCCCGTTCGGCGCCGTCCAGTACACCTTGGCGGTGCCGGTCCGGCCCTTCGCGGACAGCGATGCGTACAACGTGTCGGCCGTCGAATAAGCCGGCTTCGCGCCCGCCGCGGCGCCGGACGGATCCAGCGACGTGCCCACGCGTACGGCGTCGGCGGCCACGGCGACCGGCTCGATGGGCGCGGAATCGATGGGATTGGCGTAAGGCGCCTTGGCAGGGGCGGCCGTGTTGCCGGCGCCTGCCGCGCCGGACGTCGCGGCGGCACCATCGGCGCCCGCGCCGGGTACGTCGATCTTTTCCTCGCAGGCGGTGAGGGCGGCGGCGGCAAGGATGGCGCACAGCGCCAGGCGAACGGATTTCATCGAGGCAGGCCTCAGTATTGGGGGTGCGGGGTCGCCGCGATTATACGGCCGGCATCGGACGCATCCTTGACGCGAGCCGCATTCGGGTGCGGTTCGACCGCGCCGTTCAGCCGCGGTGTTCGGCCGCCAGGTATTCGGCCGAGCGCATCTCGATGAGCCGCGAGGCGCAGCGCTCGAACGCGCCCGCGAGGCGCTCGCCGGCGTACAGCGCTTCCGGCGGCGCCGCAGCGGTGCAGACGAGGTTGACGTGGCGGTCGTACAGCTCGTCCACCAGCGTGACGAAGCGGCGCGCGGCGTCGTCGCTGCGCGCATCCATCACCGGGATGCCGCCAACCAGCACGGTGTGGAATTCGCGCGCGATCTCGATGTAGTCGCCGGCGCCGCGCGGGCCTTCGCACAGCGCGGTGAAATCGAACCAGGCCATGCCCTTGCTGCGCGCGCGCACGGCGATGCGGCGGCCATCGACCTGGATGCCGGCTTCGCGATGGCGGCCGTCGACGACGTTGCTGTCGCCTCCGAGCTCGTGCCAGCGCGTCTCGAGCCATGCGTCCGACTGCGCGTCGAGCGGCGCGCGGTACACGGGCGAACGGGTCAGCGCGCGCAGCCGGTAGTCCTGGGCGCTGTCGAGGTGCACCACCGCGCAGTCGCGCTCGATCAGCGCGATCGCCGGCAGGAAGCGCGCTCGCTGCAGGCCGCCTTCGTACAGCCCGGAGGGCGCGATGTTCGAGGTCGTGACCAGCACCACGCCTTCGGCCAGCAACCGGTCGAGCAAGCGTCCGAGCAGCATCGCGTCGCCGATGTCGGTGACGAAGAACTCGTCGAGCACCAGCACGCGCAGCTGCTCGCGCCATTCGCGCGCGACCGCCGCCAGCGGATCGGCCTGCCCGGCGTGCGCGCGCAACCGTTCGTGCACGCCGCGCATGAAGCGGTGGAAGTGCGTGCGCCGCTTCCGTTCGATCGGCAGCCCCGCGTAGAACAGGTCGACGAGGAAGGTCTTGCCGCGGCCGACGCCGCCCCAGAGGTAGAGGCCGCGCGGCGCTTCGGGTGTGCGGCGCCCGAACAGGCGCGCGAGCGCGCCGGGCGCCGGGGCATCGGCATCGACAAGCGCGAGGTGGATGCGGTCGAGTTCCCGCAATGCTTCGTGCTGCGCCGGATCGGCGTTCCATTCGCCGCGGATCGCGCCGGCGGCATAACGCTGCGAGGGCAGCGCGGCATCGGTCGCGGCGTCGTCCGTCGCCGCCTCAGCCATGCGGCAGCCAGGCGCGCACGCCGTGGCGGATGGCGCCGCGCAGGTCCATGAGCTTGCGATGGAAGAAGTGGCTGGTGTCGGGCATCCGCACCAGCACGGGCGGATGCGGCTGCTTCGCCACCCAGGCCGCGACGGCCTTCGCGTCGACGATTTCGTCGGCGTCGCCCTGGATCACCAGCCACGGGCAGGTCGGCGCCACGATCGCCTTGAAGTCCCAGCTGCGGCCGACCGGCGGCGCGATCGAGAGCAGCGCGGACGGCTGCAGTTCGGCGGCCATGCGCAGCGAGACGTAGGCGCCGAAGCTGAAACCCGCCAGCCACAACGCCGCATCCGGCCGCTGCGCGCGCACCCATGCGACCACGGCGCGCAGGTCGTCGAGCTCGCCGACGCCGTCGTCGAACACGCCTTCGGAGGCACCGACACCACGGAAGTTGAAGCGCACCGTGTCCGCGCCGCATTCGCGCAGGGCGCGCGCAGCCATGGTCACGACCTTGTTGTGCATCGTGCCGCCCTCGGTGGGCAGCGGGTGGCAGACCACGGCCACCACGGGCAGGCGCTTGTCCCCGGCGGGATCGACCGCCACCTCCAGCACGCCCGCCGGGCCGGCGAGCAGCAAGGTTTCGGAGGTCTTGGGGAACGCGGGCCCGGTCATGCGCGGCGAGGACGGGCAACAGCGCCCGCCCGGCAGGTCAGATCTGCGACAGCATCCAGTCGACCGTCGCCTTGACCTGCTCGTCGGTCAGGGCCGGATTGCCGCCCTTGGCCGGCATCACGCCGCCGTCGGGGCCGGTGAAGCCCTCGATGGCGTGCTTGTAGAGCGTGTCCTTGCCCTGGGCGATGCGGGCTGCCCAGTGCGCCTTGTCGAGCGTCGGCGCATTGCCGGCGCCGGAGGTGTGGCAGCCGGTGCAGAGGTTGTTGAACACCACCGAGCCGTCGAGCGTGCCGCCGTAGGCGACCTGCGAGGAGGCCGCGGCGGTGGCGGCCGCGCTGGCGGCGGCCTGGGCCGCGGCACCGGTGGCGCCGGCGTAGACCGCGCCTTCTGGCGCGATGCGGGCCTGCTGGCGCTGCTGCGCCAGCGGCGTCACTTCCGCCGGGATCAGGCCATTGAGGTGGATGCCGAACAGGATCAACCCGAACGTCACCAGGGCCAGGAAGCCCACCACCAACGCGAAACGCTTGAGGAAATCGAGGTCGTAATTGCGCACGATGCACCCGTCGATATGGAACGAAGGTCGGGCGGCTGCCGCGGAACGATGGCGCGCCCGGAGGGATTCGAACCCCCGACCAATGGCTTCGGAAGCCACTACTCTATCCGGCTGAGCTACGGGCGCAGGGTCCGTTCCGCGACGATGGAGCTGCCGCAAGCGGCCATTCTCGCATGATTGCGCGACGGGGCGCGATGGCGAGGCCGGCGACAGGCCCGCGCGCGGCGCGGCGCCAACGCGTCGCGCCGCCGGATGCAGCGCCCCTTGCTACGCTTGCGGGCGATGGACGAACTTCCCGATTCCAGTCCAGCGCCCGCCTGGCGCCACCGCCTCGGCCTCTACTGGCGCCTGGTGCGCGGCGACCGGCCGATCGGCTGGCTGCTCCTGCTGTGGCCGACCTGGTGGGGCCTGTGGCTGGCCGCCGGGGGCGTGCCGCCGTGGTGGCCGCTGGTGGTCTTCTCGCTGGGCGTCTGGCTGACGCGCTCGGCCGGCTGCGTGATCAACGACTACGCCGACCGCTGGCTCGACCCGCAGGTCGCGCGGACCCGGGGCCGGCCGCTCGCGACCGGCGAAGTGTCCGGGCGCGAGGCGCTGGCGGTGTTCGCGGTGCTGATGCTGGTCGCGTTCGCGCTGGTCCTCACGCTGAATCGCCTGACGGTGTGGATGAGCCTCGTCGGCGTCGTGCTGGCGATGAGCTATCCCTATCTCAAGCGCTACACCTACCTGCCACAGGTCTACCTCGGCATGGCGTTCGGCTGGGGCATCCCGATGGCGTTCGCGGCGGTTCAGGACAAGGTGCCCGCGCTGGCGTGGGTGCTGTACGTCGCGAACATCCTGTGGTCGACCGCATACGACACCTGGTACGCGATGGTCGACCGCGACGACGACATCCGCATGGGGGCCAAGTCGACGGCGATCCTGTTCGGCGACCTCGACCTGGTGGCGCAGGGCGTTCTGTACGCGTCGTTCTTCCTCGCGCTCGCGCTGGTCGGCCGCGATGCGGCGCTGGGCGCGCCGTTCTGGTGGGCGCTGGCGCTGGCGGCCGTGCTGGTGGCATGGGAGTTCGTCGTCGCGCGGCATCGCGACCGCGACGCGTGCTTCCGCGCGTTCCTGCACAACCACTGGGTGGGCGCGACGGTGTTCGCGGGGATCGCGCTCGCGCTGTGGCGCACACCGTAGCCGATCCGTCGTCATGGCGTACGCGCACACGCCCAGGCATCGATGCGTACCACCCCGGCTTCACTTAGTGCACGCGCCGCTGCGTGGAGCGTGGCACCGGTCGTCATGACGTCGTCGACCAGCGCGACGTGTCGCGGCAATGGCCTCACGGCCGCTGGCGTTATCAGGAACGCTCCGCGCAAGTTCTCGTGACGTTCTGTTGCGTGCAGCGATGATTGTGCCGACGTGGCGCGCTGGCGTTGCAGCAGGTCGGTGCGCAGCGGAATCGAAAGCGCCCGGGCGAGTGGCTTTGCAAGTTCGAGCGCCTGGTCATATCCGCGACTGCGCAGGCGCGTGCGATGCAATGGCACTGGAACGAGCGCATCGGGGCGTGGCGCAGCGGCGCAGCCTTCAAGCATCAGCTGCGAGAGCAGCCGCCCGGCGGCAAGATCGTGGTGGAACTTGAAGCGGGGAAGCCAGCGGTCGAGCGGTGCCGCGTAAAGGAAGGGCGCGACCACGCGGGTAATCGGCGGCGGCGAGAGGACGCATGTTTCGCAACGCCTTTCTCCGGAGGTTGCGACCGAATCGGTGGCGCGCGCGGCGGATGTCCGCAGCGGCAGGCCACAGGCGGCGCACGCCATCGGGATCCGCGGCAGTGCGGCATGGCAGGCCAGGCACAAGTCGAAGCCAGCGGTCCCGGGTTCGCCACACCCCTGGCAACGCGACCGCCATGGGGGCCATGTCCGGGCGGGGCGCCGGACGGCCCCGTCAACCGGGCTGCAGGGTCCGCGGTTGACACGATCCAGCATGGTTTCCAGACTGCCAGGTCTCGATCCGCGTCGCCGTCAGGAAAAAGCCATGTCCGCTGTCAGCCAGGTTCTCGCCGCGCCGGTTTCGGCCCAGCCCCGCCACGACTGGCGCCGCGAGGAGGTCCTGGCGCTGTTCGCGCTGCCCTTCACCGAGCTGCTGTACCGGGCCGGCACGGTCCACCGCCAGCACTTCGACCCGGCGCAGGTGCAGGTCAGCACGCTGCTGTCGGTGAAGACGGGCGGCTGCCCGGAGGACTGCGCGTACTGCCCGCAGGCGCAGCGCTACCACACCGGGGTCGAGGCGCAGAAGCTGATGTCGACCGAGGCGGTGCTGGAGAAGGCGCGGCAGGCAAAGGCGGCCGGCGCGTCGCGCTTCTGCATGGGCGCGGCCTGGCGTTCGCCGAAGGACCGCGACATCCCCAAGGTCGCGGAGATGATCGCCGGGGTGAAGGCGCTGGGCCTCGAAACCTGCGCGACGCTCGGCATGCTCAGCGGCGAGCAGGCGACGGCGCTGCGCGCGGCGGGCCTGGACTACTACAACCACAACATCGACACCGCGCCGGATTTCTACGGCGAGATCATCCACACCCGCGAGTTCCAGGATCGCCTGGACACGCTGTCGCACGTGCGCGACGCGGGCATGAAGACCTGCTGCGGCGGCATCGTCGGCATGGGCGAGTCGCGCGAACAGCGCGCCGGCCTGCTGCAGGCGCTGGCGACGCTGCCGGCGCATCCGGATTCGGTGCCGATCAACCGGCTGGTGCAGGTTGCGGGCACGCCGCTGGCCGGGACCGCGGAGCTCGATCCGTTCGAATTCGTCCGCACCATCGCCGTTGCGCGCATCCTGATGCCGAAATCGATGGTGCGCCTGTCGGCCGGCCGCGAGTCGATGAGCGACGAGCTGCAGGCGCTGTGTTTCTCCGCCGGCGCGAACTCGATCTTCTACGGCGAGAAGCTGCTGACCACCGGCAACCCGGACACCGAGCGCGACATGGCGCTGTTCGCGCGACTCGGGCTGGTGCCGATGCCGGTCGAAGTCGACGCGGACGGGCATGACCACGCTGGCACGGTTCATGCGAGCATCTCCGCAGAGACGGAAGCCACGGCCGTCGCCTGACCGATCGAGCAGCATCGCCATGACCCGAATCCGCCTGCAGGACCGCATCGACGCCCAGCGCCTGGAGCGCGAGGCGCTTGGCCGCCTCCGCAAGCGTCGTGCGGTGACGCGCCGGGACGGGGTCGGCTGCGAGGTCGACGGGCGCTGGCTGCTGGATTTCTGCGGCAACGACTACCTCGGCCTGGCGCAGCATTTCGCGGTGATCGATGCGCTGCAGGACAGCGCCGCGCGCAACGGCGCCGGCGGCGTCGCCTCGCACCTGGTGTGCGGCCACCACGCGGCGCACGAGGCGCTCGAACGCGAGCTCGCCGACTGGCTGCAGGTGCCGGCGGCGCTGGTGTTCGGCAGCGGGTACGCGGCCAACCTCGCGGTCGTGCAGTCGCTGCTCGGCGATGGCGACGTCTGCGTGCAGGACAAGCTCGACCACGCCAGCCTGATCGATGCGGCACGCCTCGCGGGGTGCCGCTTGCGCCGCTATCCGCACGCCGATGCGGAAGGCGCGATCCGGCAGATGCGCGCGCATCCGGAAGGCGCGGCGATGATCGCGACCGACGGCGTCTTCAGCATGGACGGCGACATCGCGCCGCTGCGCCAGCTCGCGCTGGTGGCGCGCGCGCAGAACGCGATGCTGTACGTGGACGACGCGCACGGCGTCGGCGTGCACGGGCCCGACGGGCGCGGCAGCGTCGCGAACGCGCGGCTCGGCGTCGCCGAGGTGCCGCTGCAACTGGCGACGTTCGGCAAGGCGCTGGGCAGCTTCGGCGCCGCGGTCTGCGGCGATGCCGCGATGGTGCGGCACATCGCCGAGACCGCGCGGCCGTACATCTACACCACGGCGATGCCGGCGGCGCAGGCCTCCGCGACGCTGGCCGCGGTGAAGCTGGCGCGCCGCGAGCAGTGGCGACGCGACAAGCTGCAGGAGTCGATCGCGCATTTCCGCGCGGGCGCGCAGCGGCGCGGCTTGCCGCTGCTGGAGTCGGATACGCCGATCCAGCCGCTGCTGGTCGGCGACGATCGCGCCGCGCTGGCGATGTCGCAGGCGCTCGAAGCGCGCGGCTTCTGGGTCGCCGCGATCCGCCCGCCGACGGTGCCGGAAGGCACGGCACGGCTGCGCATCACGCTGACCACGGGCCACGACCGGCTGCAGCTCGACGCGCTCCTGCATGCACTGGACGAAGCGCGCGGGCAGGTGCAGGCGCGCGCGGCCACGGCGCCGGCATGACCAGCACCGCGCACGCCCGGCGCCGCGCGTTCGCGGCGCTCGGTCTGTCGCTGCTGTCGGCGCTGTTCTTCACCCAGACCTACCTGCTGAACCGCGCGATGGCCAGCGCTGGCGGCCACTGGGCGTGGACGGCCGCGCTGCGCTACCTGATCACGTTGCCGCTGCTGCTGGCGCTGATGCCCTGGCAGGGCGGCACCGCGCCGGCGCTGCGCGCGATCCGCGCCCATCCGTGGGCGTGGCTGCGCTGCGGCGCGATCGGCTTCGTCGCGTTCTACCTGGCGCTGTCGTTCGCGGCCGATCGCGGGCCGTCCTGGCTGGTGGCGGGCTCGTTCCAGTTCACCGTGGTCGCGGGGATGCTGTGCGCTCCGTTCCTTTATCGCGACGCGCGCCGGCGCATTCCGCGGGCGGCGCTGGGCGTGGGCGTCGTCGTGCTCGCGGGCGTGCTGCTGATGCAGGTCGGCCACGCGCATGGCGGACTCGGCCGCGACGAATGGATCCTGCTGCTGTGCGTGCTCGCCGCGGCCACGCTGTATCCGCTCGGCAATCGCCTGTTGCTGCTGCACCTCGAGCGAACGGGCGAGGGACTCAACGCGACCCAGCGCGTGTTCGGCATGACCCTGGCCAGCCAGCCGTTGTGGCTGTGCGTCGCCGCGTTCGCGTGGCACCAGGCCGGCGCGCCGCCGTGGTCGCAGGTGTGGCTCGCGGGCGGCGTGGCGCTGAGTGCGGGCGTGGTCGCGACGATCCTGTTCTTCCAGGCCACGGGCATGGTCCGCGACAATCCCGCTGCGCTGGGCGCGACCGAGGCGATGCAGGCGGCGGAACTGCTGATCACCACGCTGCTCGGCGTCGGCTTCCTGCACGAAGCGTGGCCGGATGGCGTGGCGTTGTGGGGCGCGGCATTGGTGATGCTGGGCATCGGCGGCTTTGCCTGGGTGGTTGCGCGGCCGGGTGCCGAAGCCGCACCGGCCGATCCACGCGTGCTGCGCACGGATCGCGGCGCATGAGCGCGCGCCCTGCAGCCGGCCACAGGTCGGCGCTGCATGTGGAAGTGGTCGGCAACGGGCCGCCGCTGGTGCTGCTGCACGGGTGGGCGATGCATGGCGGCGTGTTCGCGCCGCTGGTCGAGCGGCTGCGCGATTCGCGCACGCTGTACGTCGTCGATTTGCCGGGCCACGGGCACAGCCGCGATTGCGACGTGCCGCTACGGCTCGAACCCTGCGTCGCGGCGATCGCGGCCGCGGTGCCGATGGCGCCGTGGTGCGGCTGGTCGCTCGGCGGCCTGATCGCGTTGCATGCCGCTGCGACGCGCCCAAGCGCGGTGCCCGCGCTGGCGATGCTGTGCGCGACGCCGCGCTTCGTGCGCGGAACCGACTGGAAGTACGGCGTGTCCGCGGAGATCTTCCGCGACTTCGCCGCTGGCCTGCGCGGCGACTACCGCGCCACGCTCGACCGCTTCGTCGCGCTCGAGGCCTTCGGTTCGGAACATGCGAAGGACGAGATCCGCGCGCTGCGCGACGACCTGTTCTCGCGAGGCGAACCGACGGCCAGCGTGCTGGCGGATGGACTGCAGCTGCTCGAGACCGCCGACCTGCGCGGCGAGCTGCCCGCGCTTGCCGCGCCGAGCCTGTGGCTCGCGGGCCGGCGCGACCGGCTCGTCGATCCGCGCGCCATGCGCGAAGCCGCCGCGCTCGCGAGCACCACGCCCGCCGACGACACGCAACCGCGCCTCGTCGATGCGCATGTGGTCGACCACGCGGGCCACGCTCCCTTCCTCACCCACGCCGACGAAGTCGTCGCGCGCCTGCGCGATTTCCTGGACGCCGCCGCCGCATGAACCGCCCCCACGACCCAGGCGATGCCTTCGACCCACGCCAGGTGCAGCGCGCGTTCTCGCGCGCCGCCGAAGGCTACGACGAAGCCGCCGCGCTGCAGCGCGAGATCGAAGCGCGCCTGCTCGAATCCCTCGACTTCTGGCCGGCGAAGCACGGCGACGACCATCCGCCGGCCTGCGTGCTCGACCTCGGCAGCGGCCCCGGCCGAGGCGCCGCGGCGATGCGCGGACGCTGGCCGAAGGCGCGCGTGCTCGCGATCGACCTCGCGCTGCCGATGTTGCGCGAGGCGCGGCGCCGCGAGCGCTGGGGGTTGCTGGCACGAAGTCCGCTGCGAAAGGGCATCGACCGCGTCGTCGCCGATGCGCGCGCGCTGCCGCTCGCCGACGGCAGCATCGACGTGTTGTTCTCCAACCTGTGCCTGCAGTGGATCGAGGACCTGCCCGCCGTTTTCGCCGGCTTTCGTCGCGTGATGCGGCCCGGCGGCCTGCTCATGGTCTCGACGTTCGGCACCGACACGCTGCACGAACTGCGCGCCGCCTTCGCGGCGGGCGACGATGCGCCGCACGTCAGCCCGTTCGCCTCGATCGCGCAGTTCGGCGACGCGCTGATGCACGCCGGCTTCCGCGACCCGGTGCTCGACCGCGACATCACCGTCTCGCGCCACGCGGACCTCGCCGCGCTGGTGCGCGAACTGCGCACGCTCGGCGCGACCAACGCGCTGCGCGCGCGCCGCCACACGCTCACCGGCAAGGCGCGCTTCGCCCGCGCCGCGCGGGCCTACGCCGCGGAATTCGCCGACGCCGCGGCCGGCGCCGGCTTGCCCGCGACCTGGGAAACGATCACCGCGATGGCATGGGCGCCCGAGCACGGCGCGCCGATCCGCCACGGCGACGCCGAAATCGCCAGCTTCCCCGCCGCCCGCATCCCCATCCGCCGCCGCTGACCGTTGCGGTCAGCGTGCGGCGGCGAGGGGGCGGACGCGGAACAGGGTGCGGCCCTGGTAGGGCGCGCCCTGCGGCACGGCTTCGTAGCCGAGTGCCTGCAGGCGCGCCCGCACGACTGGGAAGTGCGGCTGCTTGGTGAACCAGATCGCGTGCGGGTCGTAGTCGTCGCCCAGTTCGTCGGCGACATCCTCGTCGTAGCTCGGCCCGAAACGTGGCTCCTCGAGCGGCAGCAGCGAGAGCTTCTCGACGTCCACGCCCATCTGCAGGTACAGGCTGTAGCGGGCCATGTCGTCGACGATGTTCACCTGCGTCACGGCCCCCGGCGCGCGCGCGGCGATCGCCTGCTGCCAGGCCTTGCCGTCCTTGTGCGTCGGCCAGAGCGCGGTCGCGAATTCGAGCGCGAGCAGCAGTGCGCACCAGGCCAGCAGCCAGCGCCGCCGCGGCAGGGCGCGGCCTTCCACGGCGAGCTGGCGCGCCGCCAGCAGCGTGAGCGGCACGAACAGCGGCAGGATGTAGAGCGGCAAGCGCGAACGCGAGATGCAGAACACCAGCAGCGGCAGCGCGACCCACAGCGACAGCAGCAAGGTGGCGCGATCCGCGCCGCGGCCATCGCGCGAGCGCCAGGCGCGCAGGCGCGCAGGCAGGCCGCGCAGCCAGCGCCACAGCGCCGGCGTCCACGGCAGCGTGCCGACCACCAGCGTCGGCGCGTAGATCGCGAGCCAGCCGTACCACTCGCCGTGGCGGTTGAAGTCGTCGCTGGCGACGCGGTCCACGACTTCGGCGCCGACGAAGTACTGCAGCAGGCCGGGATTGCGCGCCACGACCGCCAGGTACCACGGCAGCGCCACCAGCGCGAACAGCGGCAAGGCCCACCACTGCAACGCGCGTGGACGGCGCGTGCCGTCCGCGTCCACGGCGGGAGTCAGCAGGTCGAACGCGAATACCGCCAGCAGCGGCAGCAGTCCCGGCGGCCCCTTGCACAGGAACGCCAGCCCGAAGCCCGCCCACATCAGCGCCAGCCAGCGGCGCGTGCGCGTGCCGGCGCCGAAGCGGGCCTCGACGAAGCCCCACATCGCGAGCGCCTCGCAGGCGGCGAGCAGGTAATCGGTGGTGATCAGCTGCGCCGCGCCGAACGGCAGCAGCATCGTCGCGAAGACCAGCGGCGCCTGCAGCGCGGCATCGCCGCCGGGCGTAGCGGAAGAAGCGGGCGGCGCGTCCGTCGCGCGCGGCGCGAGTCGCCGGCCCATGCGCCACGCCAGCCACGCGCACAACAGGTACGACAGCGCGGAAGGCAGCCGCGCCGCCCACGGGTTGCGCCCGAAGATTTCGACGCTCGCCGCGATCGCCCAGTACGTCAACGGCGGCTTCGTCCAGTGCCCGACTTCATGGCTGCGGTGCGGCTCCAGCCAGTTGCCGCTGTCCACCATGTGCATCGCGACGTTGGTGTAGCGGCCTTCGTCCGGATCCCAGATCCCGCGCAGGCCGGGCAGCAGCAACGCCAGCACGAGCGCCAGCCCGGCGAGCCAGGCTGTGGGGGCGTGCAGGCGTTGCGTCGAGGCCATCAGAGCATCCGGCGCAAGGTGTCGTCGCGTCGCCACGCATGGTGGTACAGCGCGGCCACGATGTGCAATCCGATGATCCAGTAGAAGACTTCGCCGATCGTCCCGTGCAGGTCCTCGAGCTGGTGGGCCAACGGCTTGTCGACCGCCAGCAACGACGGCAGCGCGATGCCGGTGAACGGCAGCATCAGCGTCTTGCCGTCCGTCCACGCGGTCGCCAGGCCGAGCATCGGCATCACTACCACGAACGCGTACAGCGACAGGTGCAGCAGGCGCGACAGCCAGCCCTGCCATGCGGGCAGCGCCGGCGAGATCGGCGGTGCGCCGTTGCGGATGCGCAGTGCTATGCGCCACAGCGCGAACGCGAACACCGTCAGCCCGGCCCAGAAGTGGCCCTGCATCATGAAAGTGCGGCCGCCGCTGCCGCGCGGGAACAGGCCGCGCTGCTCGATCATCAGGTACGCGGCCGCGACCAGCAACACGGTGAGCCAGTGGATGCGCCGGAGCCCGGCGCTGTAGCGGGGACGCATGGCGGGAATCATCGGAACCACCTCGGTATGCGGCGGGAAGCCGCGTCCATCGTTACGTTCGCGCCAAGCGGCCGGCGCGTCCTTGAGCCAGGTCAAACCTCGCGCGGATCAGGCGATCGCCGTCCGCGATGCGGATGCGAACGATTGCGCGATCGCATCCAGGTCCACGTTGCCGCCCGTCAGCAGGACGCCGACGCGCTTGCCGGCAAGCCGCTCGCGCTGGTCGAGTACTGCGGCGAAGGCGATGGCCGACGACGGTTCCACCAGCAACTTCAGTCGCGTCCACAGCAGGCGCATCGCGTCGATCGTGCGCGCATCGTCGATCACCACCGCCCGCGCGCCGCTCGCGCGCAGGATCGCGAAGTCCGGCGCGCCGAGCGTGCCGCGCAGGCCGTCGCAGATCGTGTCCGGCACGAAGTCGGTGTCCAGGCGTCCGGCGGCGAGCGAACGCGCCGTGTCCGCGGCGCCGGCCGGCTCGGCCAGCAGCAGTTCGCACGCAGGCGCCAGTGCGCCGATCGACAGCGCGCAGCCCGACGCGAGGCCGCCGCCGCCCACGGGCGTGGACAGCGCGTCCAGCCCGCCCGTCGCGTTGAGCAGTTCGAGCGCCGCGGTCCCCTGGCCCGCGATGACGCGTGGATCGGTGTAGGGATGCACGAAGGTCGCGCCGGTCTCGCGCTGCACGCGCGCGGCGGTTTCCTCGCGCGCGGCGATCGTCGGCGCGCAACCGTGCAGGATCGCACCGTAGGCCTGGATCGCCGCGAGCTTGGCCGCCACCGCGCCCTCCGGCACGACGACGTGGCAGGGAATGCCGCGCGTCCGTGCCGCGAGCGCCAGCGCGCCGCCGTGGTTGCCCGACGAATGCGTCACCACGCCGCGCGCGGCGACATCCTCCGGCAGCGACCACACGGCGTTGCACGCGCCGCGGAACTTGAACGCGCCGGCGCGCTGCAGCGGCTCGGCCTTGAAATGCAGCTCGCAGCCCGCGATCGCGTCGAGCGCGCGAGAGCGCAGCACCGGGGTCACATGGGCGTGGGGCGCGATGCGCGCCGCGGCGGCGAGCACGTCGTCGAAGGTCGGCAGCATCGGGTCAGCCATGCGTCATCGTAAACCGTTCAGGAACCGTGCCGCCGCAACGGGGAGGATTAAGCACTGATTCAACGCCCGGCGGCAATGCTGCAAGGGAAGACAGGGGACAATCGACGCCATGAAGCATCCGACCCGCAAGCTGCTGCTCCTTCCCGCGATCGCCGTCGCGCTGCTGTCCGGCTGCGTGAGCTACGGGTACCGGGACGGCCGCGGCGACTACTACTACGGCCAGCCGACGACCGAGTACTCCTACCCGTACGGCTACGGCGGCTACGGTTACGGCGGCTACGGCTATCCCGGTTACTACAACTCGCCCTATTGGGGCGCCAGCATCGGGTACTACGGTTACTACGGTCCCCGCCGCCCGCCACGCCATGACGGCGGCCATGGCAACGACCATGGCCACGGCGACCACGGCGGGAACGATGGCGGCAACGATCATCCGCCGCAGAACATGCCCGACCGGCCGCGCCCGCCGTGGCGCGACCTGGGCAGGCTCGACAAGCGGGATCGCTCGGACCAGCCGGAGCAGCGCCAGCCGTGGCGACCCTCGCCGACCCAGACGACCGAGCGCGCGCCCCGTCGCGTCGAAGGCGTCGAGCGTGGCGCTCCGATGCGGCGTGCCGTCGGCGGGAAACGAGACGGCCGTCGCAATCCGGTGCCCTGAGCACTCTTGCGCGGCGCCCGCCGCACACCCAATCTATTGATGACACTGCTGGCCGAGTCACGGCCGCCCGGTGTCGCAGCCCCACGCTGCCGTCCGCACGTCACGGTCTTCCATGCCGACGCCCGGCGGGGCTCTCCGGATCCCCCCTGTTCCGCTTCCCCGACGGGCGTCGGCTCCCGTCACGCAGGCCGGATCGCCCGGCCAAAAAAGGGTAGGGGACCGATGCCCCCCGACATCGGCCCCCCGGTGCTTCCCCGTCGTGCGCTGGCCAGCCCTGTTCCATCCTGGCCCGCGCGCCCCTGACGCCGTTGCCACGCCGGGTGCATGGAGGAGTACGCAGGAAGCATGCCAACCGGCTTCCGGCAGGGTTCCGGCCCGCGTCCTCGCCATCGCGCGATAATCGCAAGGCCGTGACTGACGCGCTGCGTCAGCCGGTGCCCCTCCCGGAACATGCTTGCCCCGGACATGCCCACCCGAGACGCCCGCCAATCCGGCTTCCACGCCCACGACGTGATCGTGGTCGGCGGTGGCCACGCCGGTACCGAGGCCGCCCTGGCCGCGGCCCGCGCCGGTGCGCGCACGCTGTTGCTGACCCACAACATCGAGACCGTGGGCGCGATGAGCTGCAACCCGGCGATCGGCGGCATCGGCAAGGGCCACCTGGTGAAGGAGATCGACGCGCTCGGGGGGTTGATGGCGCGCGCCGCGGACGCGGCCGGCATCCAGTGGCGCCGGCTCAATGCATCGAAGGGGCCGGCGGTGCGCGCGACGCGCTGCCAGGCCGATCGCGCGCTGTACCGCGCGTTCGTGCGGCGCGCCGTGGAATCGCAACCGAACCTGTCGATTTTCCAGGCGGCGGTCGACGACCTCGTCATCGAAAACGGCGTCGTGCGCGGCGCGATCACCAACACGGGGCTGCGTTTCGACGCACCGGCGCTGGTGCTGACCGCGGGTACCTTCCTCGCGGGCAAGATCCATGTGGGCGAAACGCAATATGCCGCCGGCCGCATGGGCGATGCGCCCGCGACCGCGCTGGCGATGAAGCTGCGCGACGGCCCGTTCGTCGTCGACCGGCTCAAGACCGGCACGCCGCCGCGCATCGACGGGCGCACGCTCGACTATTCGGTGATGGACGTGCAGCCCGGCGACGATCCGCGCCCGGTGTTCTCGTTCATGGGCTCGCGCGAAGACCATCCGCGGCAGGTCCCGTGCTGGATCACGCACACGTCGGAGCGCACGCACGAGATCATCCGTGGCGCGCTGCATCGCTCGCCGCTGTATTCCGGGCAGATCGAGGGCATCGGCCCGCGCTACTGCCCGTCGATCGAGGACAAGGTGGTGCGCTTCGCCGAGAAGGCCTCGCACCAGGTGTTCGTCGAGCCGGAAGGGCTCGATGCCGTCGAGATCTATCCGAACGGCATCTCGACCTCCCTGCCGTTCGACGTGCAGCTCGACCTGGTGCGCTCGATCCGGGGCTTCGAGAACGCGCACATCACGCGGCCCGGCTACGCGATCGAATACGACTTCTTCGATCCGCGCGGGCTGAAGGCATCGCTCGAGACCAAGGCCGTCGCGGGCCTGTTTTTCGCCGGGCAGATCAATGGCACCACGGGTTACGAAGAGGCCGCGGCGCAGGGGCTGCTCGCGGGCGTCAACGCCGCGCGTTTCGTGCGCGGCGCCGAGGCGTGGTCGCCGCGCCGCGACCAGGCCTACCTCGGCGTGCTGGTCGACGACCTGGTGACGCAGGGCACGCTGGAGCCGTACCGCATGTTCACGTCGCGCGCCGAATACCGGCTGCAGCTGCGCGAGGACAATGCCGACCTGCGCCTCACCGGCATCGGCCGCGAGCTCGGCCTCGTCGACGACGCGCGCTTCGCGGCGTTCGAGCGCAAGCGCGAGGCGATCGAGCGCGAGACCGCGCGCCTCGGCGCACTGTGGGCCGCGCCGAACAACGCGCTCGGTCGCGAAGTCGTCGCGACGCTGGGCGTGCCGGTGTCGCGCGAGGTCAACGCGCTCGACCTGCTGCGCCGCCCGGAACTCGACTACGCCGCGCTTGCCGCGCTGCCTGCACTGGGTCCGGCCGTCGACGATGCGCACGTGGCCGAGCAGGTCGAGATCGGCGTGAAGTATGCCGGCTACCTCGAACGCCAGAACGATGAGATCGCGCGCCATCGCCGCAACGAAACCACCGTCATCCCCGCCGCGTTCGATTACGCGCGGGTGCACGGCCTGTCCGCGGAAGCGCGGCAGAAGCTCGAGCGCATGCGCCCCGAAACCGTCGGCCAGGCGCAGCGCGTCCCGGGCATGACGCCCGCGGCGATCTCGCTGCTGCTCGTCCACCTCGCCCGCGCCCGCGCCGCCTGACCCCGACACGTAGAGCCGACCCTGGTCGGCTGCAAGGAGCTCCGAACATGCGCAAGCTAGCCGTCCTCCTGCTCCCCCTCGCGCTGGCCGCCTGCCACCGCGGCGCGCCCGATGCGGCCACGGCCACGGCCGCGGGCGCCACCGCCACCGCGCCGGCCGATCTTGCCGGACCCTACGTCGTGCACGAATGGCCGCTGCCCTCCTCGGCCGGTTCCGCGCAGCCGGATCTTGCCGCCACCGCCGACGGTCGCCTGCTGCTGAGCTGGATCAACAGCGTCGAGGGCCGCCGCAACGCGTTGCAGTTCGTCGCGATGAGCGAGGACGGCCACTGGCAGAGCGCGCCGCGCACCATTGCCGTCGGCGATTCGCTGATGGCGAACTGGGCGAACACCCCGCACATCGCGCAGACCGCCGATGGCGCGCTGTGGGTGCAGTTCATGCAGAAGATGGGCGAAGGCCACGCCGGCAACGTCGCGCTGAGCCGCTCGGTCGATGGCGGGTTCAACTGGGCATCGCCGATCGCGGTGAACGACGACGGCGTGGAAGCCGAGCATGGCTTTGCCGCACTGTGGCCGGCGTCGCGCGACACGATCGGCGTGGCCTGGCTCGATGGCCGCGACAACGTCGAGGGCGACATGCACCACGACGATGGCGCCGGCATGAAGCACGGCGGCCACGACATGCACGCCGAAGGCCGCACCGCGCTACGCGCCGCCGTGTTCGACATGAACCTGCAGCGCAGCGGCGAGGCCATCGTCGACGCGAAGACCTGCGATTGCTGCCAGACCGCGATCGCCGCCACCGACCGCGGCCCGCTGCTGGTGTACCGCGACCGCAGCGACAAGGAGATCCGCGACATCGCCGCCGTGCGCTACGACGGCAAGGCCTGGGGCAAGCCCGTCGCCGTGCATGCCGACGGCTGGAAGATGACCGGTTGTCCGGTGAACGGTCCGGCCGTGGCCGCCGACGGCAACGCCGCGCTGGTCGCCTGGTACACGGAAGCCGGCGGCACGCCGTCGGTGCGCATCGCGCGCAGCGAGGATGCCGGCGACAGCTTCGGCGCGCCGGTCGCGATCGACGAAGGCGAGCAGGTGCAGGGCCGCGTCGCGCTCGCGCTCGATGCGCGCCAGGCCTGGATCCTGTGGATCCGCGAGGATGCCGCCGGCCAGTCGCTGTGGCTGTCGCGCCGCACGCCCGACCTCAAGCGCGAATACCAGCGCCTCGAAGTCGCGAAGCTGCAGGGCCGCGGCCGCGGCACCGGCTTCCCGAAGATCGCGTTGCGCGGCAGCGAGGGTTACGCGGTGTGGACCGACATCGAGGGCGGCGTGCCGCGCCTGCGCGGCGTGGTGATCGCCCCCTGAAGCCAGGCGACCGGGGCGAGCCGCCCAGGCAGGTTCAGCGCGTCAGGCCGTGGCGCGCGCACCAGCGCGCATACCACACGGTGAACAGGCCGACGGCGATCACCATCGCCGGCAGCGGCAAGGCCATTGCGGGCCCGAGCAGCGCCAGTGCGTGCATCGCCGCGAAGATGTAGCCGAACTGCACGATCGCCGCGAGCAGCGACACCAGGAACAAGGTCTTCGCGAGCTTGTGCCGCAACAGCAACAGGATCGCGCCCGCCAAGCCGGTGAACACCGCGATCGCGTAGACGACGAACACCCACCGCGGCCGCATCGCGTACAGCTGTTGCTGCGCCGCCGGCATTTGCGCCAGGCGTTCCGCGCTCATGCCCAGGTCGACGCACCAGGCGAGCACGCCCACCAGCATCCACAGCGCGACCAGCACGCCGACCACCCAGAACCAGCCGGGGGGACGGCGTGGATCGATGACGTTGGCCGTCATGCCGCGGCGGGGCGACCGCCGCCGAGCACGCGCGCCGGCAGGAACAGCAGCGCGCGCAGGAACGCGAACAGCGCGGAGAACGTGATCCCGACCAGCCGGAACGGCAGCGACAGCAGCCAAACGAACGGCCACGCCACCAGCGCGAGCAGGGCCAGCGGCCAGCAGACCACGAGCAGGAGCACCCAGAGCAGGAAGGTCGTCATGGAGCGGACTATACCGCCGGGCGCGGCCAGTGGAAGTCGCGCGGCCGGGGGTTTTGCCCTCCGTTCAGCCGAGCCAGCCGGCGCGTTCGGCGCGGCGAGCCAGCAGCACCAGCCCGATCGCGACGACCAGCACCGCGGCCTGCAGCACGGTCGGCAGCAGGCCCGCGAGCGCGAATCCGCCGGCGATCACGAACAGCCCGATGTCCTGCGCGATGACGCCTGCCAGCGACAACCACAGCAACTTCGGCGCCCAGCGCTTGCGCAGCCACAGGCCGAGGCAGCCGGCCACGCCGCCAAGGACGGCGACGCCGGTCGCCGTAGGCAGCCACGGCGGAAGCGCCGCGTAGAGCTTGATCATGTCCGGCCCCATCGCGGCGACCTGTTCCGGCGTCGCGCGCATGTCGGCGACCCAGCCGACGCAACCCAGCAGGTTCCACAACAGGGCGACGATGGCGACGGGCGACAGCCACTTCGGTGCGTTGCTCATAGGGAATTCCCCCGATCCCGGCCGCGATGGCCGGCTGGGGCGCACGCTAGCAGATCAGCGCGCCGCGGGGGCCTGGCGCTTGCGACCGCCCGTGGGCTTCGGCGCCGGCAACGCGTCGGCGGTGGCGCGCAGCAATGCGCGCAGCGCCTCGCCGTCGTCGAGGTCCTCGACCAGCAGCCAGGGCTTCGCGCCCGGATAGGGCGGCACGGCGGGCGGATCGCCGCCGAGCAGCGCGCGGCCCGCCGGAGTCGGCTTCAGCAGGAACTGGTCGTCGCAGACCAGCGCGACGATCTTCGCGTCGAGCCACAGCCCGTACTCGCCGAACATCATCTTGTGCGCCAGCCCGGGCAGCGGGCCGACCTGGTCGAGCACGTATTCGACGTAACCGGGATCGGAAGCCATGCGCGCAGCTTAGTCGATCGGCTCGGCGCCGGCGCTGCTGCGCGCGTAGTGCGCGGTGGCGGGGTTCACCGCTTCCCAGGCGATCTTCTCCTCCAGCCAGATTTCCTTCGTCGGCGGGAACGCGGAAGCGTCGTCGAGCGTGGCGGCCTGCAGGTCGATGCTGCCGGGCTGGTCGTCGCGCTGCCAGGTGAGCGAGGTGCCGCAGTGCGGGCAGAAGCTGCGCGTGATGCCCGGCGAGGAAGCGTACATGCGACGCTCGCCCTCGAACGCGACGTCGTCGGTGCCGAACACGACCCAGCCGACGCTCGGCGCGCCCGACGCGAGCCGGCAGCTGCGGCAGTGGCAGAGCGTGCTCACGCGGGGCAGCGCGCTCGCGGCGTAGCGAACCGCGCCGCACAGGCAGCCGCCGCGCAGCGGCAACGCGGGCGGCGGTGTCGCCGCGCGCGCGGGTTCGATCAGGTCCCAGCGATTGCCGTACAGGTCCTCGAACACGACGACCGTTCCGTAATCCTCGCGGCTGGGCTCGCGCACGAAGCGCACGCCGGCCGCTTGCAGGCGGGCATGGTCGCGCGCGAAATCGTCGGTGTGCAGGAACAGGAATACGCGGCCGCCAGCCTGGTTGCCGATGAAGCGTTCCTGCTCCGGCGTCGCCGCGCGCGCCAGCAGCAGCGACGTGCCGCCGCCGCCCGATCCCCGCGGCGCAACCACGACCCAGCGCTTGCCGGGCTCGCGCGGCGTGTCCTCGACGAGCCGGAAGCCGAGCACGCCGGTGTAGAACGCGATCGCCTCGTCGTAATCGCGGACGACGATGGCGACGTGGGCGAGGGAATGGTTCATCGTCGGGCCTTCAGGCCAGGGGCATGCGGAAGTGGAAGCATTCGATGCCGAAGCCCTCCCGGAAATAGAAGCGGTGCGCCTGCTCGCGGACCGTGCGCGAAGAGCTGGCGGATGCGGGCCACGTAGTCGCCGCGATCCAGGTGCGGCCGCAGCTGGCGCATCACGTCGAAGGTGGCGGCGATCTCCGCGTCGGTGTCGGCATGCCGTATCCCGGTTTCGGCCATCACTTCCCGCCCCAGCGCCAGCGCGGCGGCTCGCCCTTCAGCAGGCAGGCCATGAACAGCAGCGCCGCCAGCGCGATCAAGCCGATCGCGAAGGATCCCGGCGCGCGCTGCGGCGGGAATGTGCGCACGACGCCCACCACGCCGAGCGCGAAGAGCGCGTACGCGACCCAGCCTTGCCAGGCGGTGGGAAGCCCCCAGCCCCAGCCGTATCGCTTCGCCTTGAACCAATAGCGCGGCGAGTCGTTCATCGGCATTCGCTCCTCGTGGATCCCGGCGTCTACGCGGGTGTCTTGCCGGCTGCTGCTTCCGCCAAAGCCTGCAGCGCCGTCGGGTTCGGTATCGGTGCGGCGATGCGCACCAGCGTGTTGCGGTCGGTGTGCGCGAACGGCTCGGCCTGGCCGGGGATGACCAGCGTCGTCTCCTGCTCGTACGACCAGGTGCCGTCGTCGTGCGTGGTGACGGTGATGACGTAGCGGTCGGTGCGGAACGCCGCTTCCAGGAACGGATTGGAACTGATGCCGTTGACCGTCGAACCGCGTACCGCTTCGAGCCTGAACGTGCGTGCGTCGGCCGTTGCGCGCCCCATTGCCAGCGCGACCTGCCCGCGCGGGATCGACAGCGTCTGGATCAGCGTGCCCGTCGCCGGCTCCCACAACCAGTAGCCGACCTGGTCGTGGAAGGCCTCGACCTCGCCCGGCTTCACGATGCGCGCGTGGTAACGCAGCCCGTAATACAGCTGCGGCCCGTTGGTCTGCGCGTCGATCGGCTGCAGTTCGATGCGCTCGACGAAGGCCTGGTGCTCCGGGCCGTCGGCCTTCGGGTTGACGTCCATGCCGACCGCGCTTTCCCACACGCCCGCGATCCGCGCCAGCGGGCCGAGGTTGGCGAGCGTGTCCGGGTCCGGCGTGGGCTCGGTGTAGATGTCGTCTGGATAGTCGCTCATGACAAGTGACGGAAGCCTGTAGCGGGTGGTACGGAGCTAATTGATGCTCGTCCTGGCGAGGATTTCGCCGGTTTCGACGACATAAAAGACGACCTCTTGGGGGTCGAAAGGCGCAGCATCTTCCATCACGAAAATGTCGATAGGGTCGTTGAGCGTCGGGCTTATGAGGGTCGGACGGCCTTCGATCAACGTCGACGCGGCGAACTTTCCAACGAGGAGGACTCCGATCGTCAATCCCTGAAGTGCCTTCGCATGCTCTATCGGCAACGGAAGCGTTGTCTTCAGCTCGTAGCTTGATTTGTACGAATTGTACGGATCTCCCTGGAAGAGAACGCTTTTGAAGAACGGACTATCAGGTCGTACGGCGATGGCGAAATCCTTCCCGGTGCTCTTGTCTATCACGGCGCTCGCCCCGAAACTATTCGTCCCGATGTACGTGCTGTGCTCGCTGTCGACGGTGTCGATCTTGCACGTGAACCAACCAGCATCATCACCAGTGTCGTATGTTTTCTTGCAGAACAGGTAGTCGGAAAAGGAATATTGCTGTGCATCGGCATCATAAGACGTCGTCACGTCCTTCAATGAAAAGGCATAGCTGCTTTCGCGCACCAAAGGCAGCAGATCGGCTGTTTCCAACCTCTTTTGGTAGTCCAGCGTCGTCTCGTACTCGCCCTTCTTCAGCGAAGCCTCCTTGGATTTGAAAAGATGCCAGACACGTTTTGCATCAAGCCCCTTGTAGTTTTTAGGCAAAGTCCCGGACTCAGGAAATGGCAGCGGTTGCCATTCCGGCCGTGATTTCCGGGCGGCTGCCTTTTGGGCCGGATTTGCGGCAGCTTGCGCACCCCACAAAGAAAACCCGAAAAACAGAAGGGACGCGAACATGACTCCGCGACGAAAAATCATTGCAATCTCCCCCATGGCGACCAGGCAATGGCTTAGCGTTACGCTCAGCCCTCAGCCTAGCTCCACACGATACGAGGAACAACGGGGACCATGCCCGGCTCGGCGGAGCGCGACCTAGCGCTCCATCCGCCAGTTCACAGAGGCCCGGTTCTCCACCGTGCTCGATTCGATCTCGATGTCGAAGCCCTTGCGCAGCAGGTAC
>CAMLSB010000012.1 GCA_946482565.1 uncultured Lysobacteraceae bacterium | reverse complement strand
TGTACAGCGAGATCACCACCGGCATGTCGGCGCCGCCGATCGGCAGCGTCATCAGCACGCCGAGCAGAAGCGCCAGCCCGAAGAACGCGAGGACGGCGAACGCAGTCATCTGCTGCGCCTCGAAACCGCCGGCGACCAGGCCCCAGGCCGCGACCGCGCCGAAGCCGACCGCCGCCAGGAACACGAGCGCGTTGAAGAAGCGCTGGCCGAGGAAGGTGTAGCGCTTGTCCATGCGCCCGTCGAGCTTGGCCCAGGCGATGACCGAGCCGGTCAGCGAGATCGCGCCGATCAGCGCGCCCACCACCGCGAGCGCGACGTGCACGCCGGACGGGCGCGGGCCGGCCATCCCGACGGCCTTCCACAACTCCACCGCACCGATCGCGGCGGCCGAACCGCCACCCATGCCGTTGAACAACGCGACCATCTGCGGCATGTCGGTGATCGCGACGCGCTTGCCCCAGATCCACGCGACCACCGTGCCCAGCCCCGTCGCGAGCACGATCAACCCGAGATTGTGCAAGCCGGGCAACAGCAGCGTCGCGATCGTCGCCAGCACCATGCCGGCCCCCGCCCACTGGATGCCGCTGCGCGCGGTCCTGGGCGACGCCATGCGCTGCAGGCCGAGCAGGAACAGGGTCGCGGCGATGAAGTAGCTGGCCTGCGCCAGCCATTGCAGCGAAGCGGCGCCGCTCATTTCGCCCCCGGCTTGCTGGCCTTGAACATCTCGAGCATGCGCTCGGTGACCACGTAGCCGCCGGCGGCGTTGCCCGCGCCCAGCAGCACCGCGATGAAGCCGATCGCTTTCTCCAGCGGCGTGTCCGCGTGGCCGAGCACGACCATCGCGCCGACCAGGACGATGCCGTGGATGAAGTTCGACCCCGACATCAGCGGCGTATGCAGGATCACCGGCACGCGCGAGATGATCACGTGCCCGGCGATCGCCGCGAGCATGAACACGTACAACACCATGAAGGCCTGCACCATGAAGTCGTCGACCACGGCTGCTCCCGCTGGGGTTCCCGCGGCCATCATAACCGGCCGGTGAACGGCTCCGTGGCGCGTCAACGGCGCCCCTTCCCGGGCGTTCTGGGTCGTATGCTGCAGGCCGTGATCGTCCCGAACGAAGCGGAACCCGCCACCACCCCCGCCCCGGCGGCGGCGAACGGGCCGGTGTCGCTCGACGGCTTCCTCGCCGCGGTGTCGCCCCGCGCCTATCGCTTCGCGGAACTGGGCTTGCGCCATCGCGAGGATGCGCTGGACGCGGTGCAGGAAGCGATGATGCGGATGGTCGGCTATGCCGATCGCCCGGTGTCGGAGTGGCAGGCGCTGTTCTGGAGCATCCTGCGCAGCCGCGTCGTGGACGCGCAGCGGCGCCGTGGCTTCCGCCTGCGCTGGCTGGTGCCCGCGGCGGCGAACGCCGAGGAAGGCGTGGACTGGACCGACCACGCACCGGATCCGTCGCGCAGCCACGACGGGCGCGAGGCCTGGTCCAGGCTCTCGGAGGCGCTGCAAGCACTCCCGCGCCGGCAACGCGAGGCGTTCACGCTGCGCGTGCTGGAAGAACTCGATGTCGCCGACACCGCGCGCGCCATGGGCTGCAGCGAGGGATCGGTGAAGACGCATTTGTCGCGGGCGCGGGAAGCGCTGCAGCGGAAACTGGAGGATTGGCGATGAACGACGACGCACGCTTCGACGCGCACGCACGCGCGGCGCACGCTGGATCGCTGGAGGCGCTGTCGCCGCGAGTGCGCGCGCAGCTGCAGCAGCGCCGGCGAGCCGCGGTCGCTGCCGGCGCCCCGGGTACCGCCGGCGCGACGCCCGCGATGCACCGCCGCCACGGCTGGGCATGGCTGGGCGCGCCGGCGCTCGCGCTGGCGCTGGCGTTCGCCGCGCCGTGGCGGACGGCCCATGACCCCGCGCCGGTGCTGCCCGCGGTGGCCAGCGCGGTCGCCGCCAACGCGGCGCCCGCCACGCTCGAGCAGGATCCCGACTTCTACCTGTGGCTGGCGTCTTCCGACGCCGTTGCCCTCGCATCGGAGTGATGACGCGATGACCACCCTCCACCGCCACGCTGTCGCGGCCGCGCTGTTCGCCCTTGCGTTGTGCGCCACCAGCGGCATCGCCGGCGCGCAGGACAGCGCGCCGCGGCAGTCGCCAGCCCCTGTCGCGCAAGCTGCGCAACCTGTGCTGCCCGCATGGGACCAGCTCACGCCCGCGCAGCGCGAATTGCTCGTCGCGCCGCTGCGCGAGCGCTGGGATTCCAATCCGGGCGAGCGGGCGCGGATGTACGGCCACGCCGAGCGCTGGCGCTCGATGACGCCGGAGCAGCGCGCGCGGGCGCGACGCGGCCTGGGCCACTGGGAACACATGGATCCGGCGCGGCGCCGCGAGATGCGCGCGCTGTTCGAGAAGATGCGCACGATGTCGCCGGAACAGCGCAAGGCGCTGCGCGACCAGTGGCACGGGATGACGCAGGCCCAGCGCAATGCCTGGGTCGAGGCGAATCCGCCGAAGAACCGGGACCCGCGCTAGCCCGCGACGGCGTCGGCGCGGCGCCAGGCTTGCGACGTCAGGCTTGCGGCGCGGCCTGCGCGCGCGGCGGCCATGCGGTGCGCGCGAACAGTTCGTCGTCCCAGTCGATCGCGAGCTGGCCATCGCGCAGCATCGGCGCGACGAAGTTGTACGCGTTGCGCGCGAACATCTCGCTGGCATGGAACGCACCGCTGCTGGCCAGCCCCAGCGGCCCGGCGATCGTGACGCCAGATTCCACGACGGTTTCGCCCGGCCGGGTGAGTTCGCAGTTGCCGCCGGTTTCCGCGGCCATGTCCACGATGACGCTGCCCGCGCGCATGCCCCGCACCATGCCGGCGGTGAGGATGCGCGGCGCGGGGCGACCGGGCACCGCGGCGGTGCAGACCACCGTGTCCACGCCGCGAAGGTGCTCGCCGAGCCGGCGCTGCTGTTCCGCGCGTTCCTCGTCGGTGAGCTGGCGCGCGTAGCCGCCCTCGCCGGCCGCGCTGACGCCCAGGTCCAGGAACTTGCCGCCCAGCGATTCGATCTGCTCGCGCGTTTCCGGGCGCACGTCGAAGCCTTCGACCTGCGCGCCGAGGCGCTTCGCCGTCGCGATCGCCTGCAGGCCGGCGACGCCGGCGCCGACGACCAGCACCTTCGACGGACGGATCGTGCCCGCCGCCGTGGTCAGCATCGGGAAGAAGCGCGGCGACAGCTGTGCCGCGAGCAGCGTGGCCTTGTAACCGGCCATGCCGGCCTGCGAACTGAGCACGTCCATGGCCTGGGCGCGCGTGGTGCGCGGCAGGCGCTCCAGCGGGAAGGCGACGATGCCGCGCGCGCGCAGCGCATCGGCGCGCGCCGGATCGGCGTCGGGCTGCAGCATGCCGACGAGGACCGTACCTTCGGGCAGCGCCTGCAACACCGCGGGTGGCGGCGCCTGCACGCAGAGCACGATATCGGCGCCGGCATGGGCGGCCTGCGCGTCGGCGACGAGTTCCGCCCCTGCGGCCGCGTAGTCCGCATCGGTGAATCCGGCGGCTTCGCCCAGGCCGCGTTCGGCGCGCACGCTGGCGCCGGCGGCAACGAGCTTCCTGCAGGTTTCGGGGGTCAGCGCCACGCGCCGCTCGCCCGGCGCGGTCTCGCGCGCCACCGCAATCGCCACCTTCATCGCCATGCGCCGCTCCACCGGGTGCTTGCCCGCATCCTAGCGAATGCGCGCGCCCGGCGCCGAACGGCTTCAGGCGGCGCGGCTGGCCGAGCGGCCGAGGCGCTGGCGCACCAGGCGCATCGCCTCGTCGAAGGGCAGCTCGTCCGCCTCCGCGAACAGGTTCCCGCTGCGCACCAGCGCCGCGAGCTGTTCCGGCGAGGCCACCAGCTGCTTGATGCCGCGCCGGTTGACCAGCAGCAGCCGGCCGCTGAGCGGGCTGATCCAGGCCACCTTGACCGCGATTTCGTGCGCGCGCTCGTCGGTGAGCCGCATCCAGTCGCCGGGCTGCAGCGAGCGCATGCGCTCGGCCACGGCCGGATCGAAATCGAGTTGCGCATGGCCGCCGACGACGCGCAGCACCGGTGCCTCGTCGGCCTCTTCGGTGGCTCGCGCCTGCGGCACGCGCGGTTCGCGCGGGACATCGGGGAACGCCACGGTGCGCGCCAGGCCCGCCATCCATTCGCCCGCGACCTGTTCGTCGAGGCCGGAGCTGGACAGGGCCTCGACCAGCGCCGGATGCAATGCGAGCACGCGCGAGGCGACCTCGCGGCCGGCGCCACGCGCCGCGGCTTCGTCCAGCGACACCAGTTCGTCCGCCATGGCCAGCACGCGCGGCATGCGCGCGCTGTCCTCGCCATCGCGCAGGACGACCTGCACCAGGTGGTGCTGCCAGTGGCGCTCGAGGAAATGCGCGATCGTCGGCGTCAGCGTACGGCCGGCCATGCGCTCGGCCAGCGCCTGCGCGGCGACGTCGCGGGCGCGCGCGAGGCGCTCGCGGCCATGCGCGGTCTCCGCGCTGCGGCGTTCGGCGATGTCGGCGCGGCGGCGCTGCTGTTCGACCAGGGCCTGCATTTCCCCGGCGCTGAGCTCGAAGATCGCGAGGTCCTCGTTGTACTGGGCGGTGACGCGGTCGACCACGCGGCCCGCGCCGTCGAGCAGTTCGCGGTCCTGCGCCGACACGCCCTCGTTGCCCTCGCAACCGAGCGCGAGCGCGTCGAGCAGGCGGCGCGCCGGGTGCTCGCCCTGCACGAACAGGTTGTCGTCGGTCAGCGCGACCTTGACGTAGGACATGACCAGGCGCGCGAACAGGCGCCGCGCCTCGCCACCCATCGCGTGGCCGCGCAGCATCGATTCGAACAGCAAGCCGGTCAGGTCGACCGCGTCTTCCTGGTGCGGGTCGAGGCGGGTCTGCGAGGGGTCGAGGCCGAGCCGGCCCGCGCCCTCGGCGAGTTCCTCGCGGATGGCTTCGTGCAGCCCGCACTTGCCGGCAAGCGCTGCTTCGAAATTGCGCGCGCCATCGCGCTGCAGCAGCGAGGCGACGCTGACGACTTCCTGCAGGCGCAATTCGCGGCGCGCGTCGGGACCGGCGGAATGCGCGGCCATCGCGACGCGCCCGCCAGCATCGCCAGTCGCCATGCCTTCGCGCCACAGGTGCAGCATGTCGCGCAATTGCTGGTGCTGGACGCGGGCGGCAGGTGCGGCGCGGAACATCTCGGCGCTGCCGGGCGGCTGCGCGGGCGCCTGCGATGCGGGCGCCTGCATGGCCGGCGCGGCAGGCGTGGCCGCAGTTTGCCCGAAGCCTGGCGACGCGAACGCCGACAGGTCGAAATCGAACGTGGGCGCGGATGCGGACACCGGTTGCGGCACGATGCCGCCGATCCCCGCTTCCATCCATGCGCCCGCCGCCTGGCGCGACGGCGCCTGGGACGTGCCGGGCACGGGACCGGCCGGCGCGGACACGGACGCTCCCGCCACCGGCTCGCGCCGCGCATCGGCGTGGAAGCCATGCGCGGCGAGTTGCGAGTTCAGGCGGCCATAGAGCTCGCCGAGCACCTTCGCCAGTTCCTGCTCGTATTGCCGGAACAACAGCAGGCGCAGCGACGTGCCGACGTCGGCGTCGCGGAAGGTCTGCACGAACGCGTTCGCGAGCAGGGTCGCGCCGACCGGGTTGGTGATGCCGGGCACGCCCATCGCCGTGGCCAGCGAATCGAAACGCAGGCCGAGCATCTCGAGCGGGCGCTGGTAGCGCGCCGCGATCGACTCGGCGAGGCGCTGGCCGTCGAGGTGGAAATCGAGTTCGTTCTCGCGCACCAGGCCCATCGGCGCGGCATTCCCGCCGGGGAGGCTGCGGCCGCAGAATTCGTCGAACGCGCGGCCGATGAGCTCGCGGAACTTCATCACGTAACCGGAACCGCGCTGTCGCAGCGCGAGCACGGTCATGAGATCCTTGCGCTGCGTGCCCTCCTGGCCGACGCGCAGGCTGTCGTGGAGTTGCTCCTCGATCGGACGATAGAGGCCCGCGGGCACCGCGCCGAGTTGTTCGACGGCAATGCGCTTGAGTTCCTCGAGCAGGCGCTCGGGATCCCTTCCCGCGGGAACGCCCATTTCCGGATGTTGGATAGACACGCCACAACCCCCTGCCGGGCTCCATGCCACGGCACAAGCTGACGACTGCCGAGCATAATGGTCGTGGAACGTCAGTCCATCGCCCGTGAAAGGATATGTGATGCCCATCCCAAACCGACCTGGGGCCAGCGTGACGGCCGGACTCATGTTCCTGAACGGGCGCCGGTCGGTACCCGCCCGGCAGCTCGAAGCGCCCGCCCCGGACGCCGCCGTACTGGAGCGGATGTTGGCCGCGGCAGTCCGCGTCCCGGACCACGGCAAGCGCGTTCCCTGGCGCTTCGTCCGCATCGCCGGTGATGCGCGCGCAACGCTCGGCGAGGCCCTCGTCGCGCGCGCGCTCGAGCGCGATCCCGATGCCGGCGCGGCCGTGCTCGACAAGGATCGCAACCGGTTCCACGCACCGCTCGCGATCGCCGTGGTCGCGCAGCTGGGTCCGGACGAGAAGATCCCGGAGGCCGAACGCTTCGCCTCCGCGTGCTGCGCCTGCTTCGCGCTGCTGATGGCGGCGCAGGCAGAAGGCTTCGGCGCGCAGTGGCTGACCGGCTGGCCCGCGTACGACGAAGCGATCCTGCGCCTGCTCGGCCTCGGCGCCGACGAACGCATCGCCGGCTTCATCCACATCGGCACCCCGAAGATCGAGGCGCCCGAGCGCGAACGCCCCGACCCGCTCGCGCTGCTCACCGACTGGCGTCCCTCGTGAGCGACGGCACGGCACCGCGGCCGACGCTGTACCTGGTCGACGCCAGCATGTACGTGTTCCGTGCCTGGCATTCCATGCCGGATGAATTCCACGACGCGGAGGGCTGGCCGACGAACGCCGTGCACGGCTTCGCGCGCTTCGTGCTGGAACTGCTCGAGCGCTCGCGCCCCCAGCACATCGCGGTGGCCTTCGACGAGGCGCTCGACTCCTGCTTCCGCAACGCGCTCTACCCCGCCTACAAGGCGAACCGCGAACCCGCCCCGGAAGAGCTGAAGCGGCAGTTCGGCCACTGCAAGTCGCTGTGCATCGCGCTGGGGCTGGTCGTGCTGGCGCACGGCGAATACGAGGCCGACGACCTGATCGGCAGCGCGCTCGTGCATGGCCGCGCGCAGGGACAGCGCGGCGTGATCGTGTCGGCGGACAAGGACCTCTCGCAGCTGCTTGGCGAATTCGACGAGCAATGGGACTACGCGCGCAACACGCGCTGGCGCAGCGAAGGCGTCAAGGCGCGGCACGGCGTCGACGCGCACCAGATCGCCGACTACCTCGCGCTGTGCGGCGACGCGGTCGACAACATCCCCGGCGTGCCCGGCATCGGCGCGCGCACCGCCGCGGTGCTGCTCGCGCATTTCGAGACCCTGGACGCATTGCTGGAACGGGTCGAGGAAGTGCCGTACCTGCGCGTGCGCGGTGCAGCGTCGATCGCGGCGAAGCTGCGCGCGCACCGCGAACAGGCATTGCTCTATCGCCGGCTCACGACCATTGCCTGCGACGCGCCCCTGTCGCACGACGCCGATTTCGCGCGCGGCGCGCCCGACGCCGCGCTGCTGCTGGCGCTGTGCGAATCGCTGCGCTTCGGGCCGATGACCCGGCGCCGGCTGCACGATGCCGCGGGCCTGCCGATGGCCGCCCCCTCGGTGCCCGCCTGAACACAGGGCACCGCAGCCGCGATAGCATCGATCCATGACCGATCCCGATGCCGACGCCCCCGCCGAAACCCTTTACGAAGGCCAGTGGCTGCGCCTGCGCCACCGCGGGCGCTGGGAATACGCCGAGCGCACCCACGGCAAGGGCATGGCGGTCATCATCGTCGCGCTGACGCCGGAAGACCGGGTGCTGTTCGTCGAGCAATACCGGATCCCGCTCGGCGCCCCGACGATCGAGATGCCCGCCGGCCTGGTCGGCGACCAGTCGGGCGAGGACACGCTGGAAGACGCGGCGCGGCGCGAACTGGTCGAGGAAACCGGCTGGGAGCCATCGAAGGTGGAGGTCCTGCTGGTCGGGCCGACCTCGTCGGGCATGAGCAACGAGCGCATCGCCTTCGTGCGCGCCACCGGCCTGGTGCGGGTCGGACCGGGCGGCGGCGACGAAACCGAGGACATCGTGGTCCACGAGGTGCCGCGCGCCGAGGCGCCGGCCTGGCTGGTCGGCAAGCAGGCCGAGGGCTACGAGCTCGACCTCAAGCTGTGGGCGGGGCTGTGGATGCTGGAGCGGAATCCGGACGGGTCGCCGCTGGAAGACCAGGCCTGACGGCCGCCCCGAACTGCCCTTGCCGTTGTGTCCAGAAACGGCCGCAGTCGGCGGCTGGGGAGCGAAGTCCGTCATGAAAAAGACGATCACGATCGTGGTTGCCACGTTGCTGTGGGCAACCGGCAGCACCGATGCCTGGGCGCAGGATCCGACCAAGGCCGTGGAATCATTCATGAATTCCCTTTACAAGCGCCTCGCAGAAAGGCGGAACGCGCTAGTCATCGATGCTCCATCCGAGCACGCCGCAGAACTCGGGAAGCTTTACATGTACGAAAGCCCGAAGTGCTACCTGCCAAATTCGAACTACGTAAAAAAAGGCACGCCAGTCAGCCTGGACAGCTTCGATAGCGTTGTCGACGTGAGCGACATCACTCACACGTCGCGGGAACCCAAGGAAATCGGCTCTTATCAGATCAGCCGCGAATTCGCCGCCCAGCTAGTGGCGGACATCAAGAAGAACGGCATGCTCGACGGGAGCATCAACCCAAAAATACTGATCGACTCGATTTCAAAGGCCAACGTGAGTTTTCGGGTGGTCAGGAGCGAGGTCGACTTCGCGGCCTTGCATCGGCGGCTCAAGGACAAGCAGATCGACACGAGTATCCTTCCTGAGAATTACGAAGGAATCCTCGTCCCGATCGCGCAATTCTCGATCACCGACTTCAAATACGAAAAAGGGAAGGACGGCAACGCGGAAGGCAGCCTGGGCCTGGAAGCGAATTTCCTCAACAAGCTGCTGAGCGAGTTGAACGCCTCCTTCAACGTAAAGCGCACCTCGCTTACGAACGGCTCGGCGGAGATCGAGTCATCAGCGACGTTTGCATTCAAACCGAACGTCCTGATGTCGCGCCATGAGAAGTGCCCGCGCTGGTAGCCAATATTTGCGCCGTTGCGTCGCCCTGATCCCGGGAGGGGACCGGACGGATGTGAACCAGGTCGTTTCGCAATTCGACGAGCGCTGGCAATAGCGTGATTGGTTCGAGTTGCGCCTTGCGGGCGTCGGCGACGTCGCGCCGTACGCCGGCCGGCGTTTCGCCGGATTCGATCAACGCGATGGCCCCGCCACGGCAATCGAGCAGCGCGTCGATCCAGTCGGCCGGCTGCGGCTGGCGCCAGCGGCCGGTCGCGGCGCGCAGGGCGCGGAAGGACGGCGCGATGCGCGCCACGTCGTCGAGCGCATCGATGAAGTGTGTTGGCGTGCGCTGCGGATTCGCGGGATCCAGCGCGGCCGACAGCGCCGCGAGCGCATCGGCGATGCGCCTGCGCAGCACGGCGGTCGAACGCACCGGCAGCAGCCACCACGCGCAGGCGACCGCGATCGCCGCACCCACGAAGATCTCGAGCATGCGCTGTGCCAGCAGCTGCGATGCCGGCGCGTCGGAGAAGCCCTGCAGCAGCGCCAGCGCGATCGTCACGAACAGCGCCCACCAGCCGTAACCGATCGGCCGTAGCCAGACGCCGAGGAACACCGCGCCGAGGATGAGGCCCGCGACGAGCGTGCCGTGCCCGCCGGCGTGGAAATCCAGCAGCAGCGCGACCACCGTGCCTGCGCCTGCGCCGGCGATCCGCAGCAGGCTCTTCCATGCGACGTCCAGGCGCCCGCGGTTGCCGCTGCCGACGATGTAGGCGGTCAGCACCAGCCACGCCCAGTGACCGGCGAAGAAAACGTGGCCGACGACGAACGAAAGCGCGAGCGCAACGGCCATCTGCAGGGCCATGCGGGTGCTGGCGTCGGGCTTCAGGCGGGTGGCGCGCACTTCGGCGGTGCGCACTTCGGTGGCAGGAGCGGTTTCCGGCGACATGGGTGCGCGCGTTGGCGCCAACGCCGGGGTCGTCGGCGTCGCCGCCGCCACGGCCAGCCAGCCGGCGCGCACCGCCAGCGCATGGGCGACGGCCGCCCACAGCGACGCCAGCAAGGCGATCACGACGGGGAACAGCAGCGCCGGGATCGGTCCCGCGCGCACTGCCGCGCCATGCGGTGCGACCAGCAGCGCGACGAAGGGCAACGCGAGCAGCGAGCCGAGGCGCCGCGCGTCCGGGCCGAATCGCCGCATCCAGATCGGCAAGGCCATGCCCGCGACGAACAGCATCGCGCCGAGCCACGGCGCATCGCGCAGCAGCAGGCCGACGCCGACCGCGGCCAGGCCCACGAGCGGCAGCACGAACGCGGATTCCAGGCGATGGCGGCGGTCGTCGGCGAGCCGGCTGCGCGACAGCGAGAGGCTCAGCACCACCGCCAGCACTGCGGGTCCGGGTGCCGGTGCCAGCGCGAGCGTGCAAGCCAGCGTCGCCAGCGCGGCGCCCATGGCCACGACGGCTTCGCGGAACGCTGCGCGCACGCGCTGCATGGCGAGTCGGTTGGCGCGCTCAGGCCGTGGCGTAACGGTCCGTCGCTTCGACCAGCGCGTGCACGTGCTCGGGCTCGAACGCCGAGTGGCCGGATCCCGGATTGACCACGAGTTCCGACTTCGGCCAGGCCTTGTGCAGTTCCCACGCATTCTGGACGGGGCAGACCACGTCGTAGCGGCCGTGCACGATCACGCCGGGGATGCCGGCGATCCGGTGCGCGTCGCGCAACAGCTGGTCCTCGACCTCGAAGAAGCCGCCGTTGACGAAGTAGTGGTTCTCGATGCGCGCGAACGCGAGCGCGAAGCGCGCATCCTCGTGGCCGGCGACGAAGTCCTGGTCCACGTGCAGGAAGCTGGTGGCGCCTTCCCACACGCTCCAGGCACGCGCGGCGGCCAGTTGCGTCGCCTCGTCCTCCGACGTGAGCCTGCGGTGGAAGGCGGAAATGAGGTCGGCGCGCTCGACTTCGGGAATCGCGGCGAGGTAGTGCTCCCACGCGTCGGGGAACAACCGCGACGCGCCTTCCTGGTAGAACCACTCGAGTTCCCAGCGGCGCAGCATGAAGATGCCGCGCAACACCAGCTCGGTCACGGCTTCCGGATGGGATTCGGCGTAGGCGAGCGCAAGCGTCGACCCCCAGCTGCCGCCGAACACCTGCCAGCGCCCGATGCCGAGCTTCGCGCGCAGCTTCTCGATGTCGGCCACGAGGTCCCACGTGGTGTTGTCGCGCAGGTCCGCGTGCGGCGTCGAACGGCCGCTGCCGCGCTGGTCGAACAGGATGATCCGGTACTTCGCCGGGTCGTGGAACCGCCGCATCTTCGGGCTGCAGCCCGCGCCGGGGCCGCCGTGCAGCAGCACCACGGGCTTGCCCTGCGGGTTGCCACACTGTTCGTAGTACAGGCGGTGGCGCGCATCGACCTCGAGGACGCCGGTGTCGTACGGTTCGATCTCGGGATAAAGCGTGCGCATCGAAGCCTCCGGCCTGTCGTCCATGATCAGGGATTGTAGCGGCCCAGCGTGACGCGGTCGCGCCGTTCCAGGTCGGCGTGCGTGGCGACTTCCACCAGTCCCGCGGCCTCGAACAGCGCGCGCACCGCCGGGCCCTGCTCCCAGCCATGCTCGACGAGCAGCCATCCGCGCGGCAGCAGGTGCAGCGGCGCACCTTGCGCGATCGCGCGGATCGCATCCAGCCCGTCGGCGCCGGACGCCAGCGCGGCATCGGGTTCGAAGCGCAGGTCGCCTTCGTCCAGGTGCGGATCGCCCAGTGCGATGTATGGCGGATTGGAAGCGACCAGGTCGAATCGCTCGCCCGCCAGCGGCGCGAACCAGTCGCCCAGGCGGAACGCGATGTTGCCGACGCCGAGCGAACGCGCATTGTCGCGCGCGACGTCGAGCGCCGCTTCGCTCGCGTCGGTCGCGATCACCTCCGCGCGCGGCCGATCCAGCGCCAGCGCCAGCGCGATCGCGCCGCTGCCGGTGCCCAGGTCGGCGATCCGCCAGGCGCCGTCGGCCGGCAGGCGCTCGAGCGCGAGTTCGACCAGCCGCTCGGTTTCGGGCCGCGGCACCAGCGTGTTCGCGTTCACGCGCAGGTCGAAACCCCAGAACCCGCGCGAGCCCGTGAGATAAGCCACGGGTTCGCCGGCGCGGCGCCGCGCGAGCAAGGCCTCGAAACGGCGACCCGCGTCGGCGCCGGCTTCCGCGTCCGCGTGCGCATACAGCCAGGTACGCGACCGCCCGAGCACGTGCGCGAGCAGGATCTCGGCGTCGGCCGGCTCGACCCCGCCGGCCGCGCGCAGCAGGTCGGCGACTTGCGGCACCTCAGCGCTTCGGGAACGCCACCGGCTGGCCCTTGCGCGCCTCGACCTGCGCGGCGCACATGCGGATCGCCTCGACGGTCTGCTTCAGCTGGCGCGGGCCGCCTTCGATGTCCTCCACGCGCGTCGCGAACTTGTCCTGCAGCGCCGCGGCATCGGCATCGCTGCACATGCCCGCCGAATACAGGTTGATCACGGCGGCACCGGCCGGCGCGAGCTTCGCGACGATCTCCTTGAAGTGCGCGTCGGTCCAGTCGCGCAGCGCCGGGCGCGTCGCGGCGTCGCCGGCCTGGCCACCGACGGCCGGGAAGATCTCGTTGCGGCGGAGCAGGCCCGGTTCGAACACCAGTGCCCGCACGCGCTCGTTCAGCGCCGCGTCCTGCGTGCCGCCCATGGCGCCGAGCAGCTGGCTGCGCAGCACCGCATCCTGGCTGGCGCGGAACTGCTTCTCCGCGGCGTCGAACGCGGCCTTGCCGCCTTCCTGCACCGCAACGGCGAGCGCGGTGTCGCGCAGGTCCTGCGGCACCGCATCGACGTGCAACCGGCCGTCGCCATCGAGGCCGAGCACCGCGCGGCCCGCCTTGTCCATCTGCGCGCGCACGGCCGGATCCTTCAGCGTTTCGGCGAAGAAGCCGACCAGGCTCGCGCGCAGCAGCCCATCGTCGTCCGGCTCGCCGGCCTTCGGCGCCATGCCGAGCTGTTGCAGGCGAGGGCGATAGATGTCGGCGACCTGCGCGTGGAAGGCGTCGCGCGCCTTGTCGTCCGGCAACAGCCGCTCGGCGATCCATTCGGTGCTGCCCATGCCGGCAGTGGCCGTCTGGCGCACCGGAGCGGACGCGAACCGCGGCAGCGCGGCGAGGAACTGCGACACCGTCAGGTTGCCGGCGCCGTAGGCCGCGCCGACCGAATCGGCGTAGACGCGCTGCTCGCGCTCGTCGAGCTGCGCGAACGCGCCGGACAGCGCCTCCTGCAATGTCGGCGACAAAGCAAATCTGTAATAGCCGTTGCCGTGCGCGTTCGGCATCACCCACGCCGGGCAGCTGCCCGCGTCGGCGAGTTCCATGCGCCCTTCGGCGCCGGTGAACAGCATCTTCTGCGTGCGGATTTCGCCGCCGTCGGCATAACGCACGACCAGCGGGATGCCCCACGTTTCCTTCGCGCTGGCAGTCGATCCGATCGGCAGGTAGCGCTGCTGCGACAGCACCAGCGCAGGCTTCGCGCCGCTGCAGTCGAGGTCGACCTTCACGAAAGGCACGCCCGGCTGGTCGATGAAGCTGAAGAAGGCGCTGGCCACGGCTTCGGGCGCATCGCTCTCGGCGGCCACCGCATGGATCAGGTCGGCACTGGTCGCGTTGCCGCGCGCATGCGCCTTCAGGTACTTCCGGATGCCGGTGCGGAACTGCTCGGGGCCGATGTACTGCTCGAACATGTTCAGCGTCGCACCACCCTTCTGGTAGGTGATGCCGTCGAACGCCGACTGCACGTCGGTGAAGTCCTTGATCGGCTCGTGTACGCGCCTTGTGCTGGCCAGGCTGTCGGCGCCCATCGCGCCGATGGCGCCCTCGAGCAGGCCGCGGTCGGTGTGCGCCTCGGGCTGCAGCTGGCCGTGGATCTTGTTGCCCATCCAGGTCGCGAAGCCTTCGTTGAGCCAGATGTCGTCCCACCAGCGCGTGGTGACGAGGTCGCCGAACCACTGGTGCGCGAGCTCGTGCGCGCTGACGCCCCAGAACGCCTGGCGGCGGCTCACGGCGGAGGTTTCATCGGGGAACATCAGGCTGTCGCGGTAGACGATGAGTCCTGCGTTCTCCATCGCGCCGGCCCAGAAGTCGGGGGCCGCCATGTTGTCGAGCTTCGCGAACGGATACGGGATGCCGAAATAGCTCTCGAGCGCGCGCACGATTTCCGGCGTGTGCTCGAGCGAATACTTCATCCGGCCGCCCTGCCCCTTCGCGGCGACGCCGCGCAGCTTGATCGGGCTGGTGCGCTCGCCGTTCGGCGCGATGTCCGGGCCGGGCACGACGTCCCACGGACCGACCGCGAAGGCGACGAGGTAGCTCGGCAGCGCCTCGGTCTTCGCGAACTGCACCTCCTTCATCGGGCCCTTCAGGTCGGTGGTCTTCACCTCCGGCGCGTTGGCGACGACGACATCGGCGTCCGGCACGGTGAAGGTCATGCGCCACGGCTGCTTGAAGCTCGGCTCGTCGAAGCCCGGGAACGCGGTGCGCGCGCCGAGGGGCTCCATCTGCGTCATCACGTAGTCGTTGCCGTCGGGCTTGACCTTGTAGGCGCCCTGCAACTGGCCGAACGGCGCGTCGTAGTCGATCGCGATCACGCCCTTGCCGGGCGCGATGGCCATCGGTGCGGTCAGCTTCAGCACGCCGGACACGTCGACTTCGGCGGCGGCGAGCTCCTGGTTGCGGCCGTTCCGCGGCATGTACACGGCCCTGGTGATGTGCAGCCCCTTGCCGTGCATCCAGATCGTGTCGGTGGGCTTGGCCACGTCGACGCTGATTTCGACGCGTCCGGAGAAGCGCTCCTGCGTCGGGTCGATGGTCAGGTGCAGGCCGACTTCGCTCGGCACCACGTTGCGCGGCAGCGGACCCGTCGGAATGGTGGTCGCCTCGGCGGCGGACGCCAGGCCGGTGGCGGCCAGCAGGGCGGTGGCGAGCAGGGTGCGGCGCAGGATCATGGTCGGTGCCTCCGGGGTGATCCTGCGAGGGTAACTCGGGCGCGGACCGGTGCGACCATGACGAAAGTCCCGGCCCGCGCCCGGCCCGCATCGACGCCCGGCACCGCGTCACCCGCCCGTCGCAGGGGCTGCGACGCGTGAATGCCAGTCTCGCCGGCATGGCCGCGCAAATCGCACTCCACCTGGGCATTCATCCGCGCGCCGCCGACGCCCCGGATAATGGCGGCATGCCCTCGCCCGCCGCAGGCCCGCCGACCGCGGGTCACGCCGACCCGACCGCCGGTTTCCACCCCGCCGTCGCCGGCTGGTTCGCGCGCGCATTCCCCGGCGGCGCCACCGAGGCGCAGCAGCAGGCGTGGCCGGCGATCCGCGACGGGCGCCACGTGCTGGTCGCCGCGCCCACCGGGTCGGGCAAGACGCTCACCGCCTTCCTCTCGGCGATCGACGCGCTGGTGCGCCGGGGCCTGGCCGCGGGTGGCCTGCCCGACGCGACGCAGGTCGTCTACGTTTCCCCGCTGAAGGCCTTGTCCAACGACATCCACCTCAACCTCGATGCGCCACTGGCCGGCATCCGCGAGGAACTCGCGCGGCTCGGCCTGCCCGACGTCGAGATCCGCACCGCGGTGCGCACCGGCGACACGCCCCAGTCGGAACGCGCGGCGCTGCGCAAGAACCCGCCGCACATCCTGGTGACCACACCGGAATCGCTGTACGTGCTGCTCGGATCGGAATCCGGGCGCGCGATGCTGGCGCCCACGCGCACCGTCATCGTCGACGAGATCCACGCCGTCGCCGCGAGCAAGCGCGGCAGCCACCTGGCACTGTCGCTGGAGCGCATGGAAGCGCTGTGCGGCGCGCCGCTGGCGCGCATCGGCCTGTCGGCGACGCAGAAGCCCATCGACGAGGTCGCGCGCTTCCTGGTCGGCGCGGCGAACGTCGCGGCCGACGGCACGCCCGCCTGCGCGATCGTCGACATCGGCTACTCGCGCCGCCGCGACCTCGCGCTGGAGCTGCCGCCGGTGCCGCTGCAACCGGTGATGTCGAACGAGCACTGGGAACTCGTCTACAAGCGCCTGGCCGAGCTCGTCGAAGCGCACCGCACCACGCTGGTGTTCGTCAACACGCGGCGCATGGCCGAACGCGCCGCGCGCCACCTTGGCGACCTGCTCGGCAACGAGCACGTGGCCGCGCACCACGGCAGCCTGGCGAAGGAACTTCGGCTGGACGCGGAGCAGCGGCTCAAGGCCGGATCGCTGAAGGTGCTGGTCGCGACCGCGTCGCTGGAACTCGGCATCGACATCGGCGACGTCGACCTCGTCTGCCAGCTGGGTTCGCCTCGCTCGATCGCGGCATTCCTGCAGCGCGTCGGCCGCTCCGGGCATTTCGTCGGCGGCACGCCGAAGGGCCGGCTGTTCCCGACCTCGCGCGAGGACCTGGTCGAATGCGCGGCGCTGCTCGACTGCGTGCGTCGCGGCGAGCTCGATGCGCTGGTGATGCCACGGGCGCCGCTGGACGTGCTCGCGCAGCAGATCGTGGCCGAGGTGTCCGCCACGGAATGGTCCGAGGACGCGCTGTACGACTGGATGCGCCGCGCCTGGCCGTACCGCGACCTCGAGCGCGCCACCTGGGACCAGGTCGTGCGCATGCTCGCCGACGGCTATGCCACGCGCCGCGGCAACCGCGGCAGCTACCTGCACCGCGACGCCGTGCACGGCCGGCTCCGCGGCCGCGCCGGCGGGCGGATGACCGCGGTGATGTCGGGCGGCACGATCCCCGACACCGGCGACTACAGCGTGGTGATGGAACCGCAGTCGATCATGATCGGCACGGTCAACGAGGATTTCGCCATCGAGTCGATGGCCGGGGACATCTTCCAGCTCGGCAACGCCAGCTACCGGATCCTGCGCGTCGAGACCGGGCGCGTGCGCGTCGAGGACGCGCAGGGCCAGCCGCCGACGATCCCGTTCTGGCTTGGCGAGGCGCCCGGGCGCACCGACGAGATGTCGGTCGGCGTGTCGCGGCTGCGCGAGGAAATCGCGCAGCGTGTCGGCGACGACCCCGAAACGCTGGTCGCATGGCTGATGGAAGAAGTCGGCTTGCCCGAAGAGGCCGCGCGCCAGCTCGCCGACTACTGCGCCAACCAGCAGGCCGCGCTTGGCGTGATGCCCACGCGCGAGACGATCGCGCTGGAGCGCTTCTTCGACGAATCCGGCGGCACCCAGCTCGTCATCCACACGCCCTACGGCAGCCGCGTCAACCGCGCCTGGGGGCTGGCGCTGCGCAAGCGCTTCTGCCGCAAGTTCAACTTCGAGTTGCAGGCGGCGGCGACCGAGAACGCGATCGTGCTGTCGCTGTCGACCAGCCATTCGTTCCCGCTGATCGAAGTCGCGGGCTACCTGCATTCGAACACCGCCGAGCACATCCTCGTGCAGGCGCTGCTCGACGCGCCGCTGTTCGGCGTGCGCTGGCGCTGGAACGCGACCACCGCGCTGGCGCTGCCGCGCTTCGTCGGCGGCAAGAAGGTCGCGCCCCAGCTGCAGCGGATGAAGTCGGAGGACCTGCTGGCCAGCGTGTTCCCCGACCAGGTCGCGTGCCTGGAGAACATCGTCGGCGAGCGCGAGGTGCCCGACCATCCGCTGGTCGCGCAGACGATGGACGACTGCCTGCACGAGGCGATGGACACCGAAGGCTGGCTGTCGCTGCTGCGGCGCATCGAGTCGGGCGAAGTCGAGGTCGTCGCGCGCGACGTCACGGCGCCCTCGCCGTTCGCGGCAGAGGCGCTGAGCGCCAAGCCGTACGCCTTCCTCGACGACGCGCCGCTGGAGGAGCGTCGCACGCAAGCCGTGATGACCCGCGGCATCGCCGACCGCGGCGATGCGGGCGACCTCGCGCGACTTGACGCGAACGCGATTGCCGAGGTCCGCGAACAGGCCTGGCCGCGTGCGCGCAATGCCGACGAGATGCACGATGCGCTGATGTCGCTGGGTTGCGTCACCGCGACGGAGGCGCTGGCGACCCCCGGCTGGCCTGACCTGCTGCGGCAGCTCGCGAACGACCATCGCGCGGCGCGCATCGAGGCCGGCGCGAGCCTGTGGGTCGCGGCCGAGCGCCTGCCGATGGCGCGAGCGCTGCATCCGGCGGCGGCGATCGCGCCCGCCATCGAGGCCCCGGCCGAATACGCGCGTGAAACGTGGGCGCGCGAAGCCGCGCTGGTCGAGCTGCTGCGCGCGCGCCTGTCGGGCCTCGGCGTGGTCGCCGCCGGCACGCTCGCGATGCAGCTCGCGCTGCCGCAATACGAAATCGACATGGCGCTCGCCGGCCTCGAGGGCGAAGGCTATGCGATGCGCGGCCATTTCTCCGGCACGCCCGCGCTCGAATGGTGCGAGCGCCAGCTGCTGGCGCGCATCCACCGCTACACGATCGGTCGCCTGCGCAAGGAGATCGAGCCGGTCGCCGCGCACGACTTCATGCGTTTCCTCTGCGACTGGCAGCGCGTGTCGAAGGCGACGCGCGGCAGCGGTCCGGAGGCGCTGGCGAACGTGCTGGCGCAGCTGGAGGGCTTCGAGGCACCGGCCGCCACGTGGGAAACGGAGTTGCTGCCCGCGCGCGTCGTGGACTATTCGCCTGCATGGCTCGACGATCTCTGCACTGCCGGACGCATCGCCTGGGCGCGCCTGCGCGGCGCGACGACGTCTTCGGACGGCGGCCATGGCAGCTCGTTGCGCGCCACGCCGATCGCATTGCTGCCGCGCCGCGACCTCGCGCTGTGGACGCGCGCCACCGCGGGCGAGCACGAGGACGCGCCGGAACTGTCCTCGCGCGCGCAAAAGGTGGCCGACTGCCTGCGCGCGAACGGCGCCTCGTTCTTCGACGAGCTCGCCGCCGATTCGCGCCTGCTGCGCCCCGAACTCGAGGATGCGCTGGCCGAACTCGTCGCGCGCGGCCAGGCGGGCTGCGACAGTTTCGCCGGCCTGCGCGCATTGCTGGTCCCCGCGTCGCGGCGCCCGGTGCCGGGGCATCGCCGCGGGCGGCGCACTGCGCTGCTCGGCATCGAGGATGCGGGGCGGTGGACGCTCGCGCGTCGCGCGGCCGGCACCGGCCCCACGAAGCGCGATCCGGCCGACGTCGAACACGTCGCCCGCGTCCTGCTGCGCCGCTACGGCGTCGTCTGCTGGCGGCTGCTCGAGCGCGAGGCGGCCTGGCTGCCGTCCTGGCGCGAGCTGTTGCGCGTCTACCACCGGCTCGAAGCGCGCGGCGAGCTGCGCGGCGGGCGCTTCGTCGCCGGGCTGAGCGGCGAGCAGTTCGCGCTGCCCGAGGCCGTGGCCGCGCTGCGCCAGGTGCGGCGGCGCGCCAACGACGGCGAGGCGCTGGTGGTGTCGGCGAACGATCCGCTCAACCTCGCCGGCACGGTACTGCCGGGCGCGAAGGTGCCGCGCCTGCCCGGCGCGCGCGTGCTCTACCGCGACGGCATCGCGCAGGCGGCGCTCGTCGCCGGCGAATTCCAGGCCCTCGCGACGCTGTCCGCGGACGACGAGCGCACGTTCCGGCGGGCGCTGATGCGCGAATCCGATCCGTTCGACTTCTCCGCGCTCGTGCAGGTGGCAGCGCAAGCAGCCATTTCGGCTGCGACGGACGAGGCCAGCGCCGCGGACTGAACGAGGGCGTCTTACGGGTCCGGCTTGCCGCCTGAATGATAGATAAAATCTATCGTATTCATGTCATCAATCAATTTGATGATTCGGATTCACCGGCCTAACATGGCCCGTGTTCCCCTGATCCGACCCTTTCCACCCACCCGCGAGGACCCTCTCCATGTCCCTGATCAACACCCAGATCAAGCCGTTCAAGGCCCAGGCCCTGAAGGACGGCAAGTTCATCGAAGTCACCGACGCCAGCCTGAAGGGCAAGTGGTCCGTCGTGGTGTTCTACCCGGCCGACTTCACCTTCGTCTGCCCGACCGAGCTCGAGGACCTGGCCGACAAGTACGAGGAGTTCAAGAAGCTCGGTGTCGAGATCTACAGCGTCTCCACCGACACCCACTTCGCCCACAAGGCCTGGCACGACACCTCGGACGCCATCAAGAAGGTCAGCTACACGATGATCGGCGACCCGACCGGCGCGATCACCCGCAACTTCGACGTGATGATCGAGGAAGAAGGCCTGGCCCTGCGCGGCACTTTCGTGATCAACCCGGAAGGCCAGATCAAGCTGTGCGAGATCCACGACAACGGCATCGGCCGCGACGCGTCGGAACTGCTGCGCAAGGTCAAGGCCGCGCAGTACGTCGCCAGCCATCCGGGCGAGGTGTGCCCGGCGAAGTGGAAGGAAGGCGAGAAGACGCTGAAGCCGTCGCTGGACCTGGTCGGCAAGATCTAGGCCGCCTCGAGGCCGCGCCAGGCGCGGCCAGCTGCAAGCGCGGCCGGTTCCCCCGACCGGTCGCATCGTCCCGGGCGTTCGCGCCCGGGACACCTGTTCCCCCGCATCCGGGCGTTTCCGGATGCGCCCCCGGAGCCGACTTCACAGGAGCGAAGCCATGCTCGACGCAGACCTCAAGGCCCAGCTGGCCGCCTACATGGAACGCCTGGTGCAGCCGATCGAACTGGTCGCCGCGCTCGACGACAGCGATGCGTCGCGCGAACTCGAATCGCTGTTGCGCGACATCGCGGAGACCTCCGCAAAGATCAGCGTGCGCGCCGACGACGACGCCGGTGCGCGCAGGCCCTCGTTCGCGATCGTCCGCACGGGCACCGACGTGTCGGTGCGCTTCGCCGCGATCCCGATGGGCCACGAATTCACCTCGCTGGTGCTGGCGCTGCTGCAGGTCGGCGGCCACCCGGTGAAGATCGAAGAGGAACTCGCCAACCAGGTCCGCGACCTGGAGGGTGAGTTCGTGTTCGAGACCTACATGTCGCTCTCCTGCCAGAGCTGCCCGGACACCGTGCAGGCGCTCAACGCGATGAGCGTGCTCAATTCGAACATCCGCCACGTCGCCATCGACGGCGCGCTGTACCAGGCCGAAGTCGAAGCGCGCGAAGTGATGAGCGTGCCGACGGTATTCCTCAACGGCCAGCCCTTCGACCAGGGCCGCATGACGATCGAGCAGGTCGTCGCGAAGCTCGACACCGGCGCCGCCTCGCGCGCCGCCGCCCGCATCGCGGAAAAGGCGCCGTTCGACGTGCTCGTGGTCGGCGGCGGCCCTGCCGGCTCCGCCGCGGCGATCTACGCCGCGCGCAAGGGCATCCGCACCGGCGTCGCCGCCGAACGCTTCGGCGGCCAGGTGCTGGACACGATGGCCATCGAGAACTTCATCTCCGTGCAGTACACCGAGGGCCCGAAGCTCGGCGTCGCGCTGGAGCAGCACGTGCGCGAGTACGACGTGGACGTGATGAACCTGCAGCGCGCGGCGAAGCTCGTCCCCGCGACGAAACCCGGCGGCCTGGTCGAAGTGCAACTGGAAAGCGGCGCATCGCTGCACGCGAAGTCGGTCGTGCTCTCGACCGGCGCGCGCTGGCGGCAGATGGGCGTGCCCGGCGAGGACCAGTACCGCAACAAGGGCGTGGCCTATTGCCCGCACTGCGACGGCCCGCTGTTCAAGGGCAAGCGCGTGGCGGTGGTCGGCGGCGGCAACTCGGGTGTCGAGGCGGCGATCGACCTGGCCGGCATCGTCGAGCACGTGACGCTGCTCGAGTTCGACTCGAAGCTGCGCGCCGACGAAGTCCTGCAGCGCAAGCTGCGCAGCCTGCCGAACGTGGACGTGCTGGTGAGCGCGCAGACCACCGAAGTGCTGGGCGACGGACAGAAGGTCACTGGCTTGGTCTACAAGGACCGCAACAGCGGGGAAAGCCGCACGGTCGAGCTCGCGGGCATCTTCGTGCAGATCGGCCTGCTGCCCAACACCGAGTGGCTGAAGGGCGCGATCGAGCTGAGCCCGCGCGGCGAGATCGTGATCGACGACCGCGGCGCGACCAGCTTGCCGGGCGTCTTCGCGGCGGGCGACGCCACGACCGTGCCGTACAAGCAGATCGTGATCGCGATGGGCGCGGGCTGCACCGCCGCGCTGAGCGCGTTCGACCACCTGATCCGCTCGTCGGCACCGGACGCGGACGTGGCCAGGGCGGCCTGACGGACGTGCGCGCGCCTCCGACCGACGGCGCGCGCCCGGCATCGCACGCATGAACCTGCGCGACCTCCAGTACCTCGTGGCGCTGGCCGACCATCGCCATTTCGGCCGCGCGGCCGCCGCGAGCTTCGTCAGCCAGCCCACGCTCTCCACCCAGATCCGCAAGCTGGAGGAAGAACTGGGCGTGGCCCTGGTCGAACGCGCACCTCGCAAGGTGATGCTCACGCCCGCCGGGCGCGAAGTGGCCGAGCGCGCGCGGCGCGTGCTCGCCGAAGTCGCGCAGATGAAGGAAGGCGCGCGCCGCAGCCAGGACCCGGAAGCCGGCAGCGTGCGCCTGGGCATCTTCCCGACGCTGGGGCCGTACCTGCTGCCGCACGTCGTCGCCGCGGTGCGCGAGCGCTTCCCGCGGCTGGAATTGCTGCTTGTCGAGGAGAAGACGCCGGTGCTGCTCGAGCGCCTGCACGCGGGCAAGCTCGACGCCGCGCTGCTGGCGCTGCCGCTGCACGACGACCAGCTGCACGTCGAGTTCCTGTTCGAGGAACCGTTCCTGCTCGCGGTGCCGGCGCAGCATCGCCTCGCGGGCAAGCATCCGCTCGCGATCGGCGACCTCGCCGACGAGCGCCTGCTGCTGCTCGAGGACGGCCACTGCCTGCGCGACCAGGCGCTGGATGTCTGCCGCATGGCCGGCGCCGGCGAGAAGGCCGAATTCCGCGCCACCAGCCTGGAAACCCTGCGCCAGATGGTCGCCGCCAACGTCGGCGTGACCCTGCTGCCGGCCCTGGCGGTGCAGCCGCCGGTGCCGGTTTCGCCGGACATCGCGCTGTTGCCGTTCGCCGGCAAGGACCGGCCCAGCCGCCGGATCGCGATGGCCTGGCGCAGGAGTTCGGCGATGGGGAGCTTCCTGCCGGCGCTGGCCGAGGTCTTCCGCGCCCTCCCGCCCGGGCTGCTCGCCGCCGAAGGCCCGGCGACGCCCCGCGAAACCGCCGGGAAGGTTGATCGCACCGCGGCCGCGGGTTAACTTGGCTGCATCTTTCGTTGTCCGGTGGGCGGGGCGCCTGACGCTCCGCCCGCATTGCTTTTGGAGCCCCGCCATGTCCCACGACACCAAGCCCGCCCTGGTGCTTTCCCGCCTCGACTGCGAGCGCCTGGAGACCCTGCTCGAGCAGCCCGCGCAGTCCGGCCCGGCTTTCGACGCCCTGCGCGACGAACTCGCGCGCGCCGAGCTGCGCGAGCCGCGCGACATGCCGTCGGACGCGATCACCATGAACTCGACGGCGCGCTTCCGCGACGAGTCGAACGGCGAGGAGCGCGAGCTGACCCTCGTCTACCCGCGCGACGCCGACGGCAGCCCCGACAAGATCTCGATCCTCGCGCCGGTCGGCAGCGCCCTGCTCGGCCTGCGTGCCGGCCAGTCGATCGAATGGCCGGTGCCCGGCGGCCGCAGCACGCGCCTGGTCGTGCTCGGCGTGCGCTACCAGCCGGAAGCGGCGGGGGAGTACCACCGATGAGCGAGGCTGCCGGCGGCGACAATGCGCCGCGCACCGACTTCATCAGGCAGATCGTGCGCGAGGACCTCGCGAGCGGCAAGCACGCCGCGATCCGCACGCGCTTCCCGCCCGAGCCCAACGGTTACCTGCACATTGGCCACGCCAAGGCGATCTGCCTGGACTTCGGCGTCGCCGCGGAATTCGGCGGGCGCTGCAACCTGCGCTTCGACGACACCAACCCGGCGAAGGAAGATCCCGAGTATGTCGCAGCGATCCAGGACGACGTGCGCTGGCTCGGCTTCGAGTGGGCGAGCCTGCGCCATGCGTCCGACTATTTCGAAGTGTTCCATCTCGCGGCGGAAAAACTCATCCGCCAGGGCGACGCCTATGTCGACGACCTGACCGCCGAGGAGATCCGCGCGTACCGCGGCACGCTGGTCGAGCCGGGCCGCAACTCCCCGTACCGCGAGCGGAGCATCGAGGAAAACCTCGACCTGTTCCGGCGCATGCGCGCGGGCGAGTTCGCCGATGGTGCGCGCACGCTGCGCGCGAAGATCGACATGGCGTCGGGCAACATGAACCTGCGCGACCCGGCGATCTACCGGATCAAGCACGTCGAGCACCAGAACACCGGCGACGCGTGGCCGATCTACC
>CAMLSB010000011.1 GCA_946482565.1 uncultured Lysobacteraceae bacterium | reverse complement strand
GCGTGCTGACGCGGAAGTCGATCTGCTTGGTCTTGCTCAGGTTGAGCTTGATGCGGCCGTCCTGCGGCACGCGCTTTTCGGCGATGTCGAGCTGCGACATCACCTTCAGGCGCGCGGCGATGCGCGGGCTCAGCTTCACCGGCGCGCGCGCCACCTGCTTGAGGATGCCGTCGATGCGCAGGCGCACCCGGTAGTCGTTTTCGTAGGGCTCGAAGTGGATGTCGGAGGCGCCGCGGCGGATGCTGTCCACCAGCACCTTGTTGACGAACTTCACGACCGGCGTGTCGTCGCCCTTGGCGTCGACGCCGCCGCCGGCATCGCCGTCCATGTCGTCGTCGCCGCCGCTGACGTCGAGGTTCTCGAAGTCCTCGTCGCCCTCGGCATCCGACATCGTGTCCGACATCGACGCCGCCGACTCCAGCCACTTGTCGATGGTGGGCTTGATCCGGTCCTCGTCGACGAGGATCGCCTCGACGGCGAGGTTGGTCGCGAACTTGAACTCGTCGAGCGCGCGGGTGTTGGTCGGATCGGCGATGCCCACGTACAGCCGGCTGCCGCGCTTGAACAGCGGGATCGCCGAATGCTTGCGCACCAGCTCCTCGCTGACCAGCGAGATCGCGGATTGCGCCGCGTCCATCGACGCCAGGTCGAAGATCGGCATGCCGAACTCGATCGAATTGGCCGCCGCCAGCTGCACCGGCGCGACCAGCTTGTTCTCGATGAGGTAGGCGGCGATCGGCTTGCGGGCCTGGGTGGCACCGGCCATGGCCTCGCGGGCGGCGTCCTCGGCGAGTGCGCCGTCCATGACCAGGCGCCGGGCGATGCCGGTGATGCCGACCAGGTTGGCGTGCAAGGCGCTGGACAAGGCCGAAAACCCTCTGATGTAGAGCCGGCCCATGGCCGGCTGATATCCCCCCGCGACTTTACCCCAAACCCCCCAGCCCCAGAATGCCACCCCCGTCACACAAGGCGCCGGGAACGCCCGCGAACAGGCGCGTTACACTCCCCCCCGAAGGGGAATCGCCGCATGCAGCTGTCCATCATCCTGCCCGCCAAGAACGAGGCCGAAGGCCTGCGCCGCACCCTGCCGGGGCTGCGCGAACGCTTTCCCGACGCCGAAGTGATCGTGGTGGACGACGGCTCGACCGACGAAACCGCCGCCGTCGCCGCCGCGCATGGCGCCCACGTGCTGGGCACCCCGTACTCGATGGGCAACGGCGCGGCGATCAAGCGCGGCGCGCGCGCCGCCAGCGGCGACGTGCTCGTGTTCATGGACGCCGACGGCCAGCACGACGCCGCGAGCCTGCCCGCGCTGCTCGCGAAGCTGGACGAGGGCTACGACATGGTGGTCGGCGCGCGCGGCGCCGGCGGCCAGGCCAACATGGGCCGCGGTCTCGCCAACCGTTTCTACAACCGCTTGGCCAGCTGGATGACTGGCCACCGCATCGCCGACCTCACCTCGGGCTTCCGCGTGGCGCGCGCAGAGCGCTTTCGCCAGTTCCTGCACCTGCTGCCGAACGGCTTCAGCTATCCGACCACGAGCACGATGGCGTTCTTCCGCAGCGCGTACCCGGTGGCGTACGTGCCGATTCCGGTGGCGGCGCGGATCGGGCGCAGCCACATCAAGCCGGTACGGGACGGGTTGCGGTTCCTGCTGATCATTTTCCGGATCGCGACGCTGTATTCGCCGTTGAAGCTGTTCGCGCCGGTGGGGTTCGGGTTCTTCGCGCTGGGGGCGGGGTACTACGCGTACACGTTTTGGCACTACCATCGGTTCACGAACATGAGCGTGCTTCTGTTCAGCGCAGCGGTGATCGTTTTCCTGATCGGATTGATCTCGGAGCAGATCACGAGTCTGACGTACCAAGCGGTGCGATCGGAACGGCGTGCCGATGACAAGCGATCCTAGTACTCGCGAGCGGGCGCCCCATGCCTCACTGAATATTCCCGGCAGGCGCCCGAAGGCGGAGAAGATCCGGACTCTCCTTCCGCTCGACAGCGACGCCCGCGGCCCTTTGCGCCTGCTTGAAATCGGGACGGGTTCGGGAGCGATCGCAAGCCATTTCGGTGGCCTGGCGCACCCCCGGTTCGACGTCGATGCCGTCGATGTGGTCGACCAGCGCCGTGTCTTCGCGGGATACCGTTTTCGACTCGTGGCCGGGGTCGAGTTGCCTTACGAAGACGGGAGCTTCGATGTCGTTCTCAGCAACCATGTGCTCGAGCACGTGGGCGAGTGGGCGGATCAGGCCAAGCATCTCCGGGAGATCTCGCGGGTGCTATCACCCCGGGGAGTCGCGTACCTGGCTTCGCCGAATCGCTGGCAGCTGGTGGAGCCGCATTTCCACGTGCCATTCCTGTCGTGCTTGCCAAAGGGGATGCGGAGCGGATACCTCTCGCTCTGGCGCCTCGACAAAACAGCCTACGATTGCGAACCCCTGGAGATGGCGGCCATCGAGTTGCTCATGGACGAGGCACAGCTCGAGTCCAGGAACATCTGCGTTGAAGCGCTTCGCAGCCTCGTGGCGCTCGAAGCCAGGCCGTCACTGGGGGCGAAGGTGGCGAACCTGCTTCCGGAGCATCTTGTCTGGCGCCTGCGTTCGATTTGTCCCACGCACGTTTACCTGCTGCGCCACAAGACCCGCTCGTGAGCGTCGATCACAAACCTCGCCTGCTGGTGCTTGCCTCCACCTATCCGCGGTGGATGGGTGACCACGAGCCAGGATTCGTCCACGAACTTTGCCGCAGGCTGGCCGACAGGTTCGACGTGGCGGTGCTCGCGCCGAGCGCACCCTTGGCCAAGCTTTCCGAAGAGATGGATGGCGTACTCGTATCGCGTTTCCGGTATGCGCCGCGGGCAATGGAAACGCTGGTGAACGATGGAGGAATGGTCGCGAACCTGCGCCGTCATCCATGGAAATGGCTTCTTGTTCCAGGATTCCTCCTCGGGATGCTGCTTGCAACGGCTCGACAGATCAGGCGCGGCAAATTCCATGCCGTCCATGCCCATTGGTTGATTCCGCAAGGATCCGTTGCGGTGCTCGCGCGGATGGCGGGCCACCCGCGGCCGCCGCTGCTGCTGACGATCCATGGCGGTGATCTGTATACGTTCGGGAGCGCGCCCTTTCGGTGGCTGAAGCGGGAAGTGGCGAAGCGAGCCGCGGCGATCACCGTCGTAGGTACTGCAATGCAGGAAGCAGTTGGCGAGCTGGCCGGCGACGGGGTTCCTGTCCTCGTCAAGCCGATGGGCGTGGCGTTTTCCGCTTTCCGGCCTGCACCCGAGGTAACGCGGGCCCGGTCCGAATTGCTGTTCGTCGGTAGGCTGGTCGAGAAGAAGGGGCTTCGTTATCTGCTCGATGCACTTCCGGAGATTGCTTCGGCGGTCCCGGACGTGCGGCTGACGGTCGTGGGATTCGGTCCCGAGGAAGCCGAATTGCGCGATCGAGCGCGACGCCTGGGCATGTCGGAACGCGTTGCGTTCCAGGGCGCAGTCCCGCAGTCACGGCTGCCTGGGTTCTACCAGCGCGCCACGACCTTGGTTGCCCCATTCGTCCAAGCCGAAAGCGGCGATCGCGATGGATTGGGGCTCGTCATGGTCGAAGCGCTGGCCTGTGGATGTCCGGTGGTGACCACCAGGATTCCGGCTGTGAAGGACGTGTTCGAAGGGGCATGGCCGGAGTTTTGCGCGGAGCCCGCGAATCCACGCTCCATCGCGGAAAAGGTGGTTCGTTTGGTTCTGGCCCGGGAGCGCGCCGCCGCGGACGCGCTGCGCCAGGGAGCGAACCTGAAGCGGAAATTCGATTGGGATTTCGTTGCGAACGGATACGCGGACCTGCTGGACCAATTGCGGTGAAAATCGACAAGCGCAACCCCTTGCATTGGCTGTTGCTGGGCGCTTTTACCGGGATCGTGGCCGTCGCGATCCTTTTGCGCCCGTTCGCCAGGAAGAATCCGCGACAGAGGGTGATTTTCTACGGGCACAAGCTGGCGGGGAACTTGTTGCCGACGTATCGCGCCCTGGAAGAACACGGTTCCGATTTCGAATCATGTTTCCTGACGATGGACCTCGCTTATTGCTGGCGTCTTCGTTCGAAGGGAGAGCGCGCCATTTTCGCGATTTCCTGGCCCGCCGTGGCCTGGTTGGCAAGCGCGGATGCCGTCATCAGCGATCACGGGCTGCATTCGATTCGCCCCATGCAGGCCCTGACCGATTTGAAGTTCTTCGATGCATGGCACGGGATTCCGTTCAAGGGGTTTGACCGGGACGATTTCAGCGTCCAGCGCCGTTTCGATGAGATATGGGTTGCTTCTCCTTTCCTTGCCGAGATCTACGCGCAGCGTTTCGGCTTCTCGCCGTTGCGGGTGTTCGCGACCGGCTATGCCAGGACGGACATCCTGGTGGACGGCAAGACGGATGCGTCGGAAGTACGCCGCGAACTCGGGATTCCTCCGGGCGCGAAAGTGGTGCTCTTCGCGCCGACGTGGCGGCAGGACGACCCGGGGCGCAGCGGCTATCCATTCGGGGTCAGCCCGGAAGACTTCTTCGACGCGATGTCGGACTTCGCGGCGCGCCATGGCGCCATCTTCATCGTTCGGGATCACCTGAACCAAGGCGCGCGTCATCAGGCGATGCGCCCGGGTATCGTCGATCTTCCATTTGCCACCTATCCATGGACGGAGCGGCTGCTCCTCGTAGTGGACGTACTGGTGTGCGACTGGTCGTCCATAGCTTTCGACTTCCTCTTGCTCGATCGCCCTGGCATTTTCCTCGATGTCCCGGCGCCGTTCGCCAAGGGGCTCACCCTCGATGCGTCGTGGCGTTATGGGCAACTGGCGGCGTCCGTGGAGGAATTGCTGCAGGCGCTGGAGGCGTCCGTCGCCGATCCTTCAGCGTTCATGGCCGAACATGGCACCCGAATGAAGGAACTCCGGGATCGCCTTTACGGCGGCATGGCTGATGGCAAATCGGCGGAACGATGCGTGCAGCGCCTCACCCGCTCGCTCAGGCCCTGAATCGAGGGCTTCCGGCGGGGAAAAGTTCGTCCAGCAGTCGTTCCGCGGAATGCGCGTCGTGGTGGTCGAAGACGAGGGAGCGGACGCGCGCGCGCTCCCCGCGCCACGCGTCCCCTTCCTGGATCGCGCGTGGCAATGCCTCGGCCAGCGTCGAAACGTCGGAATACTTCGGCCCCGGGGTCATGTCGCCGTAATCGAAATAGAGAGGTCTATCTCCCCCGACGTACGCGTCGAGGTCGTAAGGAAAGAACAGCACCGGCCTGTCCAGGAGCAGGAAGTCGAAAAAGACCGAGGAGTAGTCCGTCACCAGCAGATCGACGTCGCGAAGCAGCGGATAGATGTCGGAATCGGCCGTGACGAACCGGATGCCGGGCGGGGCCGCTTCGAACGACTTGCCACGCATCCAGGGATGAAGCTTGACCAGGAGCAGAAGGTCGGCGGTGCACGCGGCTTGCGCAAGCCGGGCAAGATCGACGCCGCCGGGTGCGAATGGATCGGGGAATCCCTCGCGAAACGTGGGCGCATAGAGCATGACGTGCCCCCCCTTGCGCCGGTGCTCCGCGATGGCCCTCTTCGCGGCGAGGTCGATCCCGGCCATCTCCATTGGCGACGGTTCGCGCAAGAGCACGTCATTGCGTGGGTATCCGGCATGCGAGACGTTTTCGTACCGGAAGGAGGACGAGAACGCACGCTCGGTGATCGCCTTGCTGGTGCTGAGTAACCAGTCCACCTCCGCCAGGCGGCCGACTACGTAGAGATACAACTGGAAAGCGGCAGCTTCCAAGGTCCACCGCCCAGCGCGTCGAGCCTTGATTCGGCCCAATTGCACCTGCTTTAGCGGGATGCCATGCCAAAGTTGCACGATGCGGGCGCCCTGCGATCCGCCGACGCGCATGCCACGCTGCCAATCGACACTGTCGACGATGATGGTTCCCGCGCGCAGCCAGAGCCATTTCGCGCGCAGGCCACGCACGCCGGCTTCGACGCCGTCCTGAATATCGCAGGCGGACGGGATCGTGCCTAGAAACGCGGCGCGCAACCATGGCTTGTGCGTTCGGGTCGCGATGTAGAGATATTTGCAGTTGTCTAGGAACTTTCCACCATCCCGGCCCCAGAACACCACGAGATCAGCATCGCGTCTCACCAGCAACGTAAGCGGCCAGGCGAGCGCCCATCCGAGGAGTGCGCTGGTCGCCTCCAGCATGGCGGCCAGACGGCGTCGCCCGATCCTGCCGCGTGCGCGCCGTGTCGCCTCCTGCTCCACGTCAACCCCTGATCTTCTCGATGAGGGCTGTCGTCGAGATGGCGGGCGTGCGCGGCAGGTAAACGACCTTGCACAGCGTGGCGAACTCGTCGAACCTGCCTTGCCAATCGTCGCCCATGACCAAAATATCGGCTGAATATCCTCGGATGTAGTCGGCCTTCGCCTCGAGCGATCGCTCGAGGAAGACGTTGTCGACGCACCGCAACGCTGCGACAAGCGATAGTCTCTGCTCTTCTGGATACACGGGAAGACGGTTCTTCTTGGACAGGTTCAGCGCGTCGGTCGAGATGCCGACCGTTAGGTGGTGCCCCAACGACGCGGCGCGCTCGAGGATACGCAGGTGGCCGATGTGCAGGACGTCGAAACTGCCGAAAGTGAGTACCCGGATCATCATTCGGCTCCCGGTGCGGTCGGCTGGATGGCGCGATGGAACATGGCGACAGCTTCCCGGTTGTGTGCGTGGAGATCATAGGGCTTCGTCGGCAATTGGCCGGCGAGGGCCGCATTGAGCCCTTCGACGATCCCTCGCGTACTGTTTTCGACCAGTAATCCATAGCCTTGGGCGAGGAATTCGGCCGGGCCGGGGATTTCCGTCGCGATGATGGGCACCCCAAGAGCCAGGCATTCGAACAGCACCAGCGGCAACCCTTCGTATATCGAGGGCAGGACGAAGGCGCCCGCCTTCGCGAGGAGCGGGAAAGGATTCGTGGAGCCCAAGCCGACGTAGATTGCCTCGCGGGCCGTGGACTGCTGCGCACGGAGGCGGACTGCGTCTAGCTCGGGCCCATAGCCCCCGAGGATGACGAGTCGCGCATGCGACTCCCGGGCATACACCTGTTCGAATCCCTCGATCAGCCTGACTTGGCCTTTTTCGCGCGAAAACCGCGCAAGGTTTACGAACGTGAACGCTTCTCTCGACATGATGTTGACGAATCGTTCCCGATCGCCGGGGCTAGTCGTCGAGTGGAGCACCCTTTCGAGGGGCTGCCTGCTGCGTTCGATGCAATCCGTCGGGACGGTGTTGGCCACGTGGATCACCTTGTGGCTGATCTTCTGGATAGCTTCGTCGTAGCCACGTTCCAGCCCTGGCCTCACTACCGCGATCCGGTCGGCCAGGTCGTATGCCATGCGAAGTGCACGTGCATCCATTGCCTTGGATCGGGTCTCCTGCAACATCTCGTTGTGGACGAATATCACTCGCGTCGAGGCGGCACCGAGCATGAGGAATGCGGCGCGACGATCGTAGCCGGTGAAATGCACGAACGCGTCGAACCTGGCCGAGCCGAACAACCTGCGGTATTCCCGGGTCCAGACACGCTGCAGGAAGCGACCATGAGCATTCCAGCGCAGGCCGAACAGGTCCCGAAGCGCGAAGCCAATGGCTTCCAGCGGGGTCAGCCCCAGCCAGTTGCGGGTGACGATGAAGCCGACGTCCTGGTCGAGTTGGTGGAACCAGGCGCCCCCGTTCGCTTCCGCGGCATTGGCGCCAAGGCATATGAAAATGTTGTACTTGGAACGATCGATGCAGGCGACGAGGCATTTCAGCGAGGTGGTTATGCCGTTGTTGAGGAACGAGCCGGCGAAAAGCAACAGGTTGACCCGCTCGGGCGAAGGCCTTACCTCGCGCTTGGGAATCGCATCGACGCCTTCCACGAATTCCGCGCAGAGCTTTGCCGTCGCATTGCCGTCGTCGTATGGGCAGTAAGTGGCAATGAAATCCGGGAAACGGGCCTGTTGCCCGGGTTGCAGTGCGGATATCCCCGCAATCAGCGATTCCGTGTCGGAGAAGCGCGGGAACGGGAGCCCCTCAGGATCGAGGCAGAAGTCGCGTTCCTCGCGATAGGTCGCCAGGTCAGGCATGTGGAGCAGTACCGGCCGTCCGCTCGCCGCAAAGTCGAAAAGTACCGAGGAGTAATCGGTGACCAGCGCATCACAGCGGCCGAGATGGTCGTAACTCTCGGCGCCAACCGGGAACGGACGTACCTTGCGATAGCCAGAAAGGTCCAGCGCCTGCCCGACGAGCGGATGCAGCCGAACCCAGACAACGATACGTTCCGGCAGGGCGTCGTCGAGACGCGCAAGCAGCGATGCGGTGTCGTCCAGGAGCTTGCGGTTGGCCGCATCTTTGCTGGAAAGCGTGCCGCGCCACGTGGGCATGAACGCTACATGCAGGTGCTGGTCGGAGGACAGCATCGGTCCGATAGGGGCCAGCAACGCGTCGTTGCGGGGGTACCCGCCACGCAGGACGGTTCCCGTCCACGCGCGCTCGACCATGTAATCCCGCAACAATGCGTCTTCGGTATGCCGGTTGGGCGCGAGCACGTGGGTCGCGTGCAGCAGGTTGCGCTGCGTATTCGACAAGTAGGTGAAAGTGTCCTGGGCCGTTCGGCGCCCGAGCGCCTTGAGCGGTGTTCCGTGCCACGTGTTGAGGTATTTCTGGCCGTCACGACGCGAAAAATAGACGGGGAATGTCGTGTCGTTGACGAGCAGGGCAGCAGTCGCGAGGTGGCGGCAATATTTCGCGGAGCCTTCTGCGCAGAACACGACGTCGCGACCCGGTGGAACGCGTAACGAAGAAGTCTTCTTGCGCGGACCCACGATCACGAGCCTGTACTGCGCGTACCGCGGCGACGAAAGGAGGAGCCTCGCCATGTGATGCGGGTTTCCAGTGAAGTCGGTACCGCGGTGCGATTCCAGCAGTATCGTGTTGACCGCCAACCCCGAGTGCTTGCGGTACACCATGTAAAGCGCACCTCGCAAGCGATTCGCGCTCGGGATGTTCCTGAGGGTAGTCATCAACTTCTTGATGAACGTGATCGGAAGTCGCATCGATGCTTGCCGTTCCCGGCGCTATGGGGAGCCAGGTCGCAACGCGACCTTGAGCTGGCAGTCGGCCAGCGCGCCGGGGTATGCGCCTCTGATCGAGATCGCATGCTGCTTGTAAGACCACGCGACAAGGTCCCCGACGGGATCGATCAAGTTGATCGCCACGCGATAATTGCCATTCCGGAGGGGAATCGAGTCCACCCTGGCCTGCAGCGTGTTCCGGCCGGGCAAAATCGGCTCTTCGGCGGCGGCGATGCCGTCAGCAGCGAACTCGCCCCTCGCGTTGTAAAGCATTACCTTGAACTGGAACCCTGCGAGGGGGGCGCTGCACTGGATGTCCATGTCGATCAGGAGGGGCTCCCCGGAGGAGACCTCGCTTCGGGCTGGTTTCGCTTCGAAGGACAGGACAGGGGGATGGACCGACACGAAGGATTCCGCACCGGGTGCTGCGGCGTTCTCTTCCCCGTAGCGAACGATGCCTTCGTTCACGTCGCCCAGATGCAGCATCCGCCCCTTGTGCAGCACCAATGCGCTCGAGCTGACGCGAGCCACTTGTTCCATGTTGTGGGACACGAAGATCACCGCCGCGTTCCGCCTGACCTCGGCGATCCGGTGGTAACACTTGTCCCGGAAGGCGGCATCTCCAACGGCGAGTACCTCGTCCAGCAGCAGTATGTCGGGTTCGAGCGCCGATGCCACGGCGAAGCTGAGCCTCACGCGCATGCCCGAGCTGTAGCTCTGCATCGGGGAGTCGATGAAATCCTCGAGCTCGGAGAACGCGACGATTTCATCGACCTTGCGCGCCGCTTCGTTGCGCGACATGCCTCTCAGGGCTGCCATGCAGTAGATATTCTCGCGCCCGGTCAGGACCGGCTTGATGCCGGCGCCCAGCGCGATCAACGCGCCTACCGACCCGCGCATCTCGATCCGCCCCTTGTCCGGGCGAATCAGCCCGTTGAGCATTCGAAGCAGCGATGTCTTGCCCGCGCCATTGCGTCCCACGAGCCCAAGGCAATCGCCCCTGGCCAGGTCGAAGCTGACGTCATCAACGGCCCAGAATTCCCCGGCGCGCAATTGGTCCTGGTGCGAGGACAGGCCGGCGAGGCCGGCGCCGATGTCTTGCAACCCGTACCATAGTGACCGCCGGAAATTCCTGCAGAATTTCTTCGACACCCCCTGCGCGCTGACCAGGATGTCGGGCATCAGGTACTCATCCTTTCGACGAGGATGGGCATTGCCGCGCGATACGCGATCCAACCAAGGAACAACATCACGAAGGTGCCGGCGGCGATCACGCCGAAAGCGCCCCAATGCACGTCCCATTCGCCGATAAGCGTGGCGCGGGCAGCGGAGATCAACGTCGTCAACGGGTTCAACTGGAACAGCACGGATTGCCAGCCATGCCTCGGCGCGGCGTACACGACTGGCGAGAGGAACATCAGGAACTGGAGCAACAGAGGCAGGCCGCGGCCCACGTCGAGGTACAGGACGCCGATGGGCGTCAGCAGTAGTCCGATCGCTGTCCCGGCGAGCATCAGCGCACCGATGGTGATCGGGAGCAACACGATGCTCGAGCCGGGCGTGACGCCGAGCGCGGCCAGGATGCCGACCAGGACGATCAACTTGATCGCCGCATTGAACAAGGCCTGGGCCGAGCCGGCGAGGATTAGCGCTTCCCTCGGGAAATTGATCTTGGGAAGCACTTGGCGTGCCGCTAGCGTTTGCTGCAACGGCGCATTCACCGCGTCCATGAAGATCGACCACAGCAACGTGCCGCTTACGACGTAAGCCGGATAAGGCAGCCCTATCCCAGTCACGTGCACGATGCCCGTGGACTGGATGAACAACCAGATTGCCGCGTTGGCCATCGGCAACAGGAAGGCCCAAAACACCCCGAGCGCGGTTTGCCTGTATTGCGCGCGCAAGTCGCTGCTCGCAAACTGGACCGCGAGGCCCACGGACGCCGAGAGGTCGCGCGCCATGTCGCCCAGCACCGGGCGTCCACGGCGCAGGGAAGGGCCGGGCGCGTAGACAACGACCGATTCGCGGGTATGTCGGTTCATTTCCGGTCTTTTGTGATGCTGGCACGGCGCCAGGGCCATGCCGAAGCCCCTGCAGATAATGCCGCGTCCCCGCAGCGGAAGCGACCCCCGGGGTCAGAAACCCCGTCGTGACAATTCCGCACGATAGGACTGCAGCAGCGCCTGTCCAGCCTGATCCTGTCCCCCGACAAGGCGCTCGGCCTTTTCGAGCATGATGGCGGCGCCAGCGTTGTCGCCCTGTCCCATGAGCAATGCGCAGGTCAGCAATGCAACGGCCCCACCGCCGGCGCCGCCCGCCCATGCCAGCCTGGCTTGCTTCAGTGCTTCGTCAGGGTGGTTCGCGGCTGCGGCGAGCCGGGCAGCCTGGAAACGGAGCCGCCAAATGCTCCGGTGGCGCTCCGGCAACGTACTACGGTCCAACGCGATGGCCAGTGCCTGTTCCATCTCGATGGGTCCGAATCCCGGACACGGAGAGCGGATGGTGCGCGCCGCGAGCGATTCAAACCCGACCAGCAAGTCAGGTTCGATCGAGACCAGCGTGCCCCCGAAAACATCATCAACCATGTCGCGGGATACCGGTTGTCCCTGGACACAGCGGATTGAAAGTCGCATGAGCGCGCCGAACCGTCGATCGAGGGCGTCGGGACGTTTGGAAAGGTACTCGGCGTGCGCGATGGCGCCATCGATGTCCGGGGGCGACTTCCCCATGTCGAAGGCGATGTAGTCCATCCTCATCCACCGCGAAGCTGGATGGAACGCGAGCGCCTGGCTCAGGATCGCCTCTTGGCTTCGCCAGACGCCCGCCCGCGCGCCCGTGGCCAGTGCGAACACGCACACCAGTGCGACCGTCGCCCCCGCCAGGATTCTCCCACCGTAGTCCATCCTGTGATTCAGTCGCGGGGCGGCCCAAGCGACCAGGCCCACGATTGCCCATAGCAGGCCGGCGGCAGGCAAGTAAAGTCGATGTTCGAAATACATCAGCAGCGGGAAGACAGTCGACTCAAGTGCTTGGCCGACCAGGAACATGCCCAGCCCGAGCGAGAAAGCCGGGACGGTCCTGCGAAGCCGCCACGCGCTCCAGATGACGGCGGCCCACGCGAACAGCGATAGCAATGTCGTTGTCGGCGCCATCAAGCCGCGGGAAACTTCGAAATCATCGTGATACAGGCCTAGCCGCGGCCCGTACGGGAGAAGCAATGCGCCCACGTAGTGCCACAGGACGCGCGCTTGGGTGAGCAGGCGCTCCGCCAGCGTGTAGGGACGATTGGCGTAGCCACCGACGACGTGGTGTTCACCGGCCATCGCCAATGCCAGCGCCGTCAACGCGGGCAACGCAAGCGTGGCGAAAACGAAGGCAGATGAAAGGCGACCGCGTCGATCTCCATCACGAGGAGCGAAAACGAGCCATTCGAGGAGCCCACAAAGCGCAGGCGCCAGAATGCCGTTTTCCTTGGAAAGGACGGCCAGGAGCGTGCAACCCGGCATGGCGATGCCGATGAGGACCCACGCCCTGCGCCGCCGCCCGCGTTCCACCGAGACGCGGCCATGGAAATACGACAACATCGCGAGCATCGTGAACAAGGCTGCGAGCATTGCCATGCGCTGCACGACGTACAACACGGTGCTCACCAGCACGGGATGCAGCAGCCACGCGGCGGTTGCGGCGACCGGCGCCCAGCGCACCAGGGCAGGCGGCGCTCCAGCGAACTGCCGCGGCGCCAAGCTGGAAAGCAGCGCGTAGACGGATGCGCCTACGGCAAGGTGGATCGCAAGATTCGTGGCCTTGAACGCGTATACGCTTTCGCCGGTGGTCGCGGCATTCGCCAGGAATGACGCCATGGCAATGGGCCTGCCAAGCGCGCCGGACCCGTTTCCCAAGACGACGGCCTTCCAGCCGATATCGCCATGGAGCCAGCGGACAAGGGGCTCGAGGTTGGCGTGGTCATCGAGGATCAGCGGGCCAGCCAATCCCGACCAGTAGGCCAGGATCGTTACGGCGATCGCCGCGACTAGCAGCCAGCGCTGGTTCAAATGCCCCCCAAAAAAAGACCCCGACGCAAGCGCCGGGGTCCGATTTTGCAACATGTTCCTACGTAACGGGAATCAGCGGCACTGCGACGGCAGGTACTTCGTCGGGATGTCGCTCCTGCTCTTGCAGTCCCATTCGAGCTGGGCGCTCGTCGCGCCGCCGACGCGCTTCGGGTGAAGCACGAGCTTCTTGCCGTCAGCCGTCGTGTTGCCCGTGTTCCGGACGATCGCGGTGACGTCGCCGCCAGCGCCGATGTTGACCGAGGTCACATAGGTGGTCTGGCCCGGGAAGCTGTAACCAGCCTTCGAGTTCGTGGTCGGCATGGTGCCGCTCGACGACAGCGTCTCGGCCACGGCGAGCTTCGCCGGGGCAGCCATCTGCATGGCCTCCGAGATCTTCGCGCGGACGGTGTAGTCCTGGTAGGCCGGAATCGCGATGGCCATCAGGATGCCGAGGATCGCGATCACGATCATCAGTTCGATCAGGGTGAAGCCTTGCTGCAACTTCTTCATGGTGTCTCCCCTCGGAGGATTTGAACTTCACGTGCCCACATGGCCGGTTCCCCGGTCCGTTGGTAGCCGTGCAATGCCTCGCACGTGCACCCGACTACGTATGCATATTGCGTGCCAATCAGGCCTTTGTGGAGCCCAATTCATGGAATTGGGTGACCGGTCACGAACTGGTTCCTGCGCGCGCAGACGCAGGTGACGTAGCGCGTCACTTTTCAGGCACCAAGTGACAATATTTGTCACTTGGTGCCGGGGAACGCGGAGTCGGGGGCGAGGCCTGTCCTGGCCAGTGAGGCTTCCAGGGTAGACGTCAAGGCCATCACGAATTCCGGCGCAAGGTGGTGGTCATCCCGATACAGGAGCATTCCGCCGCGCTGCGCATCGCATCGTCCATGCGGGCAGATGACTTCCGTCAGGTCGATCAGGTGCGCGTTCGGGACGCGAGCGACCGCGATGGCCAGTGCGTCGCGAATCGCGTTCATCTCGGACGACGAAGCTGGTGCCGTGCAGTGGAAGAACCCTCGCAGGGGTTCCGGCCGCCATCGGTTCCTGTTGAGGCACAGCACCGGGTCGAAGGAAATGAGCGGTGTGGGTTGCAGCACTCCGATGCGGGTGGTCGCTTCGGAAATGCCGCGCAGCACGCGCTCCGTGCCGTCCCGCCATTGCTCGTGGGTGAGTGGATACGTACCTCTGGAACTCACGAGGACCACGTCGGGCTCGAGGGATGGCAGCATCGCGATGGCACGGTTACGCCACTCCTCGCATTCCACGTATTCGCGGCCGATCCATTCGTAGAAGATCGGCGCATCGACCATCGGACACGACGATTTGTTGATCACGAGCAAGCGCCAGCCGGCGCCAACGAAAATCTTCTGTATGGCGGGAAACCACTGGCCGGCAATGCTGTCGCCCATGAGTACGGCGGTATGCGCCGCGTCCTGGTCGCCGAAAGCGCAGATCTTGACCCTGGAGTCGCGATACCACTCGTCGCAGCCGAGCTTGTAGATCACCGGCCGATCATGGCGGATCTTCGCCACCGGCAACTGCGTCGGATCGCGTGACCACGACCTCGCCGCTTCGCGCCAGTCCCTGCTGGCCGTGAACGCGGCAAGGATGAGCAATATCCCCGCGAGGAGCGTGGCGCGTGGATGTCCACGGACCGACTTTGCCTTGCGCAGTGGAGACTCGACGTAGCGGTACGACACCCACGCGACTGCCAGCGAGCCGACCGCCAGCAGGAGATTCGTGGCGAGGGACTCCGCGAAGAGCGTCCGACCCAGCAACAGCACCGGCCAGTGCCACAGATACCACGCATAGGACAGCCTTCCGATGACCTGCAACGGCGTGATCGACAGGACAGCAGAGACGCTCGCGGGCACGGGCGGGCTTTTCCCGCTACCAAGGACGGCCGCCGTGCCAAGCGCCGGAAGCAAGGCCCACGCGCCGGGGTAGGGGCGGAAGCCGTCCAGCAGGAATCCCGCACCGACGATAGCGCCAAGGCCGACCCAACCCGCCAGGAAGCGCGGCGTCCTGCCCGGCTTGCCACTCCCTTCGGGCAGCGCGAGCAGCACCAATGCCCCGAGCGCGAACTCCCAAGCGCGCGCGAACACCATGTAAAACCCGAATTCCGGGTGGACATAGGTAAGCGAGGTGCCGGCCACAAACGAAATGACGACAACGCATGCCATGCCGATTTGCAGCCTCTTCGAGGCGCGCTTGTCGCCGGGCGCACGGCCAGGCCAAAGCAACAGCAGCATCAGCGCCGGCCACAGCAAATAGAACTGCTCCTCGACGCCCAGCGACCATGTGTGGAGGAAGAGGCTCGTCTTTGCCGCTGAACCGAAGTAGTCGAGCTTCTGGAATGCGTAGAAGAAGTTGCTCACCCACGCGACGACGCTTCCTGCGGCCGATGCCTGTTCTGCCTGCTCGAACGGGGCGAGGAGCACATATGCAGCAACGCAGGTGCAGGCCACGGTGAGCAGCAGCGCCGGCAGCAAGCGTTGAAATCGCCTCGCGTAGAAGGCAATGAAATCAATGCCATTGCTGCGCCGGAATTCGTCGAGCAGCAAGCCCGTGATCAGGTAGCCCGATAGGACGAAGAAGACGTCCACTCCCACGAATCCGCCGGCCATCCAGGGCACCCCGGCATGGGCACAAACCACCAGCAGGATTGCAACTGCCCGCAGTCCCTCGATGTCACTTCGGAATCGGAGCGAATGCACCGCGCGCGCGCGGGCGTCGTCGACGTGCGCGCGCATGATCGGGGTCAATGATCCGCCTGAGAGCATCCCGAACCTATCCTACAGTTTTCCGGCGGTCTGCTACGGACGTCCTGGGTGTGCCGGCGCAGCGCCCTGCCCAGCGGCTGCGCTAGTGTTTCCACGTAGTTGACTGCCAGGTGCTCGCTGTCGCGATAGATCACCACGCCATCGCGTTCGGCACGACACTCGCCGCCCGGACAGACGATGGCTTCCATGTCCACCAGCCGCGCGGAGGGATACCTCGCGACGGCCTCCGCCAAAGCGCGCTCGACCGAGTCGAAGCTGGATTCATGGCTGCGCGCACTACAGTGGACATCCAGCGCCAGCCATTGCCGCCGCCAGTCGCGTCTCGCCAGGCAGGAGGGCCCGCTGAACGGCAGTACCGGCGTCGGCGCAAGCACCACCGTTTCCCGCGCTGAAGGTACTATCGCCGCCAACATGCGCGCCGTCCCCTCGCGCCATTGTTCGTTGGTGTAGTCATAGGTGGGCACCGAGCTGAAGATCACGATGTCAGGCCGAATTCGTGCGAGCGCCTTGATCGCCGTGTTGCGCCATCGTTCGCATTCAAAGTATTCGCGGCCGATTCGCGCGTAGAAGATCGGCTGATCCACCATCGGGCACGAGGACTTGGTCATCACGACCAGCCGCCAGCCGGGGCGGTCGTACAGGCGGCGTAGCGCCGGGAACCACTGCCCGGCAATGCTGTCCCCCATCAGTACGGCCACTCGCGGCGCACGCGCGCTCCCGAACAAGCAGGCCTTGACGGTCGACGTGCTGTACCACTCATCGCATCCGGCCGCATAGATCAGCGGTAAGCGCGCATGCACCTTCACGTAACGCTCTTGCCTCGGCGAATGCTCCCACTCCCGCGCATGCCGCGCCCACGAAAGCGACGCGGCCAGGCACGCCCCCATCGCCATCACCCCGAGCAGCAGCACGAGCGCCGGCCGCGCCCGAAGCCGGCGCGAGCGCCGCAGCGGCGACTCGACCAGCGCATACGACGCCGCGGCCAGGCCCAGCGAAACCGCGACGAAACCCGCGCGCTGCCAGCCGCTTGCCGCCGGCAGCAACGACGCGCCCAGCAGCAGCACCGGCCAATGCCACAGGTACCAGGCGTACGACACCCGCCCGATCGCCTGCATCGGCCTGGTCGAAAGCAGGCCGCCTGCCTGCGTCGCCGGCGCATTGCCTCGCCCGGCCGCCAGCACCAGCGTTGTGCCGATCGAGGGTAACAGGGCCCATCCACCGGGATACGCGGTGTGCGCGTCGAGCAGCAACGCCGCGGCGAGGATGCCCGCCAGCCCCGCCCAGCCGGCAAGCTGCCGGATGCGCCCCGGCGCCTTGCCGTCGAGATGCAGGAACACCAGCGCACCCAGCGCGAACTGCCAGCCGCGCGAGAACACCATGTAGAACCCGAATTGCGGCTTCGCGTACGTCAGGAAGACCGAAAGCAGCAGGCAGACGAGCACGGTGCCGACCATGCCGCCGGCGAGACGGCGATGCTTGCGCTCGAGCCCCTGCCAGCCCCACGCGCCGAGCAGGAACAGCATCCACGCCGGCCACAGCAGGTAGAACTGTTCTTCGACGCCGAGCGACCAGGTGTGCAGGAACAGATTGGTATCGGCGGCGGGGCCGAAGTAGTCGAGCTTCTGCAGCGCGAACCAGAAGTTGCTGGTCCAGGTCGTCGCGGCCGCGGCCGCCCGGGCCTGTGGCACCTGCTCGAACGGTGCGAGCAAGACGATCGCCGCCAGCGCCGTGCAGGCCACGACCAGCAGCAGGCCCGGCAGCAGGCGCTGGATGCGGCGCGCGTAGAACGCCGCGAGGTCGATGCGGCCGCGCGCGTCGAATTCGCGCAGGAGCAACCCGGTGATCAGGTAGCCCGACAGGACGAAGAACACGTCCACCCCGACGAACCCGCCTGCGAGCCACGGCACCCCGGCGTGCGCGCAGACCACGAGCAGGATCGCGACAGCGCGCAGTCCCTCGATGTCCTTGCGGAACGGTAGCGCATGCGCGGGCGCGCGTGCGCCTTGCGCGGGCGCCGCGTCGGCGCGCCCGTCCGGCTCGTCGTTCATTCGTTCCGCCAGTGCAGGATCCCCGCGACCATCCTACAGGCCGCCGATACCGGCGGTAACCGCCTACCCCTGAATCGGATTCGGGTGTAGAAATCGCTTCAGGCGAGCGGAGGCTTGCGGACCCGCGAGTGATACTTTAGTGTCACTCGCATGCGCACCGAACTCGTCACCACGCTCAAGCGCCAGGCCACGGAGCTGCTCGCCGACATCGAGCGGGACAAGCAACCCATCCTCATCACCCAGCATGGCCTGCCGAGCGCATATCTCCTGGACGTCGAGACTTACGAGCTCATGCAGCAGCGCATGGCGATTCTGGAAGGCATTGCCCGTGGCGAGCAGGCGATTGCCGAGGGACGCACGGCGACGCAGGCGGAGGCCAGGAAGCGCCTCGCCCGATGGCTGAAATAGTCTGGTCGGAACCCGCCCTCGCGGACCTGGATGCGATTGCCGATTACGTGGCGCTCGAAAGCCCGGCCGCGGCGTCGGCGCTTGTCGCGCGGATCTTCCACCATGTCGGGCAGCTTGCCGATCATCCGGACAGCGGCAGCCGTCCGGGTGAGCTCGGTGGATCCCGTTATCGCCAGATCGTGGAACCGCCTTGCCGCATCTTCTATCGCCATGACGACCGTACCGTCTTCATCGTGCATGTCATGCGCACGGAGCGCTTGCTCCGCAAGGAACGATTGATCCGGGAATGACGCCGGGACGCCGTGTTCGCGCCGCTCAGTCGATCCCGAGCTTCTTCAGCTTGTACCGCAGGGCCCGGAACGTGATCCCCAGTGACGCCGCGGCCTTTGTCTTGTTGTAGCGGTTGGCCTGGAGTGCTTCCTCGATGGCCTTGCGCTCGAGGTCCTCGATGTAGCTGGGAAGCGCGCCGCCGCCTGCGGGTGCGGTCGTCGCCGGGGAGGGCGACGGCATGGGTGCGGCATGCGCGGCGTTGTCCATGGACGGGAGCCGGCCGTGGGTCGGCTCTACGGTCGGCAGCGCGAGGTCGGCCGCCGCGATCGCGTCGCCGTCGGCCAGCGCCAGCGCCCGCTCGAGGATGTTTTCCAGCTCGCGCACGTTGCCCGGGAACGGATACGCCATCAGCGCTGCCAGCGCGTCGTCGCCGAGGCGCACGGGCGCGCCGCGGCCCTGTTCCGCGGACAGGCGGGCGAGGATGTCGGCGGCCAGCTGCGGCAGGTCGTCGCGGCGCTCGCGCAGCGGCGGCACGCGCAGGCCGATCACGTTGATGCGGTAGTAGAGGTCGTGGCGGAAGCTGCCGTTGGCGACGAGCGCGGCCAGGTCCTTGTGCGTGGCGCTGAGGATGCGCACGTCCACCGGGACTTCGGCCTGGCCGCCGACCGGGCGTACCGATTTCTCCTGGATGGCGCGCAGCAGCTTCACCTGCATCGGAAGCGGCAGCTCGCCGATCTCGTCGAGGAACAGGGTGCCGCCGTCGGCCGCCTGGAACAGGCCTGCCTTGTCGGCGTGGGCGCCGGTGAAGCTGCCTTTCTTGTGGCCGAAGAACTCGCTTTCCATCAGCTCGGCCGGGATCGCGCCGCAATTGACGGGCACGAACGGGCCCTTGGCGCGGCCGCCCTCGGCGTGGATGGTGCGCGCGACGAGCTCCTTGCCGACACCGGATTCGCCGGCGATGGCGATCGGCGCCTGGCTGCGCGCGACCTTGGCGACGGTGGCGCGCAGCGCCTGCAGCGCCGGCGAATCGCCGCGCAGGCGCGCGATGCCCTGCGGCGCCTCCTCGCGCTTGCGCTGGCCCAGGTCGAGCGCGTGGCTGACGAGCCGCCGCAGCACGTGGATGTCGACCGGCTTGCTGACGAAGTCGAACGCGCCGGCCTTCAGCGCTTCGACCGCGGCCTCGACGTTGCCGTAGGCGGTGATCATCGCCGTCGGCGTGTCGGGGTGGTTGGTGGAGATCTCGGCGACGAGGTCGATGCCGGAACCGTCCGGCAGGCGCATGTCGGTCAGGCACAGGTCGTAGCGGTTGCGCGCGAGTTGCGCGCGCGCCTGGGCGAGGTTCGCGGCGGTGTCGGTGCGCAGGCCCATGCGGCCCAGGGTGAGCACCAGCAGTTCGCGGATGTCGTGCTCGTCGTCGACGATGAGCGCGCTGGGGGCGGGGGCGCTGGGGGCGGGGGCGCTCGTGGCTTCGCTCATGGCCTTCACATTAGCGGAAGCGCCGGCTCCGGCGCTACGCCGGCAGCATCGCGTGCGCGTCCGGCAGCCCGATGCGGAAGCAGCCGCCCTCGGCGCGCGGCACGTATTCCAGGGTGGCCTCGTTGGCCACGCACAGCTCGCGGGCGATGTAGAGGCCAAGGCCCGTGCCGTGCTCGGAGGTGGTGAAGAACGGGCGGAACAGCTGGGCGCGGACGTCTTCCGGAATGCCGGGGCCGGCGTCGCAGACGTCGATGACCGGGCGGCCGTCGGCCTCGCCGACGACGACCGAAACGCGCGCCGGATCGGCGGCGCGGTGGCCGTGCGTCAGCGCGTTCTGCACCAGCACGGTCAACACCTGCTGCAGGTGGCGCGGGTCCACCAGCCCGTGCTGGCGCGCCGTTCCGACGGCTTCGAGGGTGCCCGCTTCCGGCGGCAGCATCTGCTTGTAGTCGTCGACGAAGCGCCGCACGAACGCGCCCAGGTCCACGTTGTCGGCGCTCGCGCGCTCGCGGCGGGCCAGGCCGAGCACGCTTTCGACGATGCCATTGGTGCGCTGGCACTGCGCGTGGATGATCTCGAGCAGGCGCTGGTCGCCGTCGTCCAGCGCTGTCGATTCCTGCAGCAGTTGCGTGGCGTAGTTGATCGCGGCCAGCGGGTTGCGGATCTCGTGGGCGAGGCTGGCGGAGAAGCGGCCGAGGGTGGCCAGCGTCAGCGACTCGGCGCGGCGCGAGACGAGCGAAGTGTCGTCGAGGAACACGAGCGCGGCGGCATCGTGCGCGAACAGGCGCACGAAGCGCGGCAGCACGCCCACGCGGTCGGCGCCGACTTCCAGCGGCGTGTCGTTGCTGGTGCCGGTGCGGCGCCAGCTCGCCAGCCGTTCGGCCAGCGGCGGCGACAGGCTCGCCAGGCGGCGGTCGCCGCCGTGGTCGCCGAGCTGCAACAGCGCCGCTTCGTTCGCGAGGCGGATGTAGCCGTCGCCATCCACCAGCAGCACGCCGGTGCGCATGCGGCGGATGATGAGCTCGTTGACCGTGGCCATGTCGGCGAGTTCGCCGCCGCGTCGCTCCGCCAGCGCCTGGCTCTCGCGCAACTGGCGGCCGAGCAGGTAGCACAGCATCGCGATGGACAGGAAGCTCACCGCGAACATCAGCGGCTCGGCCAGCGGCCGGTCCGTGGCGGAAGCGGCGAAGCCCAGGTAGGCCCACACGTACTCGGCGATCATCGCCGCGCCGGCCAGAGCGCCACCGGCCAGGCCGAAGCGCAACGGCAGCAGCATGGCGGTGGCGCCGACGTTGAACACCAGCATCAGTGCGACGCCCGAGGCCGCCGACGGGATCGCGTGGATCGCCAGCATGGCGACCGTGACGTCGACCAGGATCCCGGCCAGCACCTGCCAGCGCAGCGCGACCTTCCGCATCGCCCAGAACAGCAGGATCGGCGCAAGCGCGACGTAGGCGAGGGACGTCGCCTTGCCCAGCAGGGGGTACGCGGGGGAGGGCACCAGCTCGCTGATCGGGCCGAACAGGATCAGGACCAGCAGCCCGGCCTCGAGCACGCGATACAGGCTGTAGAAGTAGAGGTCGCGGTACTGCGCCGCGGCGATGCCGTTGTCGCCCATTCTGTCTGCCCTGGAACCCCTTGGAAGCGCCCCGACGGTACCACCCCGGGCCCCGGCCCGGCACGGGCGTACAATGGGGGGCTCAGTTGTCTGCCTACCCCTCGGGGCCCCCACTCCTGCCGGACGATCGATGAACTTCCACGAATACCAGGCCAAGCAGCTCTTCAACGACTACGGCATCGCGGTGCCGCCCGGGCGCGTCGCCCGCACCCCCGAGGAGGCCGTGGACGCGGCCAAGGCGATCGGTGGTGACTTCTGGGTAGTGAAGGCGCAGATCCATGCAGGCGGCCGCGGCAAGGCCGGCGGCGTCAAGCTCGCGAAGACGCTCGACCAGGTGCGCGAGTACGCCAAGGGCATGCTCGGCACGAAGATGGAGACCTACCAGTCCGCCGGCGTCGCGCTGCCGATCGACAGCGTGCTGGTGACCCAGGCGACCGACATCGCCAAGGAGCTGTACCTCTCGGTGCTGGTCGACCGTTCGACCAAGTCGATCACCTTCATCGCCTCGTCCGAGGGCGGTGTCGAGATCGAGAAGACCGCCGAGGAGAACCCGGACGCGATCAAGACGCTGCACGTGAACTACGTGCAGGGCCTGCAGCCGTACGAGTGCCGCGACATGGGCTTCGCCCTGGGCCTCAACGCGAAGCAGGTCGGCCAGCTCACGAAGATCATGCTGGGCCTGTTCAAGCTGTTCAACGAGAAGGACCTGGCGCTGGTGGAGTTGAATCCGCTGGCGATCATGACCGACGGCAACCTCGCGGTGCTCGACGGCAAGGTCAACTCCGACGACAACGCCACCTTCCGCCACCCCGACCTGGCCGCGATGCGCGACATCCGCCAGGAAGACGAAACCGAGGTGCGCGCCAGCCAGTACGACCTCAACTACGTGACCATGGACGGCAACATCGGCTGCATGGTCAACGGCGCGGGCCTGGCGATGGCGACGATGGACGTGATCAAGCTGGAAGGCGGCGAGCCCGCGAACTTCCTCGACGTCGGCGGCGGCGCCAACAAGGAGCGCGTGACCGAGGCGTTCAAGCTGATCCTGTCGAGCGACAAGGTGAAGGCGATCTTCGTCAACATCTTCGGCGGCATCGTCCGCTGCGACATGATCGCCGAGGGCATCATCGCCGCGGTCAAGGAAGTGGGCGTGCAGGTGCCGGTGATCGTGCGCCTGGAAGGCACGAACGTGGCCGAGGGCAAGGCGCTGCTGAAGAACTCCGGCCTCGCCATCATCCCCGCCGACGACATCAACGACGGCGCGAAGAAGTCCGTCGCCGCCGTCAAGAACGCCGCCTGAGCCAAGGACACGAATCCACCATGAGCGTTTTGGTCAACAAGAACACCAAGGTCATCGTCCAGGGCTTCACCGGTACCCAGGGCACTTTCCACGCCGAGCAGATGCTCGAGTACGGCACCCAGGTCGTCGGCGGCGTCACGCCGGGCAAGGGCGGCACCACGCACCTCGGCCTGCCGGTGTTCGACACCGTCGCCCAGGCCGTCGCCGCGACCGGCGCCGATGCCTCCGTCATCTACGTGCCGCCGCCGTATGCGGCCGACGCGATCCTCGAAGCCGCCGCGGCGGGCATCCAGGTGATCGTCGCGATCACCGAGGGCATCCCGGTGCTCGACATGCTGCGCGTCAAGAACACGCTGAAGGGCTATCCGGACGCCGTGCTGGTCGGCCCGAACTGCCCGGGCATCATCACTCCCGGCGAGTGCAAGATCGGGATCATGCCGGGCCACATCCACATGCCGGGCAAGGTCGCGATCGTGTCGCGCTCGGGCACGCTGACCTACGAAGCCGTGAAGCAGACCACCGACGCCGGCCTCGGCCAGTCGACGGTGATCGGCATCGGCGGCGATCCGATCAACGGCCTGAACTTCATCGACTGCCTGAAGCTGTTCCAGGCCGACGCGCAGACCCAGGGCATCATCATGGTCGGCGAGATCGGCGGCAGCGCCGAAGAGGAAGCGGCCGAGTTCATCGCGAAGCACGTGACCAAGCCGGTGGTGGGCTTCATCGCCGGCGCGTCCGCGCCGAAGGGCAAGCGCATGGGCCACGCGGGCGCGATCGCGTCCGGCGGCGCCGGCACGGCCGAGGGCAAGTTCGCCGCGATGGAGAAGGCGGGCGTCACCACGGTGAAGTCCCCGGGCGACCTTGGCGCCGCGATCGCGAAGCGCCTCGCGTAGAGCCGACCCATGGTCGGCTCCCCAGGCCGCCAACGCCCCACCGAAAAGGCCGCCTCCGGGCGGCCTTTTCATTGGCCTGGCCACTGCTTGACATGCGCGACCGTCATGCGCATATTCAATGCGCATAGACCCTGCGGGAGTCCGCCATGCGCATGAAGGAAGACCGCGCCGGCTACCTGAAGCGCGCCGCCAACCTGAGCGTCAACGCCGAGTTGCTCGACCAGGCCAAGGCGCTGGATATCAACCTCTCCGCGACGTTCGAGCGCGCGCTCGAAGCGGAAGTCCGCGCCCGCAAGGGCGAAGCATGGCTGGCGGAAAACCGCGACGCCATCGCCGCCTATAACGTCTGGGTTGCCGAGCACGGCGTGCTCAGCCCGATGTTCCGCAAGCGCTGATGCTGCAGTTCGGCGTTTACCGCAATCGCAATGCCGCAACGCGGGCGGTCTACCCGCTCCTGCTCAATCTGCAGAGCGAACTGATTTCCGAAACCGGAACCCGCGTTGTCGTCCCGCTGGTTCCGGCGGGTCATGCCATTGCCGCCATGCCTCCGTTGACGCCGACGATCTCGCTCGGCAACAAGCCACACGTCATGGCGACGCCGTTGATGGGCGCAATGGAACTCGCCGACCTCGGCGGGTTCGAGGGCGATCTGTCCGGCGAACGCGCCACGATCCTCGCGGCGATCGATTTCCTCTTCTCCGGCTTCTGAGGTTCTACCGCCATGCCTGCTGCCACTGCCATGCCTGCTACAGCCATGCAATACCGCCGCCTCGGATCCTCCGGCCTCCAACTCTCGGCATTGTCGTTCGGCGCGTGGGTCACCTTCGGCAACCAGGTCGACCGCAACGCCGCGCGCGAGATGATCGCGCTGGCCTGGGACAGCGGCGTCAACTTCTTCGACAACGCCGAGGGTTACGCCAGCGGCGAGGCCGAGCGGGTGATGGGCGACGCGATCGCCGACCTGCGCCTGCCGCGCGACGGCTACTGCGTCTCGAGCAAGGTGTACTTCGGCTCGGCGAAGGAGCCGCGCCCGACGCAGAAGGGCCTGTCGCGCAAGCACATCGTCGACGCGTGCCACGATGCGCTCCAGCGCCTGCGCGTCGACTATCTCGACCTGTATTTCTGCCATCGCCCCGATCCCGATACGCCGATCGAGGAAACCGTGCGCGCGATGGATGGCCTCGTGCAGCAGGGCAAGGTGCTGTACTGGGGCACGTCGGAATGGTCGGCCGCGCAGATCCGCGAGGCGCACAAGATCGCGCGCCTGCGCAACCTGCAGCCGCCGACGATGGAGCAGCCGCAGTACAACCTGCTGCACCGCGAGCGCGTGGAGCGCGAGTACGCGCCGCTGTACGCCGAGTACGGCATGGGCACCACGATCTGGTCGCCGCTGGCCTCCGGCCTGCTGACGGGCAAGTATGCGAGCGGCGTGCATGGCGACGGCCGGCTCGCGCGCGAAGGCTACGCGTGGCTGCAGAAGATGGTGGTCGGCGATCCCGCCGAGCACCGGATCGAGCGCGCGCGCCGCTTCACCCTGCTGGCGCGCGAGCTCGGGGTTGCACCGTCGCAGCTCGCGATCGCCTGGTGCCTGCGCAACCCGAACGTGTCGACGGTGATGCTCGGGGCGTCGCGCGTCGAGCAGTTGCGCGAGAACCTCGAGGCGCCCGCGTTGCTGGAGCGCCTCGATGCCGCGGCCTGGAAGCGCGTCGAGGCCGCGACCGCGCGCTGAGCGCGCGACGGGCCCGGGCCCGCCCCGGATTGCAATGGAGCAGCGCCGGCCCTGGGCCGGCGCTTTCGTTTCAGTTGACGGGCGGCGCAGGCGGCACAGGTGGCGCCGGGGCAGCGGGCGGCGGCGGAGGCGGCGGCATGCGCATGCCGACGGGGGCCGAGGGCGGGGCCGGCGGCGCGGGCGGGGCGGCAGGCGGTGCGGGCGGTGCC
>CAMLSB010000010.1 GCA_946482565.1 uncultured Lysobacteraceae bacterium | reverse complement strand
CCGCGGCGCCGCGGGCCGCAGGCGCGGCGGCGGCGTCAGTACCCGGCCGCGTCGAGGGCCTTCTCGGCCTCGGCCCGGCCAATGTCGATGAGTTCGGCCGCGCGCCAGAACTCGTAGAACTGGCAGGCATCGCGCGGGATCCGGATCACCAGTTCCGGCGGATCTAGCGCGAGCTCGACCCGCGCGATCTGCGCCTGCATCGTGTCGAGCGCGCGCGACATCAGCTCGACCAGGCCGATCGCCGTGCGGCCGGTCGGAAGACCCCGGTCCGCGTCGCCATCGTGCCGACCCTCGTCATCGCGACCGTGGCCGACGTGGCTGCCGATCCAGTCGCCGACGCGCTCCAGCCAGCCTTCGTGTTCCTCCGGATTCGCCGGCCCAGGCATCTGCGACGGACCCGGCTGCGCGGGATGCCCCGGTGGCCGCTCCGGCCAGCTGTGCATGTCGACCGCGACCAGCCGATGCGCACCGGACAGGCGCGTCGCGGTGATCGGCAGCGGCGCCAGCAAACCGCCGTCGACCAGCAAGCGTCCATCGACTTCGTGCGGAGTGAATAGGCCGGGGATCGCGAACGAAGCGCGCAACGCATCCCACAACGGCCCGCTGCGCAACCACACGACGCGCTGGCGCTGCAGGTCCACCGCTACCGCGGTGAACAGCTTCGGCAGCGATTCGATCGGCGGATTGCCCACCACTTCGCGCATCGCCGCGACCAGGCGCTCGCCGCGCAGCAGGCCGGCCAGGCCGAGGCCCGGGTCGAGCAGGCGCAGGAAATGGTTGCGGTCCATGCGCAGCAGCTGTTCGCGGAATTCGGCGAGCTTGCCCGCCGCATAGATGCCGCCGACCAGCGCGCCGCTGGAGGAGCCGGACACCGCGACCACGTCGAGGCCGCGCGCCTCCAGCGCCTCGATCACGCCGATCTGGGCGAAGCCACGCGCACCACCGGCGCCGAGGACGAGCGCGACCTTCTCGCCGCGGCGGGCGTTCGGAGGAGCCTTGCCCTCGGCGCTGGAATCGACCATGGCCCGGCGGCGCGCGCGCTCAGCGCTCGTAGTTCGCCAGCGCGAGCTGCAGCAGCGAGCGTGCCTGCTCGCGCAGCGACGGCGGCTCGGTGATCTCGGCGTCGCTGCCGTAGTGCAGCACGTCCATCAGCAGCTCGCGTGCATTGCTGTACGGCACCTTCAGCTCGTAGCGCCCGTCCGGCAGGTAGCGGCCCTGCTGCTGCGAGTGCCAGTGCTCGTCGGCGACCCAGCGCGCGGCGCGCTCGTTGAACACGATCGTGGCCCAGCCCTTCGGCGCGCCGGAAAAAATGCCGTAGCTGCCGGAAAGATGCGCGTTGAGCGTGTCCTCGTCGATGTCGCGCGCTTCCGCGTCGAGCATGCGCGCGTTGCCGATGCGGTCCACGGAAAAGCTGCGCAGGCCCTCGCGTTCGTGGTCCCAGGCGTCCAGATACCAGTTGTCGCGGTAGTGGGTGATGCGCTGCGGCGACACCGTGCGCTTCGTCTTCTCGCCGGTGGAACGCGCGCGGTATTCGAACACGAGCTGGCGGCGCTCCAGCACCGCCGAGCAGACGATGCGGAACGCGGCCTCGTCCATCTTGCGGGTGCGGTGCGGGATGACGCGGACGCGCTCGACCGGCCAGCGCTTGCCGCCGCCGGAATGCTCGTCGAGCAGCTTCTCGATCCGCTGCTGCAGCGGCGCCAGCGCGTTCGAGAGCATGCCGCCGCCGCTGCGCGACAGCAGCTGCTGCGCGGCGAGCAGCGCGTGCAGTTCCTCGGAGTTGAGCCACAGGCCGGGCAGCTCGAAGCGGTCGCCCTCGCTCGGGTCGTAGCGGAACCCGGCATCGCCGTCGCCGACCACCGGCGCCATCAGCGCGTCGCGCAGGAAGGCCAGGTCGCGGTAGACGGTGGCGCGCGAGCAGCCCAGCTCCTCCTGGAGCCGCGGCACGGTGACCGGGTAGCGGGCGCCGCGCAGGATGCGGTGCAGGGCGATGATGCGTTCGTAGCGGTCCATGGGCGGATTATGGCGCGAGCCGGGGCCGCCATGCACAATGCCCCGATGCACGAGCCGAAGCTCAACACCTCCCCCTCCCCGGGCGACGAGGTGAAGACCACGACCTGCTACATGTGCGCCTGCCGCTGCGGCATCAAGGTGTGGCTGAAGGACGGTCGCGTCCGCTACATCCAGGGCAACCCGGACCACCCGGTCAACCAGGGCGTGCTTTGCGCGAAGGGCTCGGCCGGGATCATGCAGCACTACTCGCCGGCGCGTCTGGAAAAGCCGCTGCTGCGGGTGGGCGAGCGCGGCTCCGGCGAATTCCGCGAGATCGAGTGGGAAGAGGCGCTGCAGCTGGCGACCTCGTGGCTGGCGCCGCTGCGCGCGAACGACCCCGACGGCCTGGCGTTCTTCACCGGCCGCGACCAGTCGCAGGCGCTCACCGGCTGGTGGGCGCAGCAGTTCGGCACGATCAACTATGCGGCGCATGGCGGCTTCTGCTCGGTCAACATGGCCGCGGGCGGCATCTACACGATCGGCGGTTCGTTCTGGGAATTCGGCGAGCCGGACTGGGAGCACACGCAGTACCTGATGCTGTGGGGCGTGGCCGAGGACCACGACTCGAACCCGATCAAGCTCGGCCTCGGCAAGCTCAAGGCGCGCGGCGCCAAGATCGTGGCGGTGAATCCGGTGCGCAGCGGCTATGGCGCGATCGCGGACGAATGGATCGGCATCCGGCCCGGCACCGACGGGCTGCTCGCCTTCGCGCTGGTGCACGAGCTGCTGCGCAGCGACCGCATCGACCTCGATTACCTCGTGCGCTACGCGAACGCGCACTGGCTGGTGCTGCACAATCCCGGCGGCGCCGACGACGGCCTGTTCGCGCGCGATGCGGAAGGCCGGCCGCTGTGCATCGACCGCAACACCGACGCGGCGGTGGACGCGGGCGCGATCGACATCTCGCCCGCGGTCGTCGGCGAATACACGTTGCCGGACGGGCGCCGCGCGGTGCCGGTGTTCCAGCTCGTCGCCGAGCGCTACCTCGATGCGCAATATTCGCCGGACGCGGTGAGCGAACGCTGCGGCGTGCCGGCCGACACGATCCGGCGCATCGCGCGCGAACTCGCGGCCGCCGCCTTCGACAGCAAGCTGTCGCTGCCCGTCGCCTGGACCGATGCCTGGGGCCGCGAGCATGCGGAGATGGTCGGCCGGCCGGTGGCGATGCACGCCATGCGCGGGATCAGCGCGCACAGCAACGGCTTCCACACCTGCCGCGCGCTGCACCTGCTGCAGCTGCTGCTCGGCGCGGTGGACGCGCCCGGCTCGTTCCGTTACCAGCCGCCCTACCCCAAGCCGATCCCGTTGCCGAACCGGCCGGGACGCACGCGGCGCGAGGACGGCACGCTCGACGCCGGCCCGCTCGGCTTCGTGCACGGGCCGGAAGACCTGCTGGTGGATGCGGAAGGCAACCCGCGCCGCATCGACCACGCGTTCTCGTGGGGGTATCCGCTGGCCGCGCACGGCATGATGCACACGCTGCTGCGCAACGCCTGGGCGGGCAACCCGCGCAAGATCGACACCCTGTTGATGTTCATGGCCAACATGGGCTGGAACTCGGCGATGAACACGCGCGAGACGCTGCGCTTCCTCACCGACAAGGACGAAAGCGGCGAGTACCGCATCCCGCGCATCATCTACTCCGACGCATATGCGTCGGAGACGGTGGCGTACGCGGACCTGGTGCTGCCGGACACGACCTATCTCGAGCGCTTCGACGCGATCAGCCTGCTCGACCGCCCGATTTCCGACGCGGACGGCGTGGCCGACGCGATCCGGCATCCGGTACTGGACGCGGCGGCGCAGCCGGTGCCCGGCGGCGGCGTGCGTGACGTGCGCGGCTTCCAGTCGGTGCTGCTCGATCTCGGTGCGCGGCTGAAGCTGCCCGGCATGGTCGAAGCCGACGGCTCGCCGAAGTACCGCGACTACGCCGACTACATCGTGCGCCACGAGCGCGCGCCCGGCGTCGGCCTGCTCGCCGGCTGGCGCGGCGCCGAGGGCGAATCGCATGGCAAGGGCGCGCCCAACCCGGAGCAGCTCGAGCGCTACATCGCCAACGGCAACTTCTGGCGCGAGGAAATCCCGGAGCACGCGCGCTATTTCAAGATGGCCAACCGCGGCTACCTCGAATGGGCGCAGCGCTTCGGCTTCGTCGGCTCGACCGCGCCGATCGTGCTGCAGCTCTACGCCGAGCCGCTGCAGAAATTCAGGCTGGCCGCGCAGGGCCATGGCCCGGTGCAGCCACCGGAGCGCGACCGCGCGCGCGTGGCGCAGTACTTCGATCCGCTGCCGATCTGGTACGAGCCGTTCGAGCACGACCAGACGTCGCGCGAGGCCTTCCCGCTCAACGCGGTGACGCAGCGGCCGATGTTCATGTACCACGCCTGGGGCTCGCAGAACGCGTGGCTGCGGCAGATCGCGGCGCGCAACTTCCTGTACCTGCATCCAGACACGGGCGCGAAATACGGCCTCGCCGACGAGGACTGGATCGAGGTGTCCTCGCACAACGGCACGATCCGCGTGCAGGCGAAATTCGCCGCGAACGTGCAGCCCGACACGGTGTGGAGCTGGAACGCGATCGGCAAGCGCAGCAAGGCCTGGCGCCTGTCGGCCGACGCGCCGGAGTCGCGCAAGGGCTTCCTGCTCAATCCGCTGATCTCGGACCTGACGCCGCGCGGCGATTACGCGAATGCCGATCCGGTGACCGGCCAGGCGGCGTGGTTCGACCTGCGCGTGGCGATCCGGCCCGTCGCCCATGCGGGCGCCGTCGGCGACGATCATGCCGCCGCGGTCGGCGGCGCGGCTGGCGAAAGCGCGCCGCAACTGCCGCCGCTCGCGTACGCCGCAGCCGACGATCGCCCGCTGCGCTACGGCGCGCGCTTCCGCAATGAAGAACACCGCAGCCAGTCCGCGCCCGAAACGCCGCGCCGCCAGCGCAAGGAGCGTCCGTGACCGCGTTGCCGCCGCCGTCGAAGAAGAAGCTCGGCCTCGTCATCGACCTCGACACCTGCGTCGGCTGCCACGCCTGCGCGGTGAGCTGCAAGGAATGGAATGCGGGCGGCATCGCCGGCCCGCTGACCGACAGCGATCCCTACGGCAAGGCGCCGGACGGCGTGTGGTTCAACCGCGTCCACAGCTACGAAGTCGCCGCCGAGCCGGCCGGATGCGGGGGCACGAACGAAACGCCGCAGCCGGCGATGACCCTGCACTTCCCGCGCTCGTGCCTGCACTGCGAGACGCCGGCCTGCGTCACCGTGTGCCCGACCGGCGCCAGCTACAAGCGCGCCGAGGACGGCATCGTGCTCGTCGACGAGGACAAGTGCATCGGCTGCAAGCTGTGCAGCTGGGCCTGCCCGTACGGCGCCCGCGAGTACAGCCCGGTCGAAGGCGTGATGAAGAAGTGCACGCTGTGCGTGGACCGCATCTACAACGAAAACCTCGACGAAGCCGATCGCCAGCCGGCCTGCGTGCAGGCCTGCCCGAGCCGGGCGCGGCATTTCGGCGACCTCGGCGATCCGGAGTCGGACGTGTCGAAGCTGGTGGCGGCGCGCAGCGGGGTCGACCTGATGCCGGAATTCGGTTATCGGCCGACCAACAAGTACCTGCCGCCCCGGCCGCGACGCGCGGGTGGCGGCGACGGCAACGACGGCGCGCGCGACGATCGCAGCGATGCAGGCACGTTCGCCAACGCGCAGGCGGCGAATCCGCTCAAGTGGCTCGACCGCATCCTGAGGCGCTGACCGCATGCATCCCGCCCTGTCCGTGATCTTCTTCACCACGCTGTCCGGCGCCGGCTACGGGCTGCTGTGCTGGGCCGCGCTCGCCGCGCTGGGCGGCAACGCCGCGCCGCGCACGCTGCTGGTCGCGACGCTGCTCGCGCTGGTGATGGCCACGGCGGGGCTGATCGCTTCGTTCTGGCATCTCGGCAAGCCGATGCGCGCGTGGCGCGCGTTCTCGCAATGGCGCACATCCTGGCTGTCGCGCGAAGGCGTGGCCGCGGTGCTGGCCTACGTGCCGGCGCTGCTGTTCGCGGCAATGCTGCTGCCGGCGATGCTCGGCCCGAGTGCGCTCGGCGAACCCGACGCATACGGCGCCAGGGGCATCGCCGTGGCACTGGCGCTGCTGGCCTGCGCGCTGGCCACGGTCATCTGCACCGCGATGATCTATGCCTCGCTGAAGCCGATCCCGGCCTGGGGCCATCGCCTGGTGCTGCCGGGCTACCTCGGTTTCGCGCTGCTGTGCGGCGGCCTGCTGCTGGCCGCGCTCGACGCGTCGCAGGCGGGTCGCGTCCCGTCCCCGATCGCCGCCAAGGCGCTGCTGTTCCTCGCCGCCGCGCTGGGCGCGCTGAAGCTGCACTACTGGCGTTCGATCGATGCCGCGGCGCTTCCGGCCACGCGTGGCGACGCGGTGGGCCTGCCGGGCCGCACGGTGTCCGTGTTCGAACGGCCGAACACGGAGGCCAACTACATCACGCGCGAGATGGCCTTCGTCGTCGCGCGCGCGCATGCGCAGCGCCTGCGCGGGCTCGCGCTGCTGCTGTTCGCGATCGCGCCGATCGCGTGCCTGCTCGCGACCGGGCGCGTGCCCGGCATCGCGCCGGCGGCCTGGCTGTGGACCGCTGCGATCGCGGCGCTGGCCGGCGCCTTCGTCGAACGCTGGTTGTTCTTCGCCCAGGCGCGTCACGTCGTGACGTTGTACTACTGACATGCCCGGCGCCTTCTGGCTCGCGGTGTTCATGCCCCCGGTGTTCGTGCAGCCGTTCCCGCAGGCGCCGGACACGCCGGCGGCCATCGCCATCCTCGCCGGCGACGTGTCGCTGCAGCGCCCCTGCTACACGCTGCGCTGCCTGCAGGACGGCTGGCAGCTCGCGGCGACGCCGCTGCCCGCTCGCCGCAACCCGTTTTCGCTCCGGCGCGGCCTGCCGGCGCAACGCGGCTTCCTCTACGCCCCGGCCACGCGCCGCGAATGGACCTCGAACTACAGCAGCAATGCACGCCTGGGCACGCGTTACGGCATCGACGCGATCCGCGACCCGGAAACACAGCTGAGCATCGAAGTCGGCAGCGGCTATCGCCTGCAACCCTACGCCGACGACGGCATCGGCCACATCGGCCCGGTCGCGCGCGGGAGCCTGCGCTGGCTGCAGCGGCTCGGCGATCGCGCGCGGCTGGAGCAGCAGGTGCGCGTCGAGACCGGCCGCGGCGACACCTACGTGCGCAACATGATGTCGCTGGACATCGTGCTGGAATCGAACTGGACGCTGCGTTCCAGCGTCGACCTGCGCCACGACAGCGCCGCGGACGACACCGCGGCGCAAGGCTCGTTGCAGCTCCGCTATTCGTTCTAGAGAAATTCGCCGGCGCCGGCATCGAGGAGCCGGCGCGCGACCTGCACGCCAAGCAACTCCGGCGCAGCGGCCGCACCGGCGACTTCGGCACGGACCATGCGGCCATCCGCGGCGGAACCGACCAGGCCACGCAACACGATCCGCGCGCCGCCCTCTTCCAGCTGCGCAAGCGCGGCGACAGGTACATGGCAGCTGCCGTGCAGCGCGCGGTTCATCGCGCGCTCGGCCTCGACGCAGGTGCGCGTGGGCGCGTCGTCGAGCGCTGCGCACAAGGCATGTACGGCCGGATCGCCGTCGCGGCACTCGATCGCGATCGCGCCCTGCGCCGGCGCCGGCAACCAGTCCGGCGCGTCGAGGCGCGCGCGGATCCGCGATTCGAAACCAAGCCGCTGCAGGCCGGCGCACGCGAGCACGATGGCGTGGTACTCGCCGGCGTCGAGCTTGGCGAGGCGCGTGTTGACGTTGCCGCGCAGGTCGAGCAGTTCGAGGTCGGGCCGGCGCGCGCGCAGCTGCGCCTGCCGCCGCAGCGACGACGTGCCGACGCGCGCACCGCGCGGCAGCGCATCGATGCCGTCGAAATCGTTGCCGACGAACGCGTCGGCGTGGTCGGCGCGCGCCAGGATCGCGGCCAGCGCGAAGCCCGGTTCGAGTTCCATCGGCACGTCCTTGAGCGAATGCACGGCACAGTCGGCCTCGCCGCGCGCCATCGCCAGCTCCAGCTCCTTGAGGAACAGGCCCTTGCCTCCGATCGCGGCCAGCGAGCGATCGAGCACCTGGTCGCCGCGCGTGCTCATCGGCACCAGCTCGACCTGCAGGCCCGGATGCGCGGCGCGCAGGCGCGCGGCGACGTGTTCGCTCTGCCAGAGGGCGAGCGGGCTCTTGCGGGTGGCGATGCGGAGCGGCTGCATGGCCGCCATTATCCGCGATCCGGCGCCTTCGCGGCGTGCGCCGCGCCGCGCCTACAGGAGGCGGACCTGGTTGCGCAGGGCAGGCAGGCAGCGCCGGCTGACCTCGAGCGGCTGCGCGCCGTGGCGCAGCACCGCGCGCACGTGGCCTTCGCCGTCGCGGCGCAGCTCCATCAACTCGTGCCGTGCCACCAGGCAGTTGCGGTGGATGCGCACGAAGCGCTCGCCGAACTCCTCCTCCAGCGCCTTCAGCGACTCCTCCACCAGGTCCTGGCCGCGCGCATGGTGGACGACGACGTACTTCTCCTCGGCCTGCAGGTAGTGCACGTCCTCGACCGGGATCAGGCGCAGGCTGCCGCCGAGGCGCGCGCACAGGTGCGAACGCTCGCGGCCGCGGCCACCGGCGCCGGCGTGCGCGCGTCCCGCGGCAAAGGTGCGCACGCGCTCGAGCGCGGCGGCGAGGCGTTCCGCACGCACCGGCTTCACCAGATAGTCGATCGCCTGCGCCTCGAAGGCGGTCAGCGCGTGCGCGTCGAACGCCGTGCAGAACACGACGGCCGGGCGCGGCTCGAACGCGGCGAGGTGGCGCACCACTTCCAGCCCGTCCATGCCGGGCATCGCGATGTCGAGCAGCACCAGGTCGGGATCGTGTTCCGCGCAGGCGTGCAGCACCGCCAGCCCGTCGCCGGCTTCGGCAACGATCTCGACGTCGGCGGCGTCCGCGAGCAGGTGGCGCAGGCGCTCGCGGGCCAGGGGTTCGTCGTCGGCGATGATGATCTTCATGGCGACCGGGCCGCGTCGAGCGGGACGCGAAGTTCGCAACGATAGTAGCCTGCGCCGCGCTCGGCGGTCAGCCCGGCGCGCGACCCGAACGCATACGCCAGGCGGTGGCCGATGCTGGCCTGCGCATGGCCCGCGCCACCGCGTGCGCCCGCCACCGCCGCGATGCCCGGCACGCCGCCGCCCGCGTCGGCGGCCGGCACGGGATTCGACACGCCGATGCGCAAGCTGCCGGCGTCCACGCGCAGCGCGATTTCGACCGTGCCGCCTTCGGGCAGGCGCGAAATGCCGTGCAGCACCGCGTTCTCCACCAGCGGCTGCAGCACGAGCCGCGGCAGCGGCAGATCCCACGGCAGCGGCTCCTCGCGTTGCCACTCGACGCGCAAGCGCGCACCGAGGCGCAAGGCCTCGATCGCGAGATAGCGTTCGGCCAGGTCGACTTCGCCGCGCAGGTTCGACGCGGCCGCGCCCTCGCCCGCCTCCAGCGCCGCGCGGAACAGGTCGGACAGGTCGAGCAGCGCGTGCTCGGCCACCACCGGATCGCGCCGCACCAGGCCGATGATCGCGTTGAGGCTGTTGAACAGGAAGTGCGGGCGGATCCGCGCCTGCAGCGCATCGGCCTGCGCGCGCGCCGAGGCGCGCACCTGCGCCTGCCAGCCATCGAGCACGTACAGGTAGCGCAGCGCGACCGCCGCGATCAGCACCGCGAGCGCAGCGCTGCCGAACGCGAAGCGCGCGAGCGTCACGCCTCCAGCGAGCAGGTGGTAACCGAGCGCGAGGTTGAGCTGGAACACGATCGCCGCGCCCGCGAGCGCGACCGTGAACGCCGCCGCCAGCGCCGCCGCGGAACCCACCGGCACCGGCAGTCGCGACAGCGCGTGGCGCGCGCTGCACAGCACCACCGCGATCGTGAGCGCAAGCCAGAGCGCGAAGCCGCTCGCCACCGCGAAGCGCTCCGGCGTCCAGCGCACGCCGCCGTCCGGCGACAGCGCCAGCACCAGCACCACCAGTTCGGCGACGCCGAACAGCGTCGCCAGGCGCGGCAGGCGACAGAGGTCCGGAAGCCAGGGTTCGGCCGCGTTGCGTCGTTCGCTGCCCGTGGCCATGCGCGCGCGTCCCGTCGTCAGCCCACGCCCGTCGCGGCGGCGGCGGCGGCGGCGGCGGCGGCGGCGGCGAAGCGTTGCGTGAGCCAGTCGCCGAGGTCGCGGATCTCCTCGGCGCAGACCGAATGCGCCATCGGGTACGCATGCCATTCCAGCGCGAAGCCGAGCGAACGCAGCACCTGCGCGCTGTGCTCGCCGGCGCGCAACGGAACGACCGGATCGCCGCTGCCATGCGCCATGAAGACCGGTTGCCGCAGCGCTGCGTGCTGCAGGAATTGCGCGGCCTGCGGCGCCATCGGCAGGTAGGTCGAGAGCGCCACGATGCCCGCCAGCGGCTGCACGCGGCGCAGGCCCGCCGACAGCGCGATCGCGCCACCCTGCGAAAAGCCGGCGAGGACGACGCGTTCCGGCGGGATGCCGCGTTCGCCTTCGCGCGCCACCAACGCTTCGACCTGGGCCACGGACTCGAGCACGCCGGCGCTGTCGGCGCGGTCGCCGCCGCCGAGTTCGTCCGCGCTGAAGTTGCGGATGTCGTACCACGCGCGCATGCGCACGCCGTTGTTGACCGTGACCGCGCGCACCGGCGCATGCGGGAACACGAAGCGCAGCGCGGGCCATCCGGGCCTCGCCAGTTCCGGCACGATCGGCGCGAAGTCGTGGCCGTCGGCGCCGAGGCCGTGCAGCCACAGCACCGCCCAGCGCGGGGCCGGGCCCGTCTCGTGTTCGACGGTGTCCAGGTACGGGGTCATGGTGTCCATGGCCCCATTGTAGGGCCGACCCATGGTCGGCTGATGTCGCCGCCAGCCGACCATGGGTCGGCTCTACTCGCGGTGCGAACCCAGCTTGAAGCGGCAGACGTGGCCGCCGCGGACGATGCATTCCATGTGGTGGACGCGCTTGCCGGTGACGCCTTCCATGTAGGCGAGGTCGAACTTGCAGACCTGCGGGTGCTGTTTCGCCAGCCCGTGGAAGACGCAGTTGAACGCTTCCACCTGCCAGTCGTCGCCATGGCGCGCCGGCACCGCTTCGTAGCCAAGTGCGTCGAGCCGCTGAGCGAGCTCGCGCGCGAGCGCCTCGCCCTCGCTGGCCTGCATGCGCGGCTGCGTCGCGGCGACGGTGCCGCCGAGTTCCTGCAGCAGTGCGCCGACTTCCTGTTCGCCCAGCTTGGCCTGCAACTGAGCGACCAGCGCCGCGGCGATCGCGCCGTAGTTGCGCGGGAACAGCTCGCGACCTTCGGCGGTGAGCGCATAGCGCGCCTGCGGACGGCCGCCGGTCGCCACCGGCGCGATGCGTTCGACGAGGCCGCGCACGGTCAGCGCGGTCAGGTGCTGTCGCACCGCGTTGTGGCTCACGCGCAGCCGGGCGCACAGGTCCTCGACGCCGATGCCTTCGCGCGCCAGCAGCAGCTGCCGGAGCAGCCGCTGCTGGGTGTCGCCGAAACGGGCGAGCCCCTGGGTCATGCGCTCCTCAGCTCGCCTTGTCCGGGAACTGCTTGGCGATCGCGCCTGCCAGCGCATCGGCGATCATGTCCATGTGCGCCTGCATCGCCGTCCACTCGGTGGCTTCGCCGGCGGTGTCCCCCGCATCGATCAGGTCGATCTGGCGCGAGTGGTGCGCACCATGCGCCAGCAGCAGGCCGCGCACCGTGTCTTCCGGCAGGTTGGGGTTGGCACCTGCGAGGAATTTCGCGATCTCGCCCGCGTTCGCGGTGAGGTCGGCCATCGCCTTGTCGGCACCGGCCTTGTCGTTCTTCGCGCGCGTGTCGGTCATCGCCTTCACCGCGCCCCAGTGGCCGCCGAGCAGCTTGAACATGCCGTCGCCGGCGGCGTCGCCATAGAAGCCGCCGACCGCCTTGCTGATGTCCTTCGCGTTGGCGACGACCGCATCGTTGGCGGCCTTGGCGGCGGCCTTGTCGCCGGCATGCACGGCGAGCGCGTAGTCGCGCGCATGGACGATGTGGCCGTGCCACAGGTCGCGCATCGCGGCCTGGAGTTGCGGCGCGGCGGGGGCGGGCGTGGCATCCGCGGCGGTGGTCGCGGCGGCCGGGGCCGGAGATTCCGCAGCCGGCGCCGGCGCGGTGGCGGCATCGGGGGTGGTGGCGGCATCGGTCGAGGCGGCGGGCGCCGACGGGTGGCACCCGGCCAGCAGGGCCAGCGCGACGGCCAGCCCAAGGGGTTTCAGCGAAAGGGACATGACGGACTCCGATCAGATCGCGGACTGCGACCTGCACACCATCCTCCTGTTGACCTTATTCCGCAGGGTGACATGTGTAAAGCATTGCCAGCGGCACCGGATGCCCCGCTTCAGCGGAAGAGGTTGATGAAGCCGGTGATCACCAGCGCGTTCGTGAAGTCGATGAAGAACGCGCCCACCAGCGGCGCCACGAGGAAGGCGCGCGGCGCCGCGCCGTAGCGTTCGACCAGGGTGCGCATCACCGCCATCGCATTGGCGGTGGTGCCGAGCATGAAGCCGACGAAGCCGCCGCCCATCACCGCCGCGTCGTAGTCGCGGCCCATCCTGCGGAACACGACCACGCAGAACGCCGCGACCATCAGCAGCTGCAGGCCGAGGTTGACGACCAGCGGCAGCGCGAGCCCCGCAAGTTCCCACAATTTCAGGTTCATCAGCGCGACCGCGAGGAACAACGCGAGGCAGATGTTGCCGATCAGTTCGATCGTCGGCACCGACAGGCCGATGCGGCCGGTGGCGTCATCGAGATTGCGCACCAGCGCGCCGACCAGCATCGCGCCGACATACGCGGGCAGCGTGACCCCGGTCGACGAGATGCCCTTGCTGACCCACGCGCCGATCCACATCGCCACGAGGATTGCGACGATGCTCTTGAGCGCGCCGTATTCGCGTTGCGCTTCGGTGAGCGCGACGACGGGGCCGTCTTCCGGCGGGGCGACATGGTCGTTGGGGCGCGTGGACACCAGCGAGAAGCGGCGGATGAACCAGGTGCTGATCGGCCCGCCTGCCAGGCCGCCGAGCACGATGCCGCCCATCGCCGCCGCCACGGCGACCGACTCGGCGCCATGGATGCCGGCCTGCTCGAACAGCGGCGCGAACGCCAGGCCCGTCGCCGGACCGCCGGTGAGCGTGGTCGAGCCCGCGAGCACGCCGAACAGCGGAGGCAGCCCGAATCCGACCGCCACCGCCATGCCGAGCAGGTTCTGCGCAACCGCGAACACCGAGGCCAGCGCGAGGAACACCATCACCTGCCTGCCGCTCACCTTCAGCAGGCGGACGCTGGCGTTGAAGCCGATCGTGGTGAAGAACGCGATCATCAGCGGCGCCTGCAGCGACGTGTCCATGTCGAACACGGTCGTGCCCTGCCCGTGCGCGATCCACGCGACGATCGCGAACACGAGCCCGCCGATCACCGGCGGCGGCAGGTTGTAGCGGCCGAGCACCGGGATCGCGCGGCACAGCGCGTAGCCTAGGAACAGCGCGAGTCCCGCGAGGGCTAGAGTCTGGACGGCGTCGAGATGCATCAAGGGCGTGCTCCCGGCGCCGGCGATGTCCGGCGCCTACATGCGGGCGAGGATATCCTGCACGGCCAGGCAGTCAGGCCGCCCGTCTCGAGATCCAGCGGAACTACATCCAGCCGCATTCCATCCTCGAGATCGAAGGTCTCCAGCGGTTCCCGGAACGTTTCGCACCCCGGATACACGAGGACGAGCTGGCCTCCATTCGCGGGCAGGTATCGCTTCCCGTAAGCGAAGAGCTGGTAGAAGTCGCCTTGGTCCAGGCCATGGTTGTTGGCGACATCGGTGCCATCGATGAGTTTCCACTTGGCGTCGACCACCCAGCTGGCACCCTCGTGCTCGACGAGGAAGTCCGGCCTCAGCTGGAATACGCGTCGTTCGCCTTGCCGCCCCAGGAATCGACTCGCGGCCTGTGTCCTCAGCTTTGCGCCTGCTGGCAGGGTTCGGCGCAGGCAGGCTTCCACGTAGCATTCGAAGACCTTTTCCATCGGGAACAGCAGGCTGCGGCCTGTCCATTCGCCCAATGCGGACATCGGATTGCGGTTGCCGAGGATCAGTTCGCACCAAGGCCTGATGGCCTGGTAGTGGCTCATCAGCCGGTCGCTGCTCCAGCGGCGAAGGTCGCCCGCCACGTCATCGCTACGCCGGATTTCGGCCACCTGGTGCTGCAGTTCGTGCGACCGCCGCCAGTTCGCGGGGTCGCGCGTCATGCGCGCCACCTTGTCGAGCGCGCAGGCGAGCAGACGATTCTCCGGGCGGTTCGCATCGAAAACCTGATGCTCGACCTGGAACTGGTGCTGCCTTCCCGCGGGCTGGCGAATCTGGCGGCCGACCTGCAGGCGACCACGCAGGAAGCGCAGCTCCTCTTCCACTTGGTGATAGTAGAAGCGGAGGCCGCGACGCACCAGCAAGTCGAGTTCGCTCAGGAATTGCCCGATGATCCATTCGCTGACCGGTGCGTCGAATGTCTGCAGCGCAGTCGGGCCGGCGTCGCGGACGTGCAGGCGCAGGCCATGGCGCAACATCCGCACCAGCACCTTGCGCGCGCTGGCGATGTCGGCCTGGGCCCGCGTGTGCTTCGGCAGGATCTCGATGCGCGTGCCGCAGGGAGACTCGAGCACGCCCACATGATTGTCCAGGCGCAGCCAATTCCGGCCCTCCACCTGCACCAGCGGTGCGCCGCCGGCCCGATGCCGCTGTGCCTCGCGGCAAAGCCAGTCGAACGCGGATTGCGAAATGCTCGCCTCGTCCAGGCTCCCAGCGCCGACCGGGCCGACCGTCAGCCTCGCGTGCTCGCGGACGGTAACCAGGCTCACACGTCGACCTTGGCCGCCTCGATGATCGCCAGATAGGCGTCCGGCTTGTCGAACGCGCTCGCGTTGATCGTCCAGAGGCGCCCCTCGCCCGGCAACTCGATGCCGTCGCCCAGTATCTCCGCCATGTCGCCGTTTGCCTGCCGGAGGAACCGAAGCCCCGCGGGCTTGCGGTGATCGTTGAACACCCAGGCGATCTTCTGCCAGTCCTCGAAGAAATACTCCTGCAGCAGCGGCAGCACCTGGCGGCGGAAGACGCCTGCCAGCGCCTGCAGCGGCGAGGTGGCGTCCAGGTCCATGAAATAGGCATGACCCAGCATGTAATCCCGGCCCAGCAGCACTTCGATGCGCCGGTTCATCGTGGAAAGCAGCGCGTCGAGCGGGATGCCGGCCACGACGACGCCTTCGAGCGCCGCGGCGTCCGGCAGCATCTCCACGAATTCGAAGCGGCGTCGCAGCGCCACGTCCATGCCGGCCAGCGAGCGGTCCGCGGTGTTCATGGTGCCGATCAGATGCACGTTGGAGGGGACGCTGAAACGATCCTTCGAATAGGGCAACGTCACTTCGAGCGCCTCGGCGGCGCCCTCGCGCTTGCTCGGCTCGATCAGCGTGATCAATTCGCCGAACACGCGCGATACGTTGCCGCGATTGATCTCGTCGATGATCAGCACGCGCGGATCGGGCCCGCGTTCCCTCGGTTGCTCCGGTGCCAGCAGCGCGGCCAGGCGCTCCTTGTTGATGGTAGACGGCTCGTAGATCGTCATCTGGCTGAAGCGGCTTTCCATCAGTTCGGTGTACGGGCGCGCCGGCTCGTACTGGCGCAACCAGCGCACCGGCCGCGCCTGGGAATAGGTGTCGGCGCCATCGCGATCCACATGCATGTAACCACCGGTGACCTCGCCGATTGCGCGGAACTTCAGGTTCCCCTGCGACACCACGACCAGATCGCCGGTCTTCATGCGCCGAACGAACTGGTCCAGCGCCGTAACCGCAAAGTCGTCGGACTTCACCTCGGCGCCTGCAGCCTTGAGGCGCTCGAAGATGTCCGCTCGCGTCGCCACGCCGGACAGGTCCGCGCTGGCGCCGAACCCCATCAAGGCAACGCCTTTCTCCATGCATTCGTCGAAGATGTGCTGCTCGGTATTGGCATCGCCAAGCGACAGCTTCCAGACCCGGCGCCCCGCGACGTCGATGCCGGATCCAGCCTCCTGCACGGTCCGGCTGCGCGCGGCTTCGCAGACCTGCTTGAACACGCCGTCTTCCACTTCATAGCGCAACGCGCCCGTTGCCTCGTCGGTCGACGCGCGGATGCCTTCGACGAAGTCCTCGTAGCTGAAGCTCTGGTGGAAGGTCACGAAGCGGATATGGCCCGATTGGGACAGCGCGTCGAAGCGCGTCTTCAACGCCGCGCGGTCGCCTGCGTTCGAAGCCAGTAGTTCCGGATCCAGAATTCGCAGCGCCTCGTCGACGGTGCGATAGGTCTTGCCGGTGCCGGGCGGGCCGAAGAGGATCCGATTGACGACCATGCGATCGCGCTCCCGCGCTGGTTCCATTTCGATTTCCCCATCCCCGGCGCCTGCTTCGCCCGCCGCCGGGAGATGGGTGATGTGGTACTGGCCTTCCGCCAGCTTCTCGAAGCGCAACCTGTCGCCTGGCTGCGCCGGACGAGCGGCGTAATACGCCCTGGCTGCAGAGCGGTTGTACAGGTAGCCGCTGTTGGCGCTGTTGCGATAGATATCCGACTCGAATTCGGTACCGGCATCGGTGGTGAAGCGCGCCGGCTTGGCTGGTGCATCCGGATCCCTGGACCGGACCATCGATTCGGGAAAGAACCGCCCGTCGAACGCCTTGATCGGGAAATAGGAGTTGCCGGGTTTCAGTTCCCCGCCGATAAGAGTCACCGTGACTGAGCCGACCTCTCCGTCAGCACGGCGGATCGAGGTCTTGTTGGTGCTGGTGGCGAAGGGGTCTGAATAGATCTCCCACACGCCATGCACTTTCGGATCATAGACTTCGTAGTACGCGCCGTTTCCAACACCGACCTTGTACAAGCGATCGTACCGGTTGCCAGAACCGGTCAGCCGCGGCTGCTTGCCGGCGTGGTACGAAGTCCGCGCCGGTGCATTGACCGACACGGCATTGAGTTCAGCCGATACCGTGCTGAACGGGATATCCGGGAGACTTTTCCTGAGAAATTCCCAGACGTCGCTCCTGGTCGCCTTGCCACCCAGCGCGGCCACTGCGTCGGCTACCAGTTCCCACTGCGTCCTCGGAAGATCGGTCATTCCTTTCCCCCGTCTGGATGCGAAGAATGGCAGGTCAGTCGGGCGCCATCATGCTTCGATCGAACGCCCGCCTGAATTACTCGTTCGTCATCCGCTCCGTTCCCGTTGCGAAGCATGGTGGGCCCACCAGGACTCGAACCTGGAACCAAGGGATTCGCTCTACCCGGAAGTTTCCCTCCGGAGCGGACTATCTCTCCACCCTCGACACGCGCCGGGCGCGGGTCGGTCGGGTACGGGACGCTCTAGCCTGTCATCAAGGGCACTGCAGCCCCCAGGTAGTCTCTGCACCTTCCGGCGGTGTACCGCCGGCTTGGCTCAGGATCGCCGCCGTCCGGCCGGTGCTTCGTGTGAAGCGCGCGGCCGCCGCTGCGGGTTCCCTGAATTCATCCCGATTCCATCCGCGGATTACGCCGCGGCGGCACCATTACTGATGAGTCCCCTGCTCTAACCAATTGAGCTATAGGCCCGTTGCCCGGGCATCGTAGCAATAGTCGGGAGTCGCCTCCAGCGAGACAGCCGATGCCGATGCCGATGCTGGATGCTTCAGCCCTCGCCGCTCCCGGCACTCGCCCTGGCCGCGGCGAGCGCGCGGCCTTCGCGCGTGGCCGGGAAGTAGTAGACCGTGCCGGATTCCTTGTGGCGACCGCTTCCCCGCGTCCAGGCGTTGGCGATCGCGCCGTCGGCCTGCAGGAGAATGCGGTTGGTATTGCCATCCTGGGTGAGCGCGGTCGCGCCATCGGGATCGACGCGCCCGGTTCCGACGACGGCACCCGCTTCGTTCTTCATCTGGATCGCGCCACGCGGACCCAGTTCGAGACGCCCGTTGTAGAACTTCCTGTCGCCCGATCGGCCCCAGTAGCTCCGGAGCGATTCGCCGGGAACATCCCACTCGTAACCGAAGACGAAGTCCGCGCCTTGCGATGGCGCATCGGCGTCGTACTGGAAATAGGGCGTGCCCACGATGAGGGCGACGTCGCCCCAGGTCTTGCGCCATTCGCATGCCGCAGCCTGCTTGCCGGGCTCGACCTGCGTGTCGCACCGCTGCGGCAGGGCTTCGGCGGCCGGCGTCGTCGCAGGCGCGACAAGAACCCCGACCATCAGGGCTCCCGCCAGGATCCGGTGCATGGACCGCATTGCCTCCATTGCGCGACTCCCCATCGTTGCGCGACTCCCCATCGCGGCGGCGCGTGCACCGCGCGGGGAGTATGCCCCAGGCAAGCGCGTCCGAGACGCCGGGGCGCTTACCAGGCCGTCATCGCATACGGCCGCTCTCCCGCCTTGCCCGCGCCCCACGCCTTGTTCGGCTCGGCCGCCATCGTGAAGCGCAGTTCCCCGCCCGCCATGATCTCGGCATGCTTCAGGAATGCGCGGTCCAGCGGCTTGCCGTTCAACGTCGCCGACGCGATGTACCCGTGCGCATCGTCGAGCCCGTCGGCAATGATCGTGAACGCGTGGCCGTTCGGCAGCCGCAGCGTCGCGCGCGGCACGAACGGGCGGCCGATGATGTATTCGTTGCTGCCCGGCGCGACGGGATAGAAGCCGAGCGCGGTGAACACGTACCACGCCGACATCTGCCCGAGGTCGTCGTTGCCGGCGAGGCCGTCGGGCGTGGGCTTGTACTGCGTGTCCATGATCTGCTTCAGCCGCGCCTGGGTGCGCCACGGCTGGCCTGCGTAGGCGTACAGGTACGCGACGTGATGGCTGGGCTCGTTGCCGTGCGCGTACCAGCCGATCAGGCCGGTGATGTCTTCCATGTGCGCGAAGATCTTCGGGTCGACCTTGGCATCGAACACGGCGTCGAGCCGCGCGAGCAGCCGGTCGGTGCCGCCGTGCGCCGCGGCGAGGCCGGCGACGTCCTGCGGCACGTACCAGGAGTACTGCCAGGCGTTGCCTTCGGTGTAGTCGGTGCCGTAGCCGCTGGCGTCCGGGTCGAACGGGGTGCGGAAGCTGCCGTCGCGCTTGCGGGCGCGCATGAAGCCGGTGTCCGGGTCGAACGCGTGCTTCCAGTTCGCCGCGCGCTTTTCGAATTGCGCGGCGACGTCGCGATTGCCCATCTTCGACGCCATGCGGGCGATGGTCCAGTCGTCGAAGGCGTATTCCAGCGTCTTCGACGCGGCTTCGTCCTCTTCGTCGATCGGGACGTAGCCGAGCTCCATGTACTGCTTCAGGCCGTCGTAGGGGCCGTAGGTCGCGCTCGCGACCATCGCGTCGAGCGCTTCCTTCGCGTCGAAGCCGCCGATGCCCTTCATGTATGCGTCGGCGATCACCGGCACCGCGTGGTAGCCGATCATGCACCACGTCTCCAGGCCCTGGAACGCCCACACCGGCAGTACGCCGTACGGGCTTTCGCGGCGCGAGGCGAGCAGCGAGTTGACGATGTCGCTGGTGCGTTGCTCCGGCTGCAGGATCGTCAGCAGAGGATGCAGGGCGCGGTAGGTATCCCACAGCGAGAACGTCGAATAGTGCGTGTAGCCCTTCGCCTGGTGCACAGCGTTGTCGGGCCCGCGATAACGGCCATCGGCGTCCATGAACAGGCTCGGCGCCTGGAACGCATGGTAGAGCGCGGTATAGAAGGCCTTGCGCATCGGCTCGGGCGTGGCGTCGGCGAGGTCGACGGCGCCGAGTGCCTGCGCCCACTTGGCGTGCGCGGCGGCGCGCAGGCCGTCGAAATCCCAGCCGGGCGCTTCGGCGTCGAGGTTGGCGATGGCGCCCTCCTCGCTCACCGGCGACAGCGCGACCTTCACCAGCAGTCGCGAGGATGCGCCGAGCGCGGAACCGTCGCCGAAATCGAACGTCGCGACGAGTTGCCGGCCTTCGATCTGCGCGCGCTCCGCGGGATCCTTGTAGCCCGGCGGCGGGAAGCCCTTGTACGGTACGTCCGCCTCGGTGTCGTCTAGCGCGTGGCCGGCCAGCGGCTTCGAGAAGCGCATCGCGAAGTAGAGCTGCCGCCCCGGGGCCCAGCCGCGCGTTTCGCGAAAGCCGGTCACGGTGCCGTCGGGACGCACGCGGATGCGCGACCACGACACCTTGCCGGGATAGTCGTACATCGAGGTACGCAGGTCGAGCAGCACGTGCGCGGGCTTGCCGGCGGGGAACGCGTAGCGGTGCATGCCGACGCGCTCGCCGGCGGTCAACTCTGCGCGCACGTTGTAGTCGGCGAGCGTGACGGCGTAATAGCCGGGCTCGGCGCGCTCGGTGTCGTGGCTGAAGCGCGAGGTGTAGCCGCTGCCTGGCTGGTCGGGATCGCCGCGCTCGAGCTTCGCGTCGCCGCTGATCGGCATCAGCAGCACGTCGCCGAGATCGGAATGGCCGGTGCCGGAGAAATGCGTGTGCGAGAAGCCGACGATCGTGGTGTCGTCGTGGCGATAGCCCGCGGCCCAGGCGTAGCCCTTGTTGCGCGGCTGGATGCGCGTGTCCGGGCTCAGCTGCACCATGCCGAACGGAACGACGGCGCCGGGGAAGGTGTGGCCTTCGCCGCCGGTGCCGATGAACGGGTCGACCGAGGCGACGGCGCGCTCGCTGCGCGCGTCGGGGGCCGCCGCGGCTGCGCCGCCCATCGTCGCGATCATCAACAGTCCCACGACGGCGGCCGCGCCGCCCGATGCCCTGGCCATGGTGTCGTCCCCGCAGATGATTTGGATCGGTCCAAACCGCGACCCTAGCATCGCGGACCGCGCCGGGCATGCTGCGACGCAAAATGCTTCCGGTGAGCTTTGCGGTCACGATGCCCGGGCATTTGGATCGGTCCAAACCCATGCCCGCCCGCCGTCCCGCTGCCGTCTCCGCCGCTGCTGCCGTCACCGCTGCCCGTGCGGTCGGCGACCGGCGCGTCACCCTGGCCGACATCGCCGCCGGCTGCGGCGTGTCGCGCTCGACGGTGTCGCTGGTGCTGGGCCGCAGCCCGCTGGTGCACGCCGAGACCCGGGCGAAGGTGCAGGCCGAACTCGACCGCCAGGGCTACGTCTACCACCGCGGCGCCGCGAGCCTGCGCAGCCGCGCGTCGAACGCGGTCGCGCTGGTGATCAACGACCTGTCGAACCCGTTCTTCGCCGAATTCGCCGGTGGCGTCGATGCAGCGCTCGCTGAAGCGGGCTACGTGATGCTGCTCGGCAGCAGCGGCGAGTCGCCCGAGCGGCAACAGGCGGTGCTCGCGTCGCTGATGGAACACGATCCTGCTGCAGTGATCCTCTCGCCGGCCGAGCACAGCGAGCCGGCGCGACTGCATCGGCTGGTCGGCGCGCATACGCCGGTGCTGGTGTTCAACCGCGCGCTGGACGAAGGCGCGGGCGCGGGACCGCACGCTGGGGCCGGCGATGGCTGGGACTTCCTCGCGCTCGACAACCGCCGCGGTGCGCGCCTCGCCACCGGACACCTGCTGGAACAGGGGCACCGCGCGATCGCGTTCTTCGGCGGGCACCGCGATTCCTCGTCGTGCGGCGAACGCCGCGCCGGTTACCACGACGCGCTCGCCGCCGCGGGCATCGCGCCGGATCCGGCATGGCTCGTCGAATGCGCGCCGACGCGACTCGAGGCGGCGCGCCAGGCGGGCGCGCTGTTCGCGCGCGATCCGGCGCCGACCGCAGCGGTCTGCTACAACGATGCGGTCGCGCTCGGACTGATGAGCGGGCTCGCCGCGCGCGGTCGCCGCGCCGGCGTCGACTTCGCGCTCACCGGCTTCGACGACATCCCCGAGGCCGCCGTTTCCGCGCCACCGCTCACGACCATTGCAGTTGCGCCACGCGAACGCGGCGTGCAGGCCGCGCGCCTGGTACTCGAGCGCCTCGCCGACCCGCAACGCGCCACGCATGCGGCTCGCACCCTCGTCGCCGACGCGCGCCTCGTGGTGCGCGCCAGCAGCCTCGTCGCCCCGCACGACGCCACTCCGCACGCCCACCCGCACGCAGCCCAGGGACCCGCCGCATGACCTCGCCAGCGATGCCTTCGATGCCGTCGACGCCGCAAGCCCCGTCGCGCCAGCTCTCCAATCCCGCCGCGCTCGCGGTCGTCAGCATCATCTTCTTCGTCTGGGGCGGCCTCACCAGCCTCAACGACGTCTTGATCCCGCACCTGAAAGCGGTCTTCGCGATGGACTACGCGCAGACCATGCTGATCCAGTTCACTTTCTTCGGCGCCTACTTCCTGATGTCGCTGCCGGCGGGCGCGGTGGTCTCGCGCATCGGCTACAAGGCGAGCATCGTCGTCGGCCTGCTCGTCGCCGCGGCAGGCGCGGTGCTGTTCTTCCCGGCCGCGGGCATGCCTTCGTATCCGCTGTTCCTGCTGGCGCTGTTCGTGCTCGCGAGCGGCATCACCGTGCTGCAGGTGGCGGCCAACCCGTACATCAGCCTGCTCGGCGACCCCGCCGGCGCGCACAGCCGGCTGAACCTGGCGCAGGCGCTGAATTCGCTGGGCACCACGATCTTCCCGTTCGCGATCGGACCGCTGATCCTGTCGGGCGCGGTGCTGGGCGCGGACCGGATCGCGGCGATGACCGACGCGGCGCGCGAAACCTACCGCGCGACGCAGGCCCAATCGGTGCAGGCGCCCTACCTGTGGCTCGCGGCGGGGCTGGTGGCGCTCGCGGTGTTCGTCGCGGCGATGCGCATTCCCGCGCAGCGCGAAGCCACCGATGCCGGCGACGCATCGCGGCACACCTTCACCGAAGCGCTGCGGCATCGCCGCTTGCGCTGGGGCGTCATCGCGATCTTCCTGTACGTCGGCGCCGAGGTCTCGATCGGCAGCTTCCTGATCAACTACATCTCCGCGCCGACGACCGGCGGCCTGGATCCGGCGACGGCGAGCCGTTACCTGTCGTACTACTGGGGCGGCGCGATGGTCGGCCGCTTCGTCGGGGCCGCGCTGCTGGTGCGCACCGATGCGCGCCGCCTGCTCGCGACGGCAGCAGCGGTCGCCGCGCTGCTGCTCGTGGTCACGATGGCATCGAGCGGTTCGGTCGCGATGTGGAGCGTGCTCGCCATCGGCCTGTTCAACTCGGTGATGTTCCCGACCATCTTCACCACCGCGATCGAACGCCTCGGCCCGCTCACGGGCCGTGCCTCAAGCCTGCTGATCATGGCGATCGTGGGCGGCGCGGTGGTGCCGCTGGCGCAGGGCTTCCTCGCCGACCGCGTCGGCATCCAGCATGCGTTCGTGCTGCCGCTGGCCTGCTACGCCTACATCGCCTGGTACGGGCTGCGCGGCTCGCGCGCGTCGGATCCGGTGGCGCATTGAGCATGCACGCGCGCACCGGCATCGCCTGCTTCGGCGAAGCGCTGATCGACTTCCTCGCCGATCCGCCCGGCGCGGACGATGCCTCGCGCAGGTTCTCGCGACACGCCGGCGGCGCGCCCGCGAACGTGGCGGTGGGCGTGGCGCGGCTCGGTGGTTGCGCGCGCTTCGTCGGCATGCTCGGCGACGACATGTTCGGCCGCTTCCTCTTCGCGCAGTTGCAGCGCCACGGCGTCGACACCGCGCAGGTGCGCTGGACCGACGCGGCGCCGACGGCGCTGGCCTTCGTGTCGCTGGACGAATCCGGCGAGCGGAGCTTCAGCTTCTATCGCCCGCCCGCGGCGGACCTGCTGTTCCGTGCCGGGGATTTCGATGCCGCGGCGTTCACGTCGCTCGCGGCGTTCCACTGCTGCTCCAACAGCCTCACCGAGCCCGGCATCGCGGACGCGACCCTGCACGGCATGGCGCTCGCCGCCGATGCGGGCGCGCTGGTGACCTTCGACCTCAACCTGCGTCCCGCCCTGTGGCCGCGCGGCATGGATCCGCGGCCGATCGCCTGGCAGGCGCTGGAGCGCGCGCAGCTGGTGAAACTGAGCCGCGAGGAGCTCGAGTGGCTCGCGCGCGACGACGGTGAGGACGCGGTCGTCGCGCGCCTGTTCGCGAACGCCGCGCGCGTCGTGGTCGCGACCGATGGCGCGGGGCCGATCCGCTGGTGGACGCGTTCGCGCCATGGCGAGGCGCCGACGTTCCGGGTCGACGTGGTCGACACCACGGCGGCGGGCGATGCCTTCGTCGCCGGCCTGCTGCATCGCATCGCCGCGCTCGCCCTCGATGCGCAGGGCCTGGCCGGCGCGTTCGACGACGACGCGTTCCGCGCCGACCTGCTGCGCCACGCCGCCGCCTGCGGGGCGCTCGCCACCACCCGTTTCGGCGCCTTCGCCGCCATGCCCATCCGCGCCGATATCGCCGCGCTGCTTGCCGAGGCCGCATGACCGTGCCGCATCCCAGCCTGCCCGCCACGCCCCCGCCCGATTTCGGCCACGCCGACACCCTGCGCGCCCACGTCGCCGACACGATGGCCTTCTACCATCCGCGCGCGATCGATCCCGCCGGTGGCTTCTTCCACTATTTCCGCGACGACGGCAGCGTGTACGACGCGCGCCACCGCCACCTCGTCAGCAGCACGCGCTTCGTCTACGACTACGCGATGGCTGCGCGCGAGTTCCCGGGCAGTCCGCTCGCGAAGGAATACCTCGCCGCCGCGGAACACGGCCTGCGCTACCTGCGCGCCGCGCATCGCGATCCCGGCAACGGCGCATACGCCTGGACGCTGCGCGACGGCGCGCCCGAAGACCGCACCCGCCACGCCTACGGCATGGCCTTCGTGCTGCTGGCGTATTCCAGCGCGCGCAAGGCCGGCATCGACACCGCGGCGTGGATGGACGAAACGCGTGACCTGCTCGAGGCGCGGTTCTGGGACGCGGAGGCCGGCCTGTACCGCGACGAGGCCGACGAGCACTGGCAGTTCTCCGGCTATCGCGGCCAGAACGCCAACATGCACCTGTGCGAGGCGCACCTGGCCGCGTTCGAGGCCAGCGGCGACGCGCACTACCTCGATCGCGCGCTGCTGCTCGCCGACCACATGACGCGCCGCCAGGCCGAGCTCGCCGGTGGCCTCGTGTGGGAGCATTACGACCGCGACTGGAACATCGACTGGGACTACAACCGCAACGACCCGAAGCACCTGTTCCGCCCCTGGGGCTTCCAGCCGGGCCACCAGGTGGAATGGGCGAAGCTGCTGCTCACGCTGCGCGCGCACCTCGGCGCGCGCGGCGAAGCACCTCCGTGGCTGCTGCCGACCGCGCGCCGGCTGTTCGACACCGCGCTGCGCCATGCCTGGGACGGCGACTTCGGCGGCATCGTCTACGGCTTCGCGCCCGACGGCGCATGGTGCGACGACGACAAGTATTTCTGGGTGCAGGCCGAGGCGATCGCGGCGGCGTGGCGCCTGCATGAAGCCACCGGCGCCGCCGCCTATCGCGACTGGTACGACCGGATCTGGGCGTATGCGTGGGCGCATTTCGTCGACCACCGCCATGGCGCGTGGTATCGCATCCTCGACCGGCGCAACGCGAAGTACGGCGACGAAAAGAGCCCCGCCGGCAAGACCGACTACCACACCATGGGCGCCTGCCACGACGTCCTCGCCGTGATGCGCGCCGATCACGCGAACGGAACCGACGGCACCAACGGAGCGAACCGATGAACCGACGCCTGCGCTACTTCCTCGCCGCGACGGCGATCGGCCTGCTCGCCGGCTGCGCATCGCAGCCTTCCGCCGCCGACGCGCCCGGGCCGCCGCCGACCGTGCGTGCCGCACCCGACGCGGCGATGGCCGGGCGCGTGAAGGCCGCCTTCCTCCACGGCTGGAACGGCTATCGGCAATACGCCTGGGGCCACGACGTGCTGATGCCGCTCAGCAAGCAGCCGCACGACTGGTACGGCCAATCGTTGCTGATGACGCCGGTCGACGCGCTCGACACGATGCTGGTGATGGGCCTCGACAAGGAAGCCGATGAAGCGCGCAGGCTCATCGACACGCAGCTCTCGTTCGATCGCGATGTCGACGTGAAGCACTTCGAGATCGTGATCCGCCTGCTCGGCGGCCTGCTCTCGTCCTACCAGATGACCGGCGACCCGAAGTTGCTTGCGCTCGCCGACGATCTCGGCACGCGCCTGCTGCCCGCGTTCGACTCGCCGACCGGCCTGCCCTACGTCTACGTCAACCTGCGCACCGGCAAGGCGCACGGCACCGACACCAATCCCGCCGAAGCCGGCACCCTGCTGCTCGAATACGGCACGCTGTCGCGACTGACCGGCAAGCCCGTCTACTACGAGAAGGCCAAGCGCGCGCTGGTCGAAACGTACAAGCGCCGCTCGAAGATCGGCCTCGTCGGCGAACGCTTCGACGCCGACACCGGAAAGTGGACCAGCGCCAGCAGCCACATCGGCGCGCGCATCGATTCCTACTACGAGTACCTGTGGAAGTGCTGGCTGTTGTTCGGCGACCGCGACTGCCTGCGCATGTGGCAGGAGAGCATCGCCGCCGCCAACCGCTACCTGCCCGAGGAAGTCGACGGCAAGCTCTGGTACGGCCAGGTCGACATGGACACCGGCGCGCGCACCGGCCACGAGTACGGCGCGCTGGATGCGTTCATGCCCGGCCTGCTCGCGTATTCCGGCGACGTGGCGCGCGGCGCGCGGCTGGAGGATTCGTCGTTCGCGATGTGGCAGGCGCACGGCATCGAACCCGAAGCCTGGGACTACCGCAAGGGCGAGGTCACCGCGGCCGCGTATCCGCTGCGCCCGGAGATCGTCGAATCCGCCTGGTACCTGTACCGCGCGACCGGCGATGCGAAATGGCGCGACATGGGCCGCACGATGTTCGACGACTTCGTCCGCTACACGCGCACCGACGCCGGCTATGCCGCGCTCAAGAGCGTCGTGACGAAGGACAAGGCCGACGACATGGAGTCGTTCGTCCTGGCCGAGACGTTCAAGTACTACTACCTGCTGTACGCCGGCTCCGATGCGCTCGGCAAGGGCGTCGTGGTGCTGAATACCGAAGCGCACCCGCTGCGTCCGGTCGCGCCGGCGCCCTGAGGCGTCGGCGTAGCCGTGCCAGGCGCCGTCGCAATTCGGCGCTCCAGGGCACCTGCAACGAAAAACGCCGGCCAGTGGCCGGCGTTTCCGTTTGTTTCGCGCGACTCCAGGCTTACTCGATGTCGAGGAAGCTCCGCAGCTGCTCCGAGCGCGACGGATGCCGCAGCTTGCGCAGCGCCTTCGCCTCGATCTGGCGGATGCGCTCGCGGGTGACGTCGAACTGCTTGCCGACTTCCTCGAGGGTGTGGTCGGTGTTCATGTCGATGCCGAAGCGCATGCGCAGCACCTTCGCCTCCCTCGGGGTCAGGCCCGCGAGCACGTCGCGCACCGTCTCCATCAGGTTGGTGTTGGTCGTGGCCTCGATCGGGGACTCGACGTTCGTGTCCTCGATGAAGTCGCCCAGGTGCGAGTCCTCGTCGTCGCCGATCGGGGTCTCCATGGAGATCGGCTCCTTCGCGATCTTCATGACCTTGCGGATCTTGTCCTCGGGCATGTCCATTTCCTTGGCCAGCTCCTCCGGCGTGGCCTCGCGGCCGTACTGCTGGAGCATCTGGCGGGAAATGCGGTTGAGCTTGTTGATCGTCTCGATCATGTGCACCGGGATGCGGATGGTGCGCGCCTGGTCGGCGATCGAGCGGGTGATGGCCTGGCGGATCCACCAGGTCGCGTACGTCGAGAACTTGTAGCCGCGGCGGTACTCGAACTTGTCGACCGCCTTCATCAGGCCGATGTTGCCTTCCTGGATCAGGTCGA
>CAMLSB010000009.1 GCA_946482565.1 uncultured Lysobacteraceae bacterium | reverse complement strand
GCATCTGGTTGAGGCCTTCCTCGATCCGCTTGGCGATGGCGATCTCGCCCTCGCGGGTCAGCAGCTCGACCGTACCCATCTCGCGCATGTACATGCGCACCGGGTCGGTGGTGCGGCCGCCCTCGGCGTCGAGCGCCGACAGCGTGGCGGCGGCTTCCTCGGCGGCGGTGTCGTCGACCTCGCGGCCGCTGCCGGAATTGCCGGCGAGCAGCAGCGTCTCGGCGTCGGGTGCAACTTCATGCACCTCGATGCCCATGCCGTTGATCATGCCGATGATGTCTTCGATCTGCTCCGGATCGACCATGTCGTCGGGCAGGTGATCGTTGACTTCGGCGTAGGTCAGGTAGCCCTGCTCCAGGCCCTTGCTGATCAGAAGCTTGATGTCGGACTGGGGAGCCTGGCGTTCGTTGGCCATCTGGTGCGCACCGGTGCGTTGGGCGGAGGGAACCCTGCATTATACGCCAGCGACTCGGGAAACCGGCCTCAGGCGCGGAGCAGGAAGGTCACCGGGCCGTCGTTGGCCAGGCTGACCACCATATGGGCACCGAAGCGCCCGGTTTCCACCCCCCCGGCGTGGGATTGCCTGCATTTGGCGACCAGTCCGGCGAAGATCCGTTCAGCCTCGGCCGGCGCCATGGCCGTGCTGAAGCCCGGGCGCATGCCCGAGGACGTATCCGCGGCCAGGGTGAACTGGCTGACCAGCAGCAGGCCGCCACCGGTCTCGGCCAGCGACCGGTTCATCCGTCCCTGGTCGTCGGCGAAGACCCGGTAGCCGAGCAGTCGCTGGGCCATGCGGGCGACCTGGGCGTCGCCGTCGCCCGGCTCGACCCCGACCAGGGCGAGCAGGCCGGGGCCGATCGCCCCGATGGTTTCGCCGTCCACGGCCACCGCCGCCGACGCCACGCGCTGGATGAGGCTGATCATCATCCAATTCTAGAGCCGCGCATTGTGGGAGCGGCCGATCGGCGGCTCCTACAATGCGCCGATGACCGAATTCGCCGCCGGCCTCCTGTACCTGCTCGCCGCCGCGACCGCGCGCCTGCCCTGGCGCTGGCAGCGCGCGCTGGGCGATGCGCTCGCCGCGCTGTGGCGGCGGCTGGATGCGCGCGAGTCGCGGGTGTCGCGGCGCAACCTCGAACTCGCGTACCCGTCGCTCGACGCGGTCGCGCGCGCGCGCCTGCATCGGGCGGTGTTGCGCACCACCGCCCGCCAGGCGCTGGAGACGCTGGTGCTGTGGACACGCCCGCACGCGGCCAACCTCGCGATGCTGCGCGAAACCCACGGCACCGGGTTGTTCGACGCGGCCATCGCTGCCGGCCGCGGCGTGATCGTGGCTGCGCCGCACCACGGCAACTGGGAACTGCTCAACCAGTGGCTCGCATCGCGCACGCCGCTGGCGATCCTGTACAAGCCGCCGGAGTCCAGGATCGGCGAAGCCTTCCTGCGCCGCGTACGCGCCGACGACGCGAACGCCGCGCGCGTCGAGCAGGTCCCCGCCGAAGGCAGCGCGGTGCGCCGGCTGCTGCGCGTGCTGCAGGGCGGCGGCGTGGTCGGGATCCTGCCCGACCAGCAGCCGAAGGGCGGCGACGGCGTGTTCGCGCCGTTCTTCGGCATCGAGGCATTGACGATGACGCTGCTGCCGCGGCTCGCGGCGCGCACCGGCGCGGCGGTGCTGTTCGCGTACTGCGAGCGCATCGATGCGCCCGGCGCTGCGCCGGCGTTCGCGCTGCGCATCGAGGCGGCCCCCGAAGACATCGCGGCCGACGATCCCGCCGAAGGCGCGCGCGCGCTGAACGCCGGCGTCGAGCGCATCGCGCGCCGCGATCCCGCGCAATACCAGTGGACCTACAAGCGCTATTCGCGACGGCCGCCGGGCAGCGGCGAGACGTCGCCCTACGGTCGGCCGGGCTGAGCCGGCAGCGGTTCAAGCAGCGGCGCCTGCGCCAGCAACTCGTCCAGCGTGCCGATGCGGCGCTGCAGCCAGGCGACGATGTCGGCGCGCAATCCGGCCGGCGCCATGTCCAGGCTCTGCACGCAGGCGAACGCCGCACGGCCGTCCGGCGACAGGCCGTCGCGGTCCGCGTCGCGCAGCTTTCGGCGCAGGCGCCACGCAGCCTGCTCCGCCGGCTTGAGCTGCACCAGCCGCAGCCTCCGGTCGAACGTCGCGTTGCCCTGCCCGATCTCCAGGTGCGCCGACACGCATTCGGCGCGGAACTGCCCGGCGCGCCGGAACGGGTATTCGAGATCCCGCTCCAGCAGTCCCGGATGCGCCGCGAAAAACGCCTGCATCGTCGAGCGCCGGAACGTGTACGGCACATGCCCGAGGCGGAAATAGCGATCGTCGAAGCCTGCGAGCCGCGCGCTCAGCTCCTGTGCGTTGCGCTCGCCGTCGCGAGGCGGCAGGTCGCGGCCGCCGACGGTGCCGCGCAGCCGGCGCAACGCGGCGCGCGCCTTGCCAGCCAGCGTATGCGACGATTGCGGTCGCCACGCGCCGCGCTCCACGACCTTGCCGTCGTCGCCGAAGAAATCCGCCTGCGCGACCGGCCGCAACAGCATGAAGTCGTCGTTGAGGTAGAGGAAGCGCTCGGCGAGCCCTTCGATGCGCCACAACAGGCTGCAGATCGCGCGGCTGTTGAACGTGGGCAGGAAGCGCTCGTAGCCGGCGAAGATTTCGGCGTGGTCGACCAGCCGCACGCGTTCGCCCCAGGCGCTCGCCTGCAGGCGCGGCAGCAGCGGCGGCACCTGGCCCGCGGTGACGACGTGGATGCGGCGGATCCAGGGCGCGAAGCGCAGCAGCGAGACGACGCAGTACTCGAGTTCACCGGCGTCGTCGAAGCGCGTCGGTGCCGCGCCGCCGCGCGGCGGCTGGCCGAGCGCGCGCAAACATGCATCCAGCCGTGCGCGATGGGCCGGGTCGTTGCCGTCCACCCAGGCGATGACGGCATCGACCGGCGCTGCGGCCCCCGTCGTCACCGGAGTCGCGCCTCGCCCAAGCCGGCGCCGGCGCCGATGCAGCGCGCCGTCGCCGCACCCGGCAGCAACGACCAGTCGCGTCGATTCGCGGCGCCGAGCGCAACGGCGCGCGACTTGTCGACGCAAGGCGCCAGCGCAGTGTCCTGCACCATCAGCCAGCGCGATCCCGGCGCCTGCGCCTGCCAAGCGATCGCGGCCTGCAACTGCTCCCCCGCCGCGCGGCGGAACCCGAAGGTCCGGACCGGCCCCTCGGCCATCAGCAGGTTCTGTTCCTTCCACGCGACCAGGCCCAGTTCGGCCGCCGGGCCGATCCGCGTGCGCGCGTCGTGCATCAGGTCGCGCGAGGAACTCGATGCGTCGAGCAACGGATATGCGAGCAACCCGTACAGCACCCACGTCGACGCGAGCCCCGCGATCATGCCGAGGTGCGCGCGGCGCACGCCGCTCCACGCGATCGCGACTGCGATGCCGGCGCCCATCGCCAGCAGCATCCAGCCGGCCGCCTGCACCTGCGCGAGCGCAAGGCCGCGTTCGGCCACCAGCCGCGCGGCCGGCGCGCCGTGCGCCAGCAGGATCGCGCCCGCAGCCGCCAGCAGCAGCGCGAGCAGCAGCGAGAACGCGAACGCCAGCCGCCGCGCGCCGCGCTTGCGCACGATGCCGGGCAACAGCGGCGCCAGCGCCAGGCACGCCATCGGCAGCGCGGGCAGGATGTACATGTCGCGCTTGCCGGCGGGCAGCGAGAAGAACACCAGCACCAGCACCCACCACGCCAACGGCAACAGGTAGCGCGCATCGCGGCGGCGCAGGCGGCGACGCCACGCGGGCAGCGCCCACGGCAGCGCCAGCAGCGCCGGCAGCCACAGCGTCGCCATGATTTCGATGAAGTACCACGCCGGCTGCTGGTGCGCCCAGGACGCCGCGTAGCGCTCGGCCGTCTGCCGGAACAGGATGTCGTGGACGTAGGCGCGATACATGGGATCGTCGCCGTGCAGCGCCACGAGCAGCATCGGCGCCAGCCACAGCGCCGCCGCGAACGCGAACGCGAGCGGCCCGAGCAGCACGTGCCATCCGCGCATCGGCGCGCGCGCGCCCCGCCAGCCGCGCCAGCCCGCGAACAGGCCCGGCACGATCATCGCCAGCGCGAGCACGCCCACGCCCTTCGTGACCGTGCCCAGCCCCGCCGCGAACCAGCCCAGCAGCCACCAGCGCCACTGCGGCCGCACCGCATCGCCGCGCATCTGCAGGAAGAAGCGCAGGAACGCGTAGTTGCCCAGCGTGATCAGGAACGTGACCAGCGGATCGATCTGCGCCTTCTTCGCCTGGTAGGTGAACTGCAGCGCGAACAGCAGCGCGTAGCCGGCATACAGGCCGACGCGCTTCGTCCACAGGCGCCGGCCCAGGTCGACGACGCACCACAGCGTGCCGAGCGCGGCCAGCAGCGACGGCAGCAGGAACGCGACGCGCCAGCTGCCGACCAGCAGGTACGACGCGGCCTGCGTCCACATGAACAACGGCGGCTTGTCGGAATACAGTTCGTCGCCGCGATGCGGGAACAGCCATTGGCCGCTCTCCACCATCTGCCTGGCCACCAGCGCGAAACGCGGCTCGTCGGCAGGCCACGGATCGCGCAGGCCGAGCCCGGCCGCGAGCACCAGCGCGGCCAGCAGCCAGAACAACCAGGTCTCGCGGGCGATGCGGGTCTTGGGCATGGCCGCGATGATACGGGGAGCAAAAGCGGGAAGGGGGAAGAGGGAATGGGGAACCGGAAAAGCTCGCGGCACCACCCGCGTCCCCATTCCCTATTCCCTATTCCCTATTCCCTATTCCCGCCTTTCGATCCTGGCGTAGAAGAAGCCATCCATGCCGTCCTCGCCAGGGAAGCGCTGGCGGACCTGTCCGCGCGCGGCACCGTCGTCGTCGCCCACGTCGATGGCGTGGCCGAAGCGTTCGTCCAGCGGGCCCAGCCGCGCGTCGGGCGTGCGGGCGAGGAATGCGGCGACCTGGCCGTCGTTCTCGCGGCGCAGCAGCGAACAGGTGGCATAGAGCAAGGTGCCACCGCGCGCGAGCGTCGGCCACAACGCGTCGAGCAGGCGCGCCTGCAACGCGGCGAGCGCGTCGATGTCGCTGGCACGGCGGTGCAGCAGGATGTCGGGGTGGCGGCGCACCACGCCCGTCGCGCTGCACGGCGCGTCGAGCAGGATTGCGTCGAACGGCGTGCCGTCCCACCAGCGCGCGGGCTCCCCGGCATCGGCGGCGCGCAGGCGCACGTCCGGGCCGTCGAGCGCCAGGCGCGCGAACGTCGACCGCACGCGCTGCAGTCGCGTGGCATCGACGTCGAGCGCCAGCAGGCGCAGCGCCGGATCGCGTTCCAGCAGGTGCGCGGCCTTGCCGCCCGGCGCGGAGCAGGCATCCAGCACGCGGCCACCCGCGGGCGGCGCCAGCGCGTCGGCCACCAGCTGCGCGCTGCCGTCCTGGATCGAGAAGGCGCCGGCGCCGAACGCGGGCATCGCCGCGAGCGGCACCGCCGGCGCGACGTCCACGCGCAGCCCGTCGCGGCATGCGGGCGAGGCGAGCGCCTCGACGCCTTCGGTTGCGAGTTGCGCGCGCAATGCGTCGGTGGACAGCACGCGCCGGTTCGCGCGCAGCCACGCGGGCGCTTCCTGCGACGACGCAGCGACGATGGCATCCGCGTGCTCCGGCCAGTCCTTGCGCAGCGCCTGCAGCAGCCACGCCGGCCACGCGGCATCGGCGTTGCCCGCGGGCATGCCTTCGCGCTGCGCGCGGCGCAGCAAGGCGTTGACCAGCCCGGACTGGTGCGAACGGCCGAGCGCGCGCGCCGCATCCACGGTCGCGGCGACGGCGGCGTGCGGCGGCAAGCGCAGGGCCTCGACCTGGGCGAAGCCGACGTAGAGCAGCGCGCGCAGGATGCCGTCGCGACGGCCCGGCGGCTTCGGCATCCACTGCGCGAGCGCCGCGGCGTAGCGGCCGTGGGCGCGCAAGGCGGTGAACACAATGGCTTCGAGCAGCGCACGGTCGCGCGGATCGGGCAGCGCCGGCAGGGCCTGCGCGAGCTGCGCCTTCAGCGAACGGCCATCGTGCAGCACCGCATCGAGCGTGCGCGCGGCGGCCGCGCGGACTTCGGCGCCGGGCTCGCCGGCTGGCGCATTCGCGCGCTTGCCTGCACTCACGCCCGTCCCGCCAGCGGGCGGGCGTTGAGGTAATCGGCGACGGCGACCGGGCGTCCGCCTTCGCGCTGCACGCGCGTGAGGCGCAGCGCGCCTTCGCCGCAGGCCACGTCGATGCCCTCGCGGCTTGCCAGCAGCACCGTGCCCGGCACCGCGGCGTGCGCGAGCGGCAAGGCTTCGGCGGCGTGGATGCGCACGCGCTCGCCGTCGAGCTGCGCTTCGGCCACCGGCCACGGCTGGTACGCGCGCACCTTGCGCGCGAGCACGTCGGCGGCCTGCGTCCAGTCGAGCTTCGCCTCGGCCTTGTCGAGCTTGTGCGCGTAGGTCGCGCCCGCGTCCGGCTGCGGCACCGCGACCGGCTTCATGCCCGCGCGCAACAGGCCCAGCCCGTCGGCCAGCACCTGCGCGCCGAGCACCGCGAGCCGGTCGTGCAGGTGCCCGCCTGTTTCATCGGCGCCGATCGGCAGGCGCTGCGAGAGCAGCACCGGGCCGGTGTCCAGGCCCTTCTGCATCTGCATCAGGCACACGCCGGTTTCGGCGTCGCCCGCTTCGATCGCGCGCTGGATCGGCGCGGCGCCGCGCCAGCGCGGCAGCAGCGAGGCGTGCACGTTCCAGCAGCCGTATTTCGGGATGTCGAGGATCGATTGCGGCAGCAACAGCCCGTAGGCCACCACCACCATCAGGTCCGGCTGCAGCGCGCGCAATGCATCGCGCGACAGTTCCGTGCGCAGCGTCTCCGGCTGCAGCACCGGGATCCCGCGCTGCAGCGCCTCGAGCTTGACCGGCGAGGCCTGCAGCCCGCGGCCGCGGCCCGCGGGCCGGTCGGGTTGCGTGTACGCGGCGACGACCTCGCCCCGTTGCGCGGCGGCGCGCAGCGACGGGACGGCGAATTCGGGGGTACCGGCGAAGACGATCCGCATGCGGACGTCAGGCGGCGTTCTTGCGCTGCTTCGCGAGCTTCTTGCGCACCATCTCGCGCTTCAGCGGCGAGAGGTAGTCGACGAAGAGCTTTCCTTCGAGGTGGTCCATCTCGTGCTGGATGCACACCGCGAGCAGGCCGTCGACCTGCAGCTCGAAGGGCTTGCCGTGGCGATCGAGCGCGGTGACGGTGATGGCATCGGCGCGGGTGACGTCGGCGAAGATGCCGGGTACCGACAGGCAGCCTTCCTGGTACACCTGCTCGCCGCTGCGCGCGGTGATCTCGGGATTGACGAACACCAGCGGCCGGTCGTGCTCCTCGGTCACGTCGATGACCATGAAGCGCTTGTGCACGTCCACCTGGCTCGCGGCCAGGCCGATGCCGGGCGCCTGGTACATCGTCTCGAACATGTCGTCGAGCAGGCGCTGGGTCTCCGGCAGGGCCAGCCACGCCGGATCCACCGGTTCGGCGCGGGTGCGCAACCGGGGGTCTGGGAATTCGAGGATCGGAAGCAGGGCCATGGCGGGGGCGTGCCGGGGAAAAAGGGTGGCGTCGGTCACATCCGCGGACAAAGGTGCCGCGGGAAGCGCCAATTATACCGCCGACGGCTTGCGCCGGGCCGCGATCCCCGCGCACTATTGGGTCGGTTAAGCCACGGTTTTCCCAAGGGGAGCGGGAACATGGCCGCAATGCCTGAGTGCATGCCTGAAGTTTCGAAGCGCGGCCGGCAGCCGCGGGCCCGGCGCCCGCGCTGGCGCACCGTGCTGGCCGCGGCCCTGCTGGTCGTGGGCACCTGGTCGGTCGCGGCCGACCTGCGCGCCGACCATCCCGACACCTACGTGGTGAAGAAGGGCGACACCCTCTGGGACATCGCCGGCCGGTTCCTGAGCAAGCCGTGGCTGTGGCCGGAGATCTGGCAGGCCAACCCGCAAATCGCGAACCCGCACCTGATCTATCCCGGCGACGTGGTCTCGCTGGCCTACCTCGATCGCGTCCAGCAGGCCGTGGTCGCACCCGGGCCGCGCACCGAAGCGCCGATCACCGGCGTCCCGCTCGACGCGGTGCGGCCGTTCCTGAAGGACATGCGCGTCGTCGACGACTACCACCGCCTGCCCTACGTCGTGGCGCTGGAGGAGGACCGCCTGCTCGGCGGCCAGGGCCAGCTCGCGTACGCCGCGGAACTGGCGATGGCACCGGGCCAGCGCGTGTCGATCCTGCGGCCGACGCAGCGCTTCACCTTCAGCGACGGCGACAGCGCCTTCGGCGGCAACACGCTGGGCTATGAACTGATGCGCGTGGCGAACGCCGTGGTCACCCGCGGCGAAGGCAACGGCGCCCAGGCCTCCACCCTGCTGATCGAAGGCGACTCGCGCGACGTCCGCGTCGGCGACCGCATCGTGCCGGCGGGTGCCGAAGGCTACGACCTGCAGTTCTTCCCGCATCCGCCTGCGCTGCAGTTCCCGCCCGGGCGCGCGAAGGTGCTGTCGGTCGCCGACATGCTGACCACCGGCGGCCCGAACGACGTGGTGACGCTGTCGGTCGGCGCGCGCGATGGCGTGAACAACGGCACCGTGTTCTCGGTCTGGCGCAACGGTTCGGCGATCGTCGACCGCGTTTACGCCGGCGACTTCGACGCTGGCTGGGTCCCGGACGAAGGCCGCACCCACCTGCCGGACGAGTTCGCGGGCCACGTGATGGTATTCCGCACCTTCGACCGGGTCAGCTACGGGCTGGTGATGGACAGCGTGAAGCCGACCCGCGTGGGCTACGAGCTGAAGCATCCCGACGCGACGTTCTGACAGTGACGTGATGCGCACGCCGGGAGGAATCCCGACGCTGCAACGAGACGGCGCCCGAGGGCGCCGTCTTCGTTTCCGGCCGATGCTGCGCGGATGGACAGGCCATGCACCGGTGCGGGGACGGAAGCGCTGCTGCGGCTGCAGCTGGCGGGCGGGCTGGTCGCGACGCGGCGCGCGCTGCTCGATGCACACGACGGCGACGCGGCGGCGGCCATTGCCGCAGGCGATCGCGCGTGGAGACACCACGGCCTGGTGGACGCGCAGCAGGACGCACTGGCGCACCCGGATCGCGCGGCGCTCGCGCATGGACGCGCGTGGCTCGACGCGCCGCGGCATCGCCTGCTCGCCTGGCACGACCCCGACTATCCCGCGCTGTTGCGGCGCATCGCCTCGCCGCCGCTGATGCTGTTCGTCGCCGGCGACGCCACGCTGTCCTGGCATCCGTCGGTGGCGGTGGTCGGCAGTCGTGCGCCGAGCGCGGGCGGCGCGGACAACGCGTTCGCATTCGCGCGATCGTTCGCCGCATCCGGGCTTGCCGTCGCGAGCGGCATGGCCGCGGGCATCGACACGGCCGCGCATGCCGGCGCACTGTCCGCCGGCGGCGCGACGATCGCGGTGCTCGGCTGCGGCCCGGACGTCGCCTACCCGCGCAGCAACTTCGCGCTGCACGCGCGCATCGCCGAACACGGCGCGGTGGTGAGCGAACACGCGCCGGGCGCGCCCGCGCATGCGAGCCACTTCCCCAGCCGCAACCGCATCATCGCCGGCCTGTCGCTGGGCACGCTGGTCATCGAGGCCGCGTTGCGTTCGGGTGCGCTGATCACCGCGCGCCAGGCCGCCGAATCCGGCCGCGAGGTGTTCGCGCTGCCGGGTTCGATCCACAACCCGATGGCACGCGGCTGCCATCGCCTGCTGCGCGATGGCGCGGCCCTGGTCGAGGATCCGCGCGAAGTCGTGCAGGCCCTGGCGCCGGTGGCGGCCAGCCTCGCCGAAGCCCTGCGCGGACGGCTCGACCGCGCTTCCGAAGAGGCTTCCGGCGAAGACACGGGGCCGGCCGGCGCGGCGTCCGACGCGACCGCCCTGGCCGGACTACCCGCTGATCCAGACTACCAGCGCTTGTGGCGCGCCCTCGGCCACGACCCAACAGGTATGGACGCGCTCGTCTCACGGACCGGATTGACGACCGCCCGGCTGTCCTCCATGCTGCTGCTCATGGAGCTCGAAGGCCGCGTGGTTGCGGCACACGGCCAATACACGCGAAAGGACACCCGCAAGGCATCCTGACCTCCACAGCACCCGCCGCGGTGCAGGCCGAGGGGAAATGAAAGAAAGCATCCTGGACGTCCTGCTGTACCTGTTCGAGCACTACTTCACCGAAGACGTCCCGCCGCCGGGCGAACTGGGCTTCCTGGACCGGGATCGCCTCGCCAACGGCCCCCTCCTCGACGAACTGACCGGCGCCGGCTTCAGCACCGCCGAAGTCCACAAGGCCTTCGACTGGCTCGGCGCCCTCGCCGAACAGCGCCCATCGTCGGCACCCGCGCGCGCCGATGGCCCGACCCGGGTCTACTTCGGCGCCGAACTCGACAAGCTCGACGTCGAAAGCCGCGGATTCCTGCTGTTCCTCGAGCAGCAGGGCGTGCTCGACGCCGACCGGCGCGAACTGGTCCTGGACCGGGCAATGGCGCTGGACCAGGAGGAACTGGACCTGGAGGACGTGAAGTGGGTCGTCCTGATGGTGCTGTTCAACCAGCCGGGCTCGGAGGCGGCCTACGCCTGGATGGAGACCCAGATGTTCCTGGACGAGCCGGAGCCGGTGCATTGAGCCGCAGCTGGCCGCCTTGCGGCCTTGTGAGCGACCGCTGCGCGGTCTTGTGAACGGCGGCTGCGCCGCCCGGGAAGTCGGCCGCTGCGCGGCCTGGCAAGGAAAAAGTCCTGGCCCATGAGGGCCGTATGGCGGCCCTCATGGGGGCTTCGCCGCCCCTCACAAGGCGGCGAAGCCGCCCCTCACCGTCGTCTGCCCCTTGACCCGCTCCCGTTCTCCCCTTACCAATAAATAAGGAATGCGCGCCCGGGACCCTTGGCCCCGGGCGTTGCCATCTCACGTCCTCCACGGGACCGGCGCCTTCACGGCGCTGCCCCGACCCGCACCGGACCCTCTGCCGCCATGGCCAAGAACCTCCTCATCGTCGAGTCGCCCGCAAAGGCCAAGACGATCAACAAGTACCTCGGCAAGGACTTCACCGTCCTGGCTTCGTACGGCCACGTCCGCGACCTGGTGCCGAAGGAAGGCGCGGTCGATCCCGAACACGGCTTCGCGATGCGCTACGACCTGATCGAGAAGAACGAGAAGCACGTCGAGGCGATCGCCAAGGCGGCGAAATCGGCCGACGCCCTGTACCTCGCGACCGACCCGGACCGCGAAGGCGAGGCGATCAGCTGGCACATCGCCGAGATCCTGCGCGAGCGCGGCCTGCTCGAGGACAAGGCCCTGCACCGCGTCGTGTTCACCGAGATCACGCCGCGCGCGATCCGCGAGGCGGTCGACAACCCGCGCGCGATCGCCGGCGACCTCGTCGACGCGCAGCAGGCACGGCGCGCGCTCGACTACCTCGTCGGCTTCAACCTCTCGCCGGTGCTGTGGCGCAAGGTGCAGCGCGGCCTGTCCGCCGGCCGCGTGCAGTCGCCGGCGCTGCGCATGATCGTCGAGCGCGAGGAGGAGATCGAAGCCTTCCGCGCGCGCGAGTACTGGAGCATCGAGGCCGAGTGCGCGCATCCGTCGCAGCCGTTCACGGCGAAGCTGGCGAAGCTCGACGGCAAGAAGGTGGAGCAGTTCACCGTCACCGACGGCGAAAGCGCGGAAAGCGCGCGCGAACGCATCGCCAGGGCCGCCGGCGGCGCGCTGCACGTCACCGACGTCGCCAGCAAGGAGCGCAAGCGCCGCCCGTCGCCGCCGTTCACCACCTCGACGCTGCAGCAGGAAGCCTCGCGCAAGCTCGGCTTCACCACCAAGCGCACGATGCAGGTCGCACAGAAGCTGTACGAAGGCGTCAACATCGGCGACGAAGGCACCGTCGGCCTGATCAGCTACATGCGTACCGACTCGGTGCACCTGTCGGTCGACGCGCTGTCGGAAATCCGCGACGTGATCGCGCGCGACTTCGGCACCGGCGCGCTGCCCGACAAGCCGAACTTCTACACCACCAAGTCGAAGAACGCGCAGGAAGCCCACGAAGCGGTGCGCCCGACCTCCGCGCTGCGCACGCCGGCCCAAGTCGCGCGTTACCTCACCGACGACGAGCGCCGCCTGTACGAGCTGGTTTGGAAGCGCGCCGTCGCCTCGCAGATGATCCCGGCCACGCTCAACACCGTGTCGGTGGACCTCGCCGCCGGCAGCGAGCACAGTTTCCGCGCCAGCGGCACCACCGTGGTCGTGTCCGGCTTCCTCGCGGTGTACGAGGAAGGCAAGGACACCAAGGCCAAGGAGGACGAGGACGAGGGCCGCAAGCTGCCGGCGATGAAGCCCGGCGACCGCATCCCGCTCGACCGGATCCACGCCGACCAGCACTTCACCCAGCCGCCGCCGCGCTTCACCGAAGCGGCGCTGGTCAAGGCGCTCGAGGAATACGGCATCGGCCGGCCGTCGACGTACGCGTCGATCATCCAGACCCTGTTGTTCCGCAAGTACGTCGAGATGGAAAGCCGCAGCTTCCGGCCCAGCGACGTCGGCCGCGCGGTCTCGAAGTTCCTCAGCGTGCACTTCACCCGCTACGTGGACTACGACTTCACCGCCAAGCTCGAGGACGAACTCGACGCCGTCTCGCGCGGCGAGGAGGAGTGGGTCCCGCTGATGGAGAAGTTCTGGGGCCCGTTCAAGGAGCTCGTCGACGAGAAGACCGAGAGCGTCGACCGCAGCGAGGCCACCGGCGCGCGCGAACTCGGCACCGATCCCAAGAGCGGCAAGCCGGTGAGCGTGCGCCTGGGCCGCTACGGGCCGTACGCGCAGATCGGCACCGCCGACGACGAGGACAAGCCGACGTTCGCGTCGCTGCGCCCGGGCCAGAGCATGCACACGATCGGCCTGGCCGATGCGCTGGAGCTGTTCCGGCTGCCGCGCAAGCTCGGCGAATCCGGCGGCGAGGAAGTGAGCGTCGGCATCGGCCGCTTCGGCCCGTTCGCCAAGCGCGGCAGCGTGTACGCCTCGCTCAAGAAGGAAGACGATCCGTACACCATCGACCTGGCGCGCGCCGTGTTCCTGGTCGAGGAGAAGGAAGAGATCGCGCGCAACCGCATCATCAAGGACTTCGAGGGCAGCGACATCCAGGTGCTCAACGGGCGCTACGGCCCGTACATCAGCGACGGCAAGCTCAACGGACGCATCCCGAAGGATCGCGAGCCGTCCTCGTTGACGCTGGAGGAAGTGGTCCAGTTGATGGAGGAAACCGGCAAGCCGATGCGCGGGCGCTTCGGCAAGAAGGCGGCCGCGAAGAAGGCCCCGGCGAAAAAGGCCGCTGCGAAGAAGGCGCCCGGCGAGAAGAAGCCCGCGGTGAAGAAGGCGGCCGGCAAGGCGGGCGCGAAGAAGGCCGCGAAGAAGGCCGCGGCGAAGAAACCCGCTGCCAGGAAGGCCGCGTTCGCGCCCAAGGCGCCAGCGAAGCACACCGCGCCGGTCGCGGCGCCGGAACCGCCGCCCATGCTCACGCCCAAGCCGTTCACCGGCGGCAAGCGCGTGGTCAAGAAGGCGGGCTGACCGCGACGGCCATGCCTGCGGGACTGCTGTCGCCGGAAGCCGCCGCCGCCACGTTGCGTGCCGGCGGCGTGCTCGCCTATCCCACCGAAGGCGTGTGGGGCCTGGGATGCGATCCCTTCGATGAAGCAGCGGTGCTGCGCCTGCTCGCGATGAAGCAGCGCAGCGTCGACAAGGGCCTGATCCTCGTCGGCGCCGACATGGCGCAATTCGACGGCCTCGCCGACTGGCGCGCGCTGCCGCCGGGCCGCTTCGACGAGATCGAGGCGAGCTGGCCGGGCCCGAACACCTGGATCATTCCCGCCACCGCGCGCGTGCCGCGCTGGATCACGGGCACGCACGCCGGCGTGGCGATGCGCGCGAGCGCGCATCCCGTCGTTGCGGCGCTGTGCCGTGCCTTCGGTGGCGCGATCGTGTCCACGAGCGCCAACCCCGCCGGCGCGCCGGCGCCGGTGCGGCTCGACGCGCTCGACCCCGCCATGCGCGCGGCCGTCGACGGCGTGGCAGCGGGCGAAACCAGCGGCCGCGACCGCCCCAGCGACATCCGCGACGCGCTCACCGGCGCGCTGCTGCGGGGCTGAGCGTGCGCGCCAGGCGCAGCCGCCTCGCGATTGCGCTCGCCGCCACGGCGACGGTCGCGATCGCTTCGGTGCCGGCAGCGCCGCGCCTCGCGCACGTGCAATCCGCCACGCCATCCGCCACGCCATCCGTGGTCACCGTGTATCGCTGCATCGGCGCCGATGGCGGCGTGAGCCTGCGCGACACGCCCTGCCCGAAGGGGGAGCGCCAGCAGGCGCGCACGATGGTGCGGCCGACCGACGCGACGACCGACGCGCCTGCTCCCGCTTCCGCACCGGGTCCCGGCGCCGGTGCCACGGAACGGCCGGCGCCGCGCATCGTCGTCGTGCGCGAACCGGCGCCGGCGCCGATGTACGAGTGCACCACGCCCGACAACACCACCTACACCAGCGATTCGCCCGAAGGCAATCCACGCTGGGTCCCGATGTGGACGCTCGGCTGGCCGGTGCCCGCCGGCACCTGGGTGCGCGACACCTGCCGCGCCATGCCCCAGGCGGAAACCTGCGCGCGGTTGCGCGACCGCCGCGCAGAGATCGAGCGCCGCTTCTTCAACGCGATGCCCAGCGAACGCGCGCGGCTCGAACTCGAGGAGCGCGGCCTCGATGCGCGCCTCGACGCGGATTGCGGCGGCCATTGACGCGATGCGCACGACAGCCGCCTTCGCGTCGTGCATTGCGCTCGCCATGGCATTCGCCGCGCCATCCGTGACGACCGCGCGCGAAGCCGGCGCGCAGGACGGGGCGAAGCCCGCAACGCCGCGCACGATCCGCATCTTCCGCTGCACCGACGCCACCGGCCGGGTGACGCTGCAGAACGACGTGCCATGCCCGAAGGGAGCGCGACAACAGCAGCAGGTGGTGGAAGCGCCGCCGCCGGTGCCGGCCTACGTGCCGCGCGAGGAACGCACGCAGGCGCCGGTCGCGGCGGAGCGTGCCGAGACGCCCCCTGCGACTGCGGAGAAACCGGCGCAACCGGCGGAAGGCGCGAACGCCGCGAGCGTGGTTCCGGGGCCACCGCCGCAGCTCTATGCCTGCCGCACCTGGGACGCGCGCGACCTCCTCACCGAGGACGCCACGCCCGCGGAGCGCTGCGCGCCGCTGCAGGTCGTCGCGGCCGACGGCTCGACGCGCGGCGACGCCGCGGCTTGCGAGAAGGTCGCGGACCAGTGCGAAGCCGTGCCCGCGGAATCGCTGTGCACGGCGTGGCAGCGGCGCGTGGACGAAGCCGAGTTCCGCTGGCGGTTCGCCGGCGCGAAGCAGGACGACGATCGCCGGCGCGAATACGAGCTGCTGAAGGCGACGCTGGCGCAGAGCGATTGCGCGCCGTAGAGCCGACCCATGGTCGGCTCCCGGTACGCAGCCGACCATGGGTCGGCTCTACTAGAAGCCGTAGCGCAGGAAGCCGCCGTCCACGGCGATGCACTCGCCGGTGATGTACGCCGCCGCCGGCAGGCACAGGAACGCGACGGCCGCCGCCACTTCCTCCGGTTCGCCGATGCGGCCCATGGGTGTGCGCAGCAGCACCTCGTCGAGGTAGTCGGCGTCGGCGAGCTTGCCCGAGGTGCGCCGCGTGCGGATGTACCAGGGCGCGACCGAGTTCACGCGCACGCCGTCCTCGGCCCATTCGACCGCCAGGTTGCGCGTCATCTGGTGCAGCGCGGCCTTGCTCATGCCGTAGGGCGCGCCGCTGCGCACGTGGGTGATGCCCGACACGCTGCCGACGTTGACGATGCTGGAGGCCGCATGCTTCGACAGCAGCGGATGCGCGTAGCGCGACAGCTCGAACGCGCTGAACAGGTTCACTTCGAAGATGCCGCGCCACTCGTCCTCGGTGTAGTCCGCGGACGGACGCGTGAGGTTGCCGCCGGCATTGTTGACCAGGATGTTGAGGCCCTCGCCGCGGTCCTCGATCCAGTCGAGGATCTCGCGGCGCTGCTCGTCGTCGGCGACGTCGGCGGCGAGCGCGTGCACGCGGTCGTCGCCGAATTCGTCGGCCAGTTCGTCGCGCACACGTTCGAGCGCATCGCCGTCGCGCGCCACTGCCAGCACGTCGGCTCCGAAGCCGAGCAGCTCGCGCACGATCGCCAGGCCGATGCCGGCGCTGCCGCCGGTCACCAGCGCGAGTTGCCCGTCCAGTCGCCAGCGGCTCGCGGTCATGCGCGGTAGCATAACGCCGCACCCCGCCGGAGGAACGCGCCATGGCCCTGCCCGCCCGAACCCGCCGCACGCGCATGCCGGCCACCGCCGCCGCGCTGGCCGTGCTGCTGCTGTGCGCCGCCTGCAGCAAGCCGGAGCCGCCCGAGACCGATCGACCGCCCGAACCGAAGGCCGATGCTGCGCAGGCCGATGCAGCCGACGCGAAGGACGACACCGCCGCGGACGCGACCCAGGCCGCCGACGCATCCGGCGCCACCGAATTGCGCGACACGATCCAGCAGCCCATCGACCGCGCCAGGGCGGTCCAGGGCGAGGTCGACGCCGGCGCGGCGAAGCAGCGCGCCGACGTGGACGCGCAGACCGGCTACTGAGCCGGCCCGCAGAAGCAGTACGCCAGCGCCTTGACCGGCGCGCTGCCATGGCGCGACTGCAGCATGTCCTGCAGGAAGCGCAGGTCCTGCGCACCGCGCGGCACGCGCGACAGCATCGCCTCGCCGAGGCCGCTGCCACGCAGCATCGCGCCGCCGGCGCTGCTTGCGGCGAAGCGCGAGAAGAAGCGCTCGAAGGGCGTCGTGGCGCCTTCCAGGTAACGCACCTGGTACGCGCCCGGCTTGCCGAGTTTCGCGCGCCCAGCCACGTCGGCGACGGCCTCGTCGATGCCGCCGAACGCGTCCACCAGCCCGCGCTCGCGCGCCTGCGCACCGCTCCAGACGCGCCCGCGCGCGACCGCGTCGATCTGTTCGACGCTGCGGCCGCGCGCCTTCGCCACGCGTCCGGTGAAGTCGCGGTAGCCCTTGTCGATCACCGACTGGATCACCGCGCCGATGCGCGGATCCAGCGGCCGGGTGATGTCGAACGCGCCGGCGATCGGCGTGGTGCCGACGCCGTCGGTGTGCACGCCGATCTTCGCCAGCGCGCGCGGCAGCGTCGGCACGAGGCCGAAGATGCCGATCGAACCGGTGATCGTCGACGGGTCGGCGTAGATGCGGTCGGCGTTCATGCCGATCCAGTAGCCGCCCGACGCCGCGAGGTCGCCCATCGAGACGACGACGGGCTTGCCGTCGGCCTTCAGCGCGGCGACTTCGCGACGGATCTGCTCGGACGCGAACACTTCGCCGCCGGGTGAATTCACCCGCAACACCACCGCCTTCACCGAGTCGTCGTCGCGCGCCGACCGCAGCAGCGCCGCGGTCGAATCGCCGCCGATGCTGCCGGGCGGCTGCTCGCCGCCGGCGATCTCGCCCTCGGCGACGACGATCGCGACTTCCGGCCGTTCGTCCACCGCTTCGAGCCCGCGATCGATGTGGCGCAGGTAGCCGGCCAGGTCGATCTCGCGGAACCCGTCGTCCGCGCTGTCGTCGGCGACGCCGCGCTGCGCCATCAGGTCGTCGATCTGCTGCTCGGTCTTCAGCCCGTCGATGAGCTTCTGCTGCAGCGCGTACTGCGCCATGTCGCCACCCGCGGCTTCGATGCCCTCGGGCGCACCGTCGATGCCCGCGGTCACGGCCGCCGGATCGAGCTTGCGCGCGCCGGCGACATCGGCGACGTAGCGCTGCCAGATGTCGTTCATCCAGAACAGGTCGGCTTCCTTCGACTCCGGCGATGCGGCGTCGAGGATGTACGGCTCGGCCGCCGACTTGTATTCGCCCACGCGGAACAGGTGCACGTCGACGCCAAGCTTGTCCTGCAGGCCTTCGCGGTAGTACTGGCGATAACGGCCGAGGCCCTCGAGCAGCAGCCCGCCCATCGGGTCGAGGTAGACCTCGTCGGCCTGCGCGGCAAGCAGGTACTGCCACTGGTCCAGGCCTTCACCGAACGCGACCACCTGCTTGCCGGAGGCGCGCAGCTTCCGCAGCGCCGCCGCGACTTCGCGCACCGACGCGTAACCCTGGAACGAGAGTGCGTCGGTGCGCAGCAGCACGCGCTCGATGCGCTTGTCCTTCGCCGCGGCGTCCAGCGCACGCAGCAGGTCGCGCAACTGCACTTCGCCCGCGCCGCGATCGCCGTACAGGCGCGCGAGCGCGCGGCTCGCCGGATCGGAGCTGTACTGCTCGACCAGCCGCCCTTCCGGCGCAACCACCAGCGTCGTGCGCGCGGCAAGCGGCCTGGCGCCGTCGCCACCGGCGAACAAGCCGACGACGACCAGCACCAGCCCGACGAAAATGATGTTGAACACCAGGCGGCGGCTGAAATTGATCGCGTCCCAGATTCCCTTGAAGAACCGGAAAATCGGGCCGCGGCGGGTCTCGTTCATGCACATGCTCCTGGCATCAGGCACACAGGGTATCGGTTGCCGGGTCGGCCCCGCATGATCCGGACGTCACCGGTCCCGTCGTCACGTCCTGACCGGTTCAGGCGGCGGCGAGCGGCAAGGGCCGGGTGCTGGAACGCAGGAAGCGCCAGCCCAGCAGCACCGCCGCTACGCCCAGCCCCGCGATCAGGCCGATCCACATGCCCTTCGGGCCCCAGCCGAGGCCCAGGCCGAGCCCGGCGCCCAGCGGCATGCCCACGCCCCAGTACGCGAATGCAGCGAGGAACATCGGCACGCGCGTGTCGCCGAGGCCGCGCAGCGCGCCGGCCGACACGACCTGGATGCCGTCGGGGAACTGGAACGCCGCCGCGTACAGCAGCAGCGACGCCGCCAGCGTCGCGGCAGCGGCATCGCGCGTGTACAGCGACACCAGCAGCCCGTTGCCCGCCAGCAGCAGCAAGGCCGAGCAGGTCTGCGTGAACAGCGCCAGCGCGTACCCCGCCATCGCCGCGCGGCGCACGCCCTCCATGCTGCCGCGGCCGCGCGCGTGGCCGACGCGCACCGTCGTCGCTTCGGCCAGGCCGAACGGCACCATGAAGCACAGCGCCGACACGTTGATCGCGATCTGGTGCGCGGCCACCGGCAGCGCGCCGAGCCGGCCGATCAGCAGCGCGGTGACGATGAACAAGCCGCCTTCCATCGCCACGGTCACGCCGATCGGCAGGCCGTTGCGCAGCAGCGCGACGATCGGCGCGCGCTTCGGCCCTTCGAAATGCGAGAACAGGGCCAGGGGCGCGAACCGCCGCGAACGCGCGAGGTACAGCGCGAAGGCCAGCGCCTGCGCCCACAGCATCACCGCCGATGCGAGGCCGAGGCCGCCGGCGCCCATCTCGGGGATGCGGATGCCCGGCAAGCCGTCGTAGCCGAAGGTGAACATGTAGCCCAGCGGCACCAGCACGACCAGGCCGCCGAAGCCGAACAGCATCGTCGGCAGCGACCAGTGCAGGCCGTCGCTGAGGTAGCGCATGGCGAGGTACAGCGTCAGCGCCGGCGCGCCCCAGCGAATGCCATGGAGGAAGGCGCGCGCGCCGGGGCGCACGTCGGCGGCGATGCCCATCGGGTCGAGCGCGTGCCCGGCCATCGTCATGAACGCGAACATCGCCAGGCCGAGCGCGAACGCGAGCCACAGCGCCTGCCGGAACAGCGGCCCGATGTCCGCACGGCGCCCGGCACCGTCGAGCTGCGACACCGCCGGCGGCAACGCCATCAGCGTGCCCATCGGCAGCATCATCGGCAGCGCGTACAGCGCCGCGCCGACCGCCACCGCCGCGAGCGTTTCCGTGCCGTGGTGGCCGGCGATGGCCGCGTCGACGAAGCCGATCAGTCCGGTGGCCAGGTGGCCGGCGACCAGGGGAGCGGCGAGGACCGCGGTGGCACGCGCCTCGGTGGCGAAGCGCGGGGCGAGGGTCGGGGAATCCATGGCGGGAGGCTGGCGCGCGGACGCGGCGAGTCGCTATCTTAGCCGGGCCAACGGGGATACCAAGATGACCGAACCTGCCTCGACCGCGACGGAAGCCGCCGCCACGCCGGCCCGCGCCTGCGCGAATTGCGGCACGCCGCTGCTCGGCCCGCACTGCTATCGCTGCGGGCAACCGGTGGACGGCCTGGTGCGCCACTTCGGCAGCATCATGGGCGATTTCCTCGACACCGTGCTCAACATCGACGCGCGCGTGTTCCGCACGCTGTGGCCGCTGCTGTCGAAGCCGGCCTACCTCAGCAAGGAATACTTCGCCGGCCGGCGCGTGCGCTACGTCAGCCCGGTGCGGCTGTTCGTGTTCCTCAGCATCGTGACCTTCTTCGTCGCGCAGCTGATCTGGACCATGGATCCGAACTCGGTGAAGTTCGACGACAAGGACAGCTTCGACACCGCGACCACCGTCGAACAGGTGATCAAGGCGCGGGACGAAGCGCTCGCAGGATTGCAGACGGCGCGCGAGACGATGCCCGACGTGCCCGGCGCGCGCGCCGGCATCACCCGTGGCGAATCGCAGATCCGCAAGAAGGCGGAACGGCGCATCGCGGAGATCCGCGGGAAGATTCCCGCGGCCGTCGGCCAGGACGCGAAGGCCGATGTGCCGGACGTGACGTTCGGCAACGGGGCACCGTGGGACGCCAAGACCAATCCACTGCGCATCGCCTGGCTCCCGCAGTTCGCCAACGACTGGATCAACCACCAGATCGGCAAGGGCCAGGCCAATGTTTCGGAACTGCAGAAGAATCCGGACCGGCTGAAGGACGCGGTGCTGTCCGCGCTGCCGTCGACGCTGTTCATCCTGTTGCCGATCTTCGCCCTGATGCTGAAGGTCACGTACTTCTTCAAGCACCGCCTGTACATGGAGCACCTGATCGTGGCGTTGCACAGCCACGCCTTCCTGTGCCTGGCGCTGCTGCTGGTATTCGGCCTCAACGAACTTGGCAGCGACGTGCCCGCGCTGTCCACGCTGACCGGCTGGGGCGAGGGACTGCTGTTCGCGTGGATGCCGATCTACCTGCTGCTGATGCAGAAGCGCGTCTACGGCCAGGGCAGGATCATGACGATCCTCAAGTACCTGGTGCTGGGCATGTGTTACTCCATCCTGCTCGTCTTCGGCGTCGTCGCCACCTTCCTTGCCAGCCTGGTGTGGGCATGAGCCTCATCTACGAGGTGACGCTGGACGTCGACGCCACGATCGCCAACGAATACCGCACCTGGCTGAACCGCCACACCGCGGAGTTGCTGGCGTTGCCCGGCTTCGTCGACGCGCGCATCTTCGACCTGCTGGAACCGTCCGCGCCGGGACGCATCGGGTTGTGCGTGCAGTACACGCTGCGCGACCGCGCCGCGTACGACGCCTACCTGCGCGACCACGCCGAACGCGTGCGCGGCGACGGCATCGAACGTTTCGGCGACCGCTTCACCGCGACGCGACGCCTCCTGCAGCCGCAGTCCGCGTAGTTCAGCGGCCGGGCAAGCCGGCGAGCTTCCGCCGCAGCGCATCGCGTGCCTGCGGCGGCGTGCGCCGCGCGATCTCGCCGAGCGCGTCGAGCGCCGCGGGATCCATCGCGTGCAGGTGCGCAAGCAACGGTTCGCGCTCGTCCGCGGGCACCTGCTGCAGCAGCGGCTGCAGCAGGTGCCAGCGCGCGCCGAGGGTCGGACCGAGCAACCAGCCGCGCTGCAGGTCGCCCGGCAGCGCCGCGTATTCGTCGCGCAATGCCTGGCGTTCGGCGGCGGGCAGCGCCGCGAACGAGGCGAGCGCGGCGCGCACGGCATCGCGCTCGGGTGCAGGGAGGCGTTGCCAGGCGTCCCAGCGCTCGCGCAGTTCGCCACGCACGCCGGGCGGCAACCCATCCGACTCGGCAGCGCGCTGCCCCAACAACGTCAGTTGCTCCGGCGACAGCGCATCGAACGCGGGCAGCGGCTGCGGCGCGATCGATGCCATGCCTTGATCCGGCGCGAGGCGCGCGGCGTACCAGGCGCCGAAGTCCGACTCGCGCAGCAAGGCATCCTCGCCGGCCAGCAATCGCGGCAGGTCGGGATGGTAGCGCAGCGCGAACGCGGCGTCGTAGCGCGCAGCAGGCGGATCGGCGCCGTCGAGCGCAATGGCGGCCGCCGGCGCGGGATTCGTGCTGCCCTCGCCGGCGAACCACGCGCGCCACGGCAGGAATGTCGCAGCGAGCCCCAGCACGCAGGCGACGACCGCGATCCACAGCAGGCGCAACATGCGGCGCCTGCGCGCATCATCGCCACCGTTGCCGTCGCTTTGCGCGTTCGCCGCGGTGGGCGCACGCGGCGCCAGTGCAGCCGCCGCGACATGCTCCCACCACCCCAGGCGCGCGTCCGGCAGGTCGCGCTGCGCATCGCGCACCGCGACGGCCAGCGCCCGCCATTCCGGTTCGTCGAAATTGCCGGCGGCGTCACGAGGCGCGGCCCGGCGCAACGCCAGCCGCCATGTCGCCGCGTCCAGGCCGAGGGCGGCGCCGCCGTCCTCCTCGTCGAGTCCGGCCACCAGCGCCAGCAGCATCGCCGTGCGCCCGCCCGAACCCAGCGTCGCCAGCGCCTGCAATCCCGGGAAGCCAGGTCCCGGCAGCGCCGTCCCGGCCACCTCTGGCCGCGGCAGCGCGACCACCAGCCCGCCCCAGAAGCGCGATGGCCATGCCCCCATCGGGAAGTCGGCGGCCCCGGCAGCGAAGCGCGCCGTGGCCTGGATCAAGGCCGCGTCCACGGCCGGGCCCTCGCCCGCCTGCAGCGCAGCGAACAGCAGCGCGCGGCGGCCAATGCCGCGCAGGAATGCCGAAAGGGCCGGCGGCGCGCCGGTCGTGGGGGCCGGGGCCACGGGTCAGGAAATCCGCTTCATCGGCGCCATCATAGCCACCGGCGACTGCTTGACATCGTGCACGCGGAGTCCTCCGCGAGGCGGCACAAGGCCTCCCGGCGCAGGGGGTTGTGCACAGCGGTCATGCAAGGGTCATGGACGCGGCCATCACGAGGCGCGCGCGCCGGACAGGCGCTCGGTTCCACGCGCAACTGCATGATTCCATTCGCATATTGTCGGTTGGTACTTTTTTCACCAATCCGACATACAAGCGGGATTCAGGCTTTTTTGACGATCCCCGGCAGCAGAATTGCACAGGGTTATCCACAATTCGTGTGGATAAGGGCAAAAACCCTTTCACGCCCGCACGTTGCGCGGGATTCATCGCCCGTGCTCTAACAAGTGGCTGCAACTGCCGGACGGGCGCGCTACGCGATCCGCGATGTCCTCCGGTCAACGGTCGCAGGAGGCGGGAAACCCATCCTCCTACAATGGGCGATGCCCTCCGTTCCCGCGTGGCAGGTCGCGCTGCCGCTGCCCCTGCCGCAGCCGTTCGACTACCTGCCCTGCGAAGGCGGGGCGACCGGCGATGCCGCGACCTCCCGGGACGTCATCGGCGCCCGGGTGCGGGTGCCGTTCGGCAACCGCGAACTGGTCGGCGTGGTCGCCGGGAGCGCGCCCGTGGAGGCGGCCGACGCATTGCGGCCAATCGCGGCGGTCCTCGACCCGGAGCCTTTGTTCCACGGCGAGCTTGCCGCGTCGCTGCACTGGCTCGCGGGCTACCTGCACGCGCCGCTGGGCGAAGTGTTCGCGACGGCCATGCCCGCCAGCCTGCGGCGTGGCGAGCCCTTGCCCGACACCCACGCCTGGGCCTGGCAGCTGACCGAAGCCGGCGCGACCGCGCTGCCATCGCTGCGCGCCGGGCGCCCGCGCTCGCTCGCACAGGCGCTCGCGGATGGCGGCGTCGACGAGACCATGCTCGACGCGGGCGCGATGCAGCCCTGGCGCGATGCCGCGCGCGCGCTCGCCGCGCGCGGACTCGCCGAACGCGTCGCAATCGCCGCGTCGGGCGCGGGCACCCGTCCCGTCGCCGCGATGCCGCCCGGGCCGGAACCCAATCCCGCGCAGCAGGCGGCCATCGACGCCGTGCTCGCCGCACGCGACGGCTTCGCCGCGCTGCTGCTCGACGGCGTGACCGGCAGCGGCAAGACCGAGGTCTACCTGCGCGCGATCGCCGACTGCCTCGCGCGCGGTCGCCAGGCGCTGGTGCTGGTGCCGGAAATCGGGCTGACGCCGCAGTTGCTCGCGCGTTTCCGCGCGCGGCTCGGCGTGCCGGTGCATGCGCTGCATTCGGGCCTGGGCGATGCCGAGCGCGCGCGTACCTGGACGGCCGCGTGGCGCGGCGAGGCGCGCGTCGTGATCGGCACGCGCTCGGCGGTGTTCACGCCGCTGCCCGAGGCCGGCCTGGTCATCGTCGACGAGGAACACGACGGCAGCTACAAGCAGTTCGACGGCATCCGTTACCACGCGCGCGATTTCGCCCTGGTGCGCGCGCGCGCGCTCGGCGTGCCGGTGGTGCTCGGCAGCGCGACGCCATCGCTCGAATCGCTGCACAACGCGCGCGCCGGCCGCTACGCGCACCTGCGCTTGCCGCACCGTGCCGGCGACGCGCAGCCGCCGGAAGTGCGCGTGCTGGACGTGCGCAAGCGGCCGCTGCAGGCGGGCCTGTCGCCCGAATTGCTCGCGGCGCTGCGTTCGACGCTGGATGCCGGCGGCCAGGCGCTCGTGTTCCGCAACCGCCGCGGCTACGCACCGGTGCTGCTCTGCCACGACTGCGGCTGGAGCGCGCGCTGCCCGCGTTGCAGCGCGCCCGACGCGCCCGGCACGGCGATGACCGTGCACGCCGGCGGCCGGCGCCTGCAATGCCACCACTGCGGCACGCGCCGCCCGGCGCCGCCCGCCTGCCCGGACTGCGGTGGACTCGCGCTCCAACCGCAGGGCGCAGGCACCGAGCGCATCGAGGAACTGCTCGCCGCGTCGTTTCCCGACGTGCCTGTGCTGCGCGTGGACCGCGGCAGCACGCGCGGGCGCGACGCACTGGGCGCGATGATCGAACGCCTCGGGGACCAGCCCGGCATCCTCGTCGGCACGCAGATGCTGGCGAAGGGCCACGATCTACCCGAACTCGGGCTGGTCGCCGTCGTCGGCATCGACGAAGGCCTGTTCTCCGCCGACTTCCGTGCGCCCGAGAAGCTCGCGCAGCTGCTGGTGCAGGTCGCGGGCCGCGCCGGCCGCGCGAAGCGCCGGGGCACGGTGCTGCTGCAAACCCACCATCCGGAACACCCGCTGCTGCAGGTGCTGGTGCGCGGCGGCTACCACGCTTTCGCCGATGCGGAACTGGCGCAGCGCGAGGCGGCCGGCTTCCCGCCGTTCGCGCACCTCGCCCTGCTGCGCGCCGAGGCGAAGCATGCCGACCCGGCGATGCACTTCCTGCACGCGGCGAAGCGCCTGTTGCACGATGCCGCGCCCGCCGTCGAGCTGCTCGGTCCGCTGCCGGCGCCGATGCCGCGTCGCGCCGGATTCCAGCGCACGCAACTGGTGCTCTCTGCGACGCGACGACCGCTGCTGCACGCGGCGCTGCAGGCGGCGCTGCCCGCGATCCGGGCGCTGCCGGAGGCGCGCAAGGTGCGCTGGTCGCTCGACGTCGATCCCGTCGACCTGTACTGACGCGTCGACCGGCGCGTCGGGCAACGCGGGCATGCGCCCGCGCGATGCGCGACAATGCCTGCGTGTCCGGCATCCCCGCCAGCCCCCGCCCACACGTCGTCATCGTCGGCGGCGGCTTCGCGGGCCTGTGGGCCGCGCGCGCGCTGGGCGGCGACGATGTGCGGATCACCCTCGTCGACCGCGGCAACCACCACCTGTTCCAGCCGCTGCTGTACCAGGTCGCCACCGCCGGCCTGACCGCGCCCGACATCGCCGCGCCGCTGCGCCACATCCTTCGCAGCCAGGCCAACGCGACGGTGCTGATGGGCACCGTCGTCGCGATCGACGCCGATGCGCGGCGGCTGCGCCTGGAAGACGGCAGCGCCCTCGATTACGACGCGCTGCTGCTTGCCAGCGGCGCGACCCACGCGTATTTCGGGCACGACGAGTGGGCGCCGCATGCGCCGGGGCTGAAAACGCTGGACGACGCGCTGCACATCCGGCGGCGGATCCTGTCCGCCTTCGAGCGCGCCGAAGCCGTAACGGATCCGGAAGCGAGGCGCGCGCTGCTCACGTTCGCCATCGTCGGCGGCGGCCCGACCGGCGTCGAGCTCGCCGGCACGCTCGCGGAGATCGCGCGGCACACGCTCGCCAGCGAATTCCGACGCATCGATCCGCGCTCGGCGCGCGTGCTGCTGCTGGAAGCCGGGCCGCGCGTGCTGTCCACATTCCCGCCGGCGCTGTCGGCGCGCGCGAAGCGCCATCTCGAACGGCTCGGCGTGGAAGTGCGCACCGGCGGCGCGGTGCAGGCGATCGACGCCAACGGCCTGCAGTGCGCCGGCGAGCGCATCGAGGCGCGCACCGTGCTATGGGCCGCGGGCGTCGCCGCCTCGCCGCTGGGGCGGATGCTCGGCGCACCGCTCGACCGCGCCGGCCGCGTGCAGGTGTCGCCCGACCTCTCGGTGCCGGACCGCCCCGGCGTGTTCGTCGCGGGCGATCTCGCGGCGCTGGCACGCGAGGACGGCCGTCCCGTGCCCGGCGTCGCACCGGCCGCGAAGCAGATGGGCCGCCACGCCGCGTCCGCGATCCGCGCGCACCTTGCCGGCCGCGCGACGAAGCCGTTCCGCTATCGCGACTACGGCAACCTCGCCACCATCGGGCGCATGGCCGCGGTCGTCGACCTGGGCCGCGTACGGCTGTCGGGCGTGCTCGCGTGGTGGTTCTGGCTGCTCGCGCACGTATTCTTCCTGATCGGCTTCCGCAACCGCATCGCCGTGCTGCTCGACTGGACCTGGTCGTACTGGACGTACCAGCGCGCCGCGCGGATCATCCTCGGCCGCGATGAAGGCTAGGGCGCGCGCGCGTTCTTCTTCGCCCTGGCGGCCTTCGCCGCCTTCGCGCGGACGTGGATGATCTGCCCCGTCTTGCGCAGCTCGAACAGTTCGCTGGCTTCGAGCAGGCTGCTGAGGTTGGGGTAGCCGTAGTTCCGGGATTCGAACGAGGACTTGTTCGCGATGTACTGGCCCACGGTTCCCAGGTGGGCCCATCCGTCGTCGCCGGTCGCGGACTCAACGGCGCCGCGCAAGAGGTTGACCAGCGCCGTGTCCTGGCGCAATTCCATCGTCGTCCGTGGCCTGGCGGTCGCCTGCTGGTCCGACGGCCCGTTGTCGGCCGCGGGTGGGCTGTCCAGGTAGAGGAAGGTCGAGCAGGCATTGACGAAAGGCAACGGCGCCTGCTTCGTGCCGAAACCGAAGACGCGCATGTTCTGGCTACGCAGTCGCATCACCAGCGGCGTGAAGTCCGCGTCGCTCGAGACGATCGCGAACGCGTCGAACCTCCCGCTGTGCAAGAGGTCCATGGCGTCGACCACCATCGCCATATCGGAAGCGTTCTTGCCCGTGCTGTAGGCGAACTGCTGCATCGGCTGGATGGCCTGCGGATGCAGGACCGCTTCCCAGCCCTTGAGCCGATCGCTCTTCCAGTTGCCGTAGGCACGACGGACGTTCGCGATCCCGTGGCGCGAGAGCTCGTTCATCACGAGGTCGATCTTCGATGCCGGCGCGTTGTCGGCGTCGATCAGCAATGCGATGCGCAAGGTCGTATCCATGCCCCCTCCCCGACTGGCGCCAGTCTATCGCCAAAAAGCGAAAGGCCCGGTCGCCCGGGCCTCTGGCATCGCTCGTCGCACCGCGTCAGGCCGCGAACAGCGCCTTCATCTTCTTCAGCGCGTTGGCCTCGACCTGGCGGATGCGCTCGGCGCTGACGCCGTATTCGTCGGCCAGCTCCTGCAGCGTGACCTTGCTGTCGGGCTCGAGCCAGCGGCGCTTGACGATGTCGCGCGAGCGCGCGTCGAGGCGCGCAAGGCCCTCGCGCAGCAAATCGAGCTGGTCGGCTTCGCTGTCGGCGCGCTCGTAGGCTTCGGACGGATCCTCTTCCTGCGCCATGAGGTAGGCGGCCGGCGCCGGCGGCGCGTGCTCGTTGTCCTCGTCGGCGGGCGCGTCGAAGCCGATGTCGCGGCCGGACAGGCGCGACTCCATCTCCAGCACCTCGCGCTCGGACACGTTGAGGTCCTGCGCCACCGCGCGCACCTCGTCGGCGTTGAGCCAGCCCAGGCGGGTCTTGCTCTTGCGCAGGTTGAAGAACAGCTTGCGCTGCGCCTTGGTCGTGGCGACCTTGACGATGCGCCAGTTCTTGAGGATGAACTCGTGCATCTCGGCGCGGATCCAGTGCACCGCGAAGCTGACCAGGCGCACGCCGACCGTGGGGTCGAAGCGCTTGACCGCCTTCATCAGGCCGATGTTGCCTTCCTGGATCAGGTCGCCGAGCTGCAGGCCGTAGCCGCTGTAGCCGCGGGCGACGTGCACGACGAAGCGCAGGTGCGA
>CAMLSB010000008.1 GCA_946482565.1 uncultured Lysobacteraceae bacterium | reverse complement strand
GCCAGCACGCCGTCGCACAACCCCAATTTCACCGACAACGAGGCGCTGCCGCCGCCGGACACGACCACGGCCTCCGGCGCCTACGAGGGCGGCAGCGACTACCGCATCGGCGCGCAGGACCTGCTGCAGGTCAGCGTCTACGGCATCGACGACCTGTCCCGCGACGTGCGCGTCAATTCCAACGGACAGGTGTCGCTGCCGCTGATCGGCAGCGTCATGGCCGGCGGCAAGACGATCCCCGAACTCGAGAAGGACATCGGCGACAAGCTCAAGCACGGTTACGTGCAGGACCCGCAGGTCAGCGTGTTCGTGAAGGAGTTCACCAGCCAGCAGGTCACGCTGGAAGGCGCGCTCAAGAAGCCGGGCATCTATCCGCTGACGGGCAAGACCACGCTGCTGCAGGCGATCGCGCTCGCGCAGGGGCTGGACGACCTGGCCGACCTGCATGGCGTGATCGTATTCCGCACCATCGACGGCAAGCGCATGGGCGCGGCCTACGACATCGCGCAGGTGCGCGCCGGCAATGCGCCGGATCCGCAGATCTACGGCGACGACGTGGTCGTGGTCGAGAAGTCGGGCAGCCGCTCGATCTACCGCGAGTTCCTGCGGTCGATCCCGGCGCTCGGCATCTTCGCGCTGTTCTGATCGCCACCGCCATCCCCGTTTTCTCCCCCCTCAGCCTGCACGGACGATCCCGACTCGATGTCTGACGAGAACCTGCCCATCGGCGCCAACGACCAGGATCCGCGCCTTCCCGCGCGACGCGGCCCGGAGCAGGGCATGCTCGCCCTGCGCCAGGGCAGCATGGCCCTCGACCTGTTCGAGGAGCCCAGGCGCGACGAGGACGAGATCGACTTGCTCGCCTACTGGCAGATCCTGCGCAAGCGTCGCTGGCTGGTGCTGGGCGTGCTGGCCAGCATCCTGGCGCTGTCGCTGCTGATCACGCTGCTGACGCCCGCGGTGTATCGCGCGACGACGACGCTGCAGATCGATCGCGAAGCCATGCAGATCGTGCAGGTGGAGGGCATGCAGGCGCCCGAGGCCGCCAACAGCGGCGACTTCTACCAGACCCAGTACGAGCTGCTGCAGAGCCGCGCGCTCGCCGAGCGTACCGCCGACTCGCTCAACCTCGCCAATGCGCGCTCGCTGGGCAGCGTGGCCAAGCATTCGTGGTTCAGCCGGCTGATGCAGTCCCTGCGCCCGCAGACCCGTGAAGAGGCGGCCGCCAGCGACAAGGCGGACAAGACGCAGGCGCTGCGCGACGCGGTCGCCGTGGTGCAGGACGGCCTGAGCATCGATCCGGTCCGCAATTCGCGCCTGGTCAAGGTCAGCTTCGACAGCGGCAATCCGGTGTTCTCGGCGCGCGTGGCCAACGCGCTCGCCGAAGGCTTCATCGCGCAGCAGCTCGAGCGCAAGTTCGATGCGTCTTCCTACGCCAAGACTTACCTGGAAGACCGCCTGCGCCAGCTGAAGGCCAAGCTGGAGGATTCCGAGCGCCAGCTCGTCGCCTTCGCGCAGAAGGAACACATCGTCAACGTCACCGCGGGCGGCACGGGCGAGCAGTCGCTGGTATCGCAGAACCTGTCCGAGCTCAACAGCCAGCTCGCCGACGCGCAGGCGCAGCGGATCCGCGCCGAGGCGCGCTGGCGCGAGGCCGCAGGCGCGAGCGGCGCGGCCCTGCCGGCCGACATGCTCGCCAATTCGATCATCCGCACCCTGCAGCAGCAGCGCGCGGACCTGCAGGGCCAGTACCAGCAGAAGCTGCAGGTGTTCAAGCCCGAATACCCGGAGATGAAGCAGCTCGAGGGGCAGATCAAGGAGCTCGACAAGCAGATCGCCGGCGAACTGCACAACATCCGCGCGTCGGTGAAGTCGGAGTACGCGGCCGCGCAGTCGCAGGAGAACCTGCTGCTCGGCAAGATCGACGCCTTGCGCAGCCAGACCCTGGACGTCGACAACCGCAGCATCCAGTACAACATCCTCAAGCGCGAAGTCGACACCAACCGCCAGCTCTACGACGCGCTGCTGCAGCGCTACAAGGAAGTCGGCATCGCCAGTGGCGTGGGCACCAACAACGTGTCCATCGTCGACCGCGCGCTGCCGCCGCAGTCGCGCTACAAGCCGAACCTGCCGCTGAACCTGGCCATCGGCCTGCTGCTCGGCGCCATGCTCGGCGTGCTCACCGCGTTCGTGCTCGAGTTCATGGACCAGACGCTGAAGACGCCGCAGGATGTCGAACAGCGCCTGCGCCTGTCCGTGCTCGGCATCATCCCGCGCCTCAAGAAGCAGGAGATCCCGGCCCAGGCGCTGCGCGACCTGCGCTCGGCGTTCTCCGAGGCCTATCGCTCGGTGCGCACCGCGCTGCAGTTCTCCACCGACAGCGGCGTGCCCAAGGTCCTGCTGGTCACCAGCGCCGGCCCGAGCGAAGGCAAGTCGACCACCGCATGGTCGCTGGCACGCAACTTCGCGCAGCTCGGCAAGCGCACGCTGCTGATCGATGGCGACCTGCGCAACCCGTCGCTGCACAAGGTGGCGGAGATCCGCGGCGAAATCGGCCTGAGCAACCTGCTGTCCGGCGCGGCCACCATCAACGAAGCCGTGCAGGACACCGACGATCCGCGCCTGAAGATCGTGCTCGCCGGGCCGCTGCCGCCGAACCCGGCGGAACTGCTCGCGGGCAGCAAGCTGATCTCGCTGCTCACCGTCGCCGCGGAAAGCTACGACCAGATCGTGATCGACGGCCCGCCGGTGCTCGGCCTGGCCGACGCGCCGATCCTGGCCAATGCCTCGGCCGGCACCCTGCTGGTGGTGGAAGCGGGCAAGACCCGCATCCAGGCCGCGCAGATGTCGGTGAAGCGCCTGATGGTGGCGCGCGCCCGCATCATCGGCGTCGTCCTCAGCAAGTACGCCGCACAGCAGCACGGCTACGGATACGGTTACGGCAGCTACGGCTACTACGCCTACGGCGGAAACAAACAGTTGACCCAAAAGTAGAGCCGACCCATGGTCGGCTGACCAAAGGCCCGGCCAAGCCCGCCCGGGATTCAGGGGGAATCCTTGCGCTCACCCGCCGCACACATCCTGGAAACCGCACTGGCGCTGCATCGCGCACCGGGCGAACGCTTCCGGCTGCGGGAGCGTCCGTTGCCCCCCGGGCTCGTGCATGCGATCGAGGTCGCGGCAGGTTCGCCTCCGGCCGTACAGGCGGCGGCCGCGGAACTCGGTGAGCCGGAACCGGTGGTGCTCGAGGCCGCACGCTTCTACCTCGAGCAGGTCCTGTTCGCGGATCCGGATGCGGATGCCTATCGTATCCTCGGCCTCGCAGCCGATGCCTCGCCCGAGGAGATCCGCACTCACCACCGCTGGCTGCAGCGCTGGCTGCATCCCGACCGCGCGCAGGCGGGCGACGCGTCGATCTTCGCGACGCGGGTGAACCAGGCCTTCGCGCAACTGCGCTTGCCCGACACGCGCCACGCCTATGACGTGCGGCTCGCGGAGGCACGACTGGCCGGCGCTGCCGCGCCGCTCTCGCCGGAAACGGTGCGGCACTGGGGCCACGACGAGGAAGCGCCGCGCTATGGCCGACGGTCGCGCTGGCTGGTCGCGGCCGCGCTGGTGGCGTGCGGGGTATTGGTGGTGCTGATCGTGCGCAACCCGGACCACGGCGCGCAGTGGGATCCCGACGAGATTGCCGACGCTGCGACCACGCACGAGGCGACGCGTCCGGCGATCGAGGACCGTGATCTCGGCGTGCTCGGCGCCGCATTGTCCGTGGAGCCTGCGCCGTCGCCGGCGGATTCCGCTTCCCCCGGAGACGCCCCCGCGGCCGACGATGCGTCGCCGCCCGCGGTGCACGAGCGCAAGCCGGTGGCCGCGCCACCCGTGAACCCCTTGCGCGCGTTCGTCGCGGCCGCGCTCCGCCCCTTGCACCGACCACCGCAAGCCCGGGCCGGCGTGGTGTCCGCCGTCTCCACCGTGCCGGCGGCACGCCAGGCCGTTTCCAGCGCCGGAGTGCCGGCGCCCGTCCCGCAGGCGCCCGCATCGAGCCCAGCGACCACGCCGCCGCAGGCCCTGCCGCAGGTCGCGCAGGCGCCGGTCGCTGCCAGCACGCCGGCCGCAGGACCGTCGCCGGCGGCAGTCCCGCCCGCGAACGCGCCAACCCCGCAACAGGCGGCGCCCAGGATCGGGTCGGAGGATGCCGCGCTCGTTGCCGCGCGCCTGCCGCTCGCGGAGCAGCGGATCGCCCAGCTCACCGGCTACCTCGCATCGCGCCCCAACGCCGTGCCACTGTGGGACAACGTCCAGGCCATGACCGAAACCGACCAGGCACGCCAGCGACTCAACGCGCGCAAGGGCAGCCAGCTGGAACTGAGTGGTCGTGCCTGGCGCATGCGCCCCGAACAAGCCAGCCTCAGCGCCGATTATCGTTGCCGCTCGTCCAGCGACGTGCCGTGCAATGGACGCCTCCAGGTGACGCTCGTCTGGCGCGAAGGCCTGTGGCTCGTGCACGGCGTCACGCTGGGGCCGTCGGCATGAGCGGGCAGGGCGCCACACCCGTGCGCATCGCCCTCGCCGCGGCGGGCATCGTGCTGCTCGCCTGGATCGGGTGGATCACGGTCCAGGCGACGCGTGCCGACCTGCTCGCCGGTTCGGACCCCGAAGCTGCCTTGCGGCTCGATCCGGACCATCCGCAGGCGCTGCTCGCCGTCGCACGCCGACAGCTTCGCGCGGGCGACATGAATGCGGCGACGGCGACCGCGCGCCACCTGCTCGCCGTTGCGCCTGGGCGGGGCGACGCTTTTGCCGTCCTCGCACTCGCGGCCATCGCCCGCGGCGATGCCGACGCCCCCCGGCTGCTCGCGATTGCCGTGCAACGCGCGCCGCGCGATCGCGACGTGCGGGTGCAGGCCGCCCTGGCGGCACTGAAGGCGCAGGACGTGCCCGCGGCGATGATCCAGATCGACGCGCTGCTGAGGCTCAGCCCCCAGCGCGGAAAAGTGCTGTATCCGCTGCTTGCGCAACAGGCGCAGGACCCGAAGTTCGCGGCCGTGCTCGCGCAGACCCTCGCGCGCGATCCGCCGTGGCGTGCGGCGTTCCTCAATGCGCTTGCCGGCAAGGACGCACCCGCGCTCGGCGCCGACAACGTCTACAGCTGGCTGGCGCAGCATGGCGAGTTGACGCAAGCGGAAGTCGCACGCTGGCTCGACCGCATGTTCGCCGACGAGCGCTGGGGCGATGCCTTCGCGCGCTGGATCGGCACGCTCGGCCCCGGCCCGCTGGTCATCCCGCCGGTGCGCAACGGTGGCTTCGAACAGGCGCTCACGGGCATTGGCTTCGACTGGCGCAACGACCCGGTCAAGGGCGTGTTCACGGACATCGAGGAAGGCGCCGGCACGCGCGGCAGTCGCGCGGCGCACCTCCACTTCATCGGCCAGGCCGAGCGCGGCAACCTGCGGCAGGCCTTGTTGCTCGCCCCGGGCCACTACCGGCTGTCGCTGAACGCGCGCGCCGATTTCCTGCGCAGCGACCAGGGCCTGCAATGGGTAGTGCGCTGCGACCGCGGCGCGACCATCGCCACCGGCGAACGGCTCGACGGCAGTTTCGGCTGGCGTTTGCTGAATACGCAGTTCGACGTGCCATCCACGCAATGCGACGGGCAGTGGCTCGAATTGCGCAATCCGGCGGTCGCCGGATCCGCGCGGCAGGTCAGCGGCGATCTCTGGCTTGACGACATCGCGATCACCCGGATGCCTGCGGGGTAGCGAGGCCGGGCATGGCGGCCCTCAGGGCGGGCCTTCTCCTTGTGGCCGGTCCGGATTCCGATTAACGTATGAATAGGCACGGTCCAGTCCAGCGGGCCAGGCACACCCCCCGTTTTGCAATGGAACAAGGAATTTCGCATGAAGTCGCCACTAGGGTTCGTCCTCGCCGCCATGTCTCTCCTGGCCCTCGCAGTGCCCGTCCACGCGCAGACCGCGCCGGTCCAGACGCTGACCACCGTCAACGGCGACGTGATGGTGTCGGGGCCGGGCGGCAGCATGGTGTCCGCCACCGCGGGCCAGACCCTGGCAGAGGGCCAGACGATCGTCGTCGGCACGGGCGGCACCGCGACGGTGACGACCGCAGCCGGAACGGTCACCCTGACCGCGGGTACGTACTCGGTCGGCGCGGGTGGCCTCGTCTCGGCGGTCGCGACGGCGGCGGGCACCGGAACGGTCAGCGTCGCGAGTCTCGCGGGCGGCTTGGGCGGCGTGACCGGTATTGCGGCCGGCACCGCCGTTGTCGTGGTTGCCGGCGCATACCAGGCGAAGCAGAACAGCGATAGCAACGGCGCCAACGACATCGACAGGCCGGCCAGCAAGTAAGGTCGAGGTTGGCGAAACGGAATGGCCGCGCAATGCGCGGCCATTCCTTTTTGGCCGGATAGGGGCCGAATTTGCGTGTTTCCTGCGGCGCGATCCCGCACAATCGGCGGGAAGGATCCCGGAGCAGCGCGTTGATCTACGCCTATTTCATCCTCGTGTTCGTCACCGGCGGCAGCTCGCAGCAGCACGGCTGGACGGACGTGGCTGCGCAACTGCTCGGGTTGCCGGTGCTTGCGTTCGGCCTGTGGCGGCTCGCGGGGCAGCCCGGCTCGCGCGTTCGCACATGGGGGCTCGTCGCGATGGCTGCGGTGGCCTTGCTGCCATGGCTGCAACTGCTGCCATTGCCGGAGTCATGGTGGCTATGGACGCCCGCGCGGCAAACGCTCGCCCGCGACCTCGCCACGGCAGGCGTGCACGGCTACGCGACGACCTGGTCGTTGACCCCGCCGGCAACGCTGCGCGGCGCGCTGTTCCTGCTGCCCGGCCTGGCCATGTTCGCCTGGGTGCTGGGGAGCGACATCACGACGCAGCGTCGCTTGTTGATGATGTGCGTCGCGCTTCCGATCGCCAGTCTCATCCTCGGCTTCCTGCAACTCGGTGCGCCGCAGGACAGCCTGCTCAACCCGTATCCGCAGTGGGCGCCGTCCATGGGCGGCACGTTTGCCAACCCGAATCACCAGGGGACCGCGATGCTGATCGGGCTGGGCGTGTGCCTGTCGTTCGCGATCGGCGCGTTCGGTGCGCGTAATGTGGAAACCGGAAAATCTCGCAACCCATGGCCCGCGATCATCGCGGGCGCGACCTTGCTGCTCGGCTTGCCGCTGACGAATTCGCGAGCGGCGGTGGTGATCGGTGTGCTGATGCTGGTGGCCGCACCGTTGGGCATGGCGGCGTCCGCGCTTCGACGTTCCGGCCACGGGCGGTTTGGCCTGCTGGCGCTCATGATCTCGGCCGTCGTCGCGGCGATCGGGCTTTCGGCCGCGATGGGCTGGATGAAGGTCGACGAGGTCGAGGAGATCCGGTGGATCATGCGCCAGGCGACTTTCGCGCTGGGGGCGCTGCACCTGCCGTGGGGCAGCGGAATCGGCAGTTTCGTGCCGGTGTTCCAACAGGCCTTCCCCGAGTCGCTGTTGATGCCGCAATACATCAACGCCGCCCACAACGACTACGCGCAGGTCTGGCTGGAAGGCGGGTTGGCGGGGTGCCTCGTCGCCCTGGCCTGCGCCGCTGCACTCATCGCTGCGGTCGCCAGCTACCTAAGCAGGCACGAGGGCGAGCGGCGCCTGCTGTGGGCGACGCTGCTCGGCATCTTCGCGTTGCTTGCGCATGCGGGCGCCGACTACGCACTGCGCACCCCGGCACTCATGACTTCAACCGCCCTGCTGGCGGGCATCCTGATCGCGCAAGGCGCGCGAGCGGCGCGCAGGCCAGCCCAGTCGTCTTTCGTCGAACCCCACTGAACGGACTTGCATGCCTTCTCCCCCCTTGCCCAATCCCGCTGATACCTGCATCGCCCTCGTCGGCCTCGGTTATGTCGGCCTGCCCCTCGCGGTGGAGTTCGGAAAGCACCACGACACCGTCGGCTTCGACATCAATGCCGCTCGTGTGTCGGAACTCCGGAACGGCCACGACAGCACACTCGAGGTCGACGCGCACGAACTGTCCGCCTCCACCCGGCTGCGGTTCACTTCCGACCTGGAAGACATCCGCGCCTGCCATGTCTACATCGTCACCGTTCCCACGCCGATCGACAGCGCGCGCCGTCCCGACCTGACACCGCTGGTGAAGGCGAGCGAATCGCTGGGCAAGGTGCTCAAGCGGGGCGACGTCGTGGTCTACGAGTCCACCGTCTATCCCGGCTGCACCGAGGAAGTGTGCATCCCGATCCTCGAGCGGGTGTCAGGCCTGAAGTTCAACGAGGACTTTTACGCCGGCTACAGCCCGGAGCGCATCAATCCGGGCGACAAGCAGCATCGCGTCACGACCATCAAGAAGGTGACCTCGGGCTCGACGCCGGAAGCCGCCGAGTTCGTGGACCGGCTGTACGGGGGCATCATCACCGCCGGGACGCACAAGGCGAGCAGCATCAAGGTGGCCGAAGCCGCCAAGGTGATCGAGAACACCCAGCGCGACCTCAACATCGCCCTGGTGAACGACCTGGCGATGTTGTTCAACAAGCTCGGCATCGACACGCTGGAAGTGCTGGAAGCTGCGGGCACGAAATGGAACTTCCTGCCGTTCCGCCCAGGGCTCGTCGGCGGGCATTGCATCAGCGTGGATCCGTATTACCTGACGCACAAGGCGCAGGAGGTCGGGCACCATCCCGATGTCATCCTCGCCGGTCGTCGCACCAACGACGGCATGGGCGCCTATGTCGCCAACGAGGTGATCCGGCTGATGGTGCGCAAGGGCATCAACCCGGTCGGTGCGCGCATCCTGGTGTTGGGGCTCGCGTTCAAGGAAAACTGCCCGGACCTGCGCAATACGCGGGTGGTGGACATCGTGGCGGAATTGCGCGGTTACAACGCGAACGTCGATGTGCATGACCCGTGGGTGGATGCGAATGAGGCGCAGCACGAGTACGGGTTGGCGCCGCTGGCTTCCGTGGAATGCGGTACCTATGACGCGATCGTGCTGGCCGTCGGTCATCGCGAATTCGCGGATATGGGTGCCGCGGGAATCCGTGCGCTCGGCAAGCCGGGCGCGGTGCTCTATGACGTGAAGTATGTGTTACCCAAGAGCGCGGTCGACGCTCGGCTCTGAACGGAAGGAATGCATGAAAGTCCTCGTTACCGGCACCGCCGGCTTCATCGGATCCCATGTCGCGATCAAGCTCCTTGAGCGTGGCGACGAAGTTGTCGGCATCGACAACCTGTCGGACTACTACGACGTCAACCTGAAGAAGGCCCGCCTGGCGAGGTTTGCGGATCACCCGGCGTATACGCACGTCCACGCCGATCTGGCGGACAGGAGCGCGATCGAAGGAGTGTTCGCCAGGCACAAGCCGCAGCGCGTGGTGAACCTCGCGGCGCAGGCAGGTGTGCGGTACGCCGCCGAAAATCCGCACGTGTACGTGGACAGCAACGTCACCGGCTTCCTGCATGTCCTGGAGGGATGTCGGCACCATGGCGTCGAGCACCTTGTCTTCGCTTCGACGAGTTCCGTCTATGGCGCGAACACGAAGATGCCTTTCTCGGAGCACGATCACACCGAGCATCCGTTGACGCTCTACGCGGCAACCAAGAAGGCCAACGAAATGATGGCGCACAGCTATGCCCATCTTTATGGTCTCCCGTGCACAGGCTTGCGGTTCTTCACCGTTTACGGTCCGTGGGGCAGGCCGGACATGGCGCTGTTCCTGTTCACGAAGGCGATTCTGGCCGGCGAACCAATCAGGGTTTTCAACCACGGGCACCACAAGCGCAGTTTCACCTACGTAGACGACATCGTCGAAGGAATAGTACGCACGTTGGATACTCTGGCTACGAGGGATGTGAGCCGGGCCCATGATGCGCCCGACCCGGGGAGTAGTCGGGTTGCGCCCTACCGCATTTTCAACATAGGTAATGAGGCGTCCGTCGAGCTACTGCGCTACATTGAAGTAATTGAGCGTTGCCTCGGCCGCAAGGCGATCATGGAAATGCTTCCGCTTCAGGCTGGCGATGTTCCAGATACCGAAGCCGACGTTTCCGGGCTGCATGAGGCTGTTGGTTATCGTGCGGTTGTGGGGGTGGAGGAGGGAGTCGCGCGGTTCGTATCCTGGTATCAGGGGTTCTATCGATGAGCGCCGGGGTCAAGAATTTCGCATTGATCGGCGCAGCTGGCTATATCGCACCGAGGCATATGCAAGCTATCAGGGAGGCCGGACACCAACTGGTGGCGGCCTACGATCCCAATGACTCAGTGGGGATCATAGACAGCTACTTCCCGGAGGCGGATTTTTTTACGGAATTCGAGCGCTTCGATCGACACATCGACAAGCGTCGACGTGCGAATAGCGGACGGGCCGTTGACTACGTCTCGATCTGTTCGCCGAACTATCTGCATGACTCTCACATGCGTTTCGCGTTGCGTTCAGGCGCGGACGCGATTTGCGAAAAGCCGATTGTGCTGAATCCATGGAATATCGATGGTTTGATCGAGATCGAACGTGCGACTGGTCGAAAGGTGAATACCATTTTGCAATTGCGGGTGCATCCGGCCATAGTCGCGCTGCGGGATAAGGTGAATTCAGGCAGTAAAGATCACAAGCATGAAGTAGATCTTACTTACGTCACATCGCGAGGCCGATGGTATTTACAGAGTTGGAAAGGTGACATAAAAAAATCGGGAGGAATCGCCACTAATATCGGTGTTCACTTCTTCGATATGTTGTATTACATCTTCGGTGGCCTGCAGGAGAATGTCGTGCACGTTTGCAACGATACGAAAGCCGCCGGCTATCTTGAATACGAGCACGCACGCGTGCGGTGGTTCCTGTCCGTGGACGTGGAGGATGTTCCGGACGCATTACGTGAGGCGGGGCAGCGGACCTACCGTTCAATCACTGTTGACGGCGACGAGATTGAGTTTTCCGGTGGGTTCACTGATTTGCATACCCGCAGCTATGGCGAGATTTTGGCGGGGCGTGGGTTCGGCTTGGAGGAGAACCGCGTGGCGGTTACGACCGTTTCGAAGATACGCGGAGCAGCTATCGAATTGAAAAAGGGTGAAATGCACCCGATGGCGCAGGGATTGAGGGATGGGTAGTCATCGGGGGCCGCGGTGCATTGCGTTGTTCGCGTACGATTTCCCGCACCGGAAGTCCAGTGAATTTTTGGTCCAGATGTTGGCTTGTGGCTTAAAGGAGGTTGTTGTCCTCGCGGCTCCAAAAAAGCAGCTTAAGCACCAGGATTCAGAAAAGTACTATCCCGCGACGATAAGGCATGCATTGCCGTGCAACCTTGCAGGGCTATGCTCCGCGGCTGGATTGCGTTACTACCCGGTCGATCACAACGATAAGGCCGCGATCGAAGACATCGTGCGGGAGAGTCAATGTGAGCTTGGAATCATCGGCGGCGCGAGAATCATCCCGTCGGCAGTCATCGATCTCTTTGCCGAGGGGATAATCAACTTTCATCCGGGGAAGATTCCAGAGACGTCGGGGTTGGATGCATTTTTCTATTCCATCGAGAAGAACGTAGTTCCCGGCGTCACCACGCATTACATCGATGGGCGGGTCGATGCTGGAAGGCGGATCTGGTTCGATGAGGTCGCGGTGGGGGCCGACGATTCGGCGGAAGCAATTGTCGAGAACAACTACCAGCTGCAACGTACATGCTTGCGACGTCTTCTGGGGTTGCTTGCGAGTGCGGAGCCCGTGCCGTACGAGCATATAGATAGGCCGTTCAAGAACGAGCCAATGGCGCCTCCTGCTAAATGGGAAACTATGAAAAAATTCCCGGCGTGGCGGGCCAGAGAGTTCCAGCGCCAAGAGGTCGAGCGACTATTCGGAGCATGCGAGATCGGTTCCGTCGCGACTGTCGAATCCATGTTGAGCTCGGCGCCTGCCCTTTTGAACGCGAGAAACTCCAACTTCTGGACCCCGCTGATCGTTTCGGCCTTTAATCAGCATCTATCGTTAGTTTCGGCGTTGCTCGCTCGCGGAGCGCAAGTCAATGACTCCGGACGGAACGGCACAACGGTTCTTATGTACGCGAAGACTGGTTTGCTTAATCAGTCGAGCGCAGACTACCGGTTGCTCGACATGCTGATTGAGGCGGGTGCGAACATATGCCGAACCGACTGTTTCGGGAGAAATGTAATCGACTACGCATCCGCAGCAGGCGACGAGCGCATGGCGGCCTATCTCCGGAAAAGAATGGAGTCACAAAATGCAATTCGTTGACTTGCCGGCGCAACAAACGCTTATCAAGAAAAAAATTGATGAAGCCATTGAGCGCGTGCTGGCGCATGGGCAATACATCCTTGGGCCTGAGGTTGCCGAGCTGGAAGGAAGACTCGCCGCTTATGTAGGTGCCAAGCACTGTATTTCCGTCGCCAACGGGACTGATGCTTTGCAAATAGCACTGATGGCCCTCGGTGTTGGCCCCGGGGATGAAGTCATCACACCTGGTTTCACCTATATTGCAACCGCGGAGGCGTCAGCGGTGCTCGGCGCGAAGCCAGTCTATGTGGACATAGACCCGCTAACGTACAACCTCGATCCAGGTCTTTTGGAGCGGGCGATTACGCCACGCACGAAAGCGATTATTCCAGTTTCGCTCTATGGTCAGTGCGCGGACTACGACGCTATCAATGCCATTGCTGATGACCGCGGTGTGGCCGTTATCGAGGATGCGGCGCAAAGCTTCGGGGCCGTATACAAAGGGCGAAAGAGTTGCAATTTGACAACGATTGCAACCACTAGTTTCTTTCCGAGCAAGCCTTTGGGCTGCTATGGTGATGGTGGTGCGATCTTCACGTCGGATGATGATCTCGCTACGGCGATGCTCCAGATCGCTCGTCATGGGCAGTCCAGGCGATATCATCACATCAGGATTGGTATGAATAGTCGGCTGGATACATTGCAGGCAGCAATTCTGTTGCCGAAGCTGGAAATCCTGGATGAAGAGCTATCCGCGCGGCAGCGGGCAGCAGATGAGTATAGGAGATTGTTGTCGGGTAAAAGTGGCATCGATGCGCCTTACGTTAGCGAGCATAACGTCAGCGCATGGGCTCAGTTCACGATCCGAGTTGCCGATCGACCGAAGGTGCAGGCGGCATTGCATGGGGCGGGCATTCCTACCGCGATCCACTACCCGCTGCCGTTGAACAAACAGCCGGCTGTGCGAGATGAATCAGCAAATTTGCCGCACGGCGATTGTGCTGCAGAACAAGTCATCAGCATTCCGATGCACCCGTATCTGACTTTATCGGACCAGGCTAAGATTATTTCTGTTGCTACTCGATAGAGACGCTGCATGTCGCTTCTTTCGAAGTTGCTACGGCAGACTCCTCCACAGCGCGGCGGATTCGTTCATGCGGTCGGCGCCTTGGCCGGCGGAACAGCTTTCGCTCAAGTGGTTTCAGCATTGGCCTTGCCGCTGCTCACAAGGTTGTATACGCCGCAAGAGTTCAATGTCCTCGCGGTGTACGCGTCGATTCTTGCGATTCTTTCGGTCGCTGCTTGCTTGCGCTTTGAGATCGCCATCCCCATGCCGCAGAACGACGAGGAAGCGGCAGATCTCTTGGCACTATCGCTGATCAGCGCGTCGCTTTTCTCGGCCCTGATCGGCGCCGCCGCACTATTGGCACCGGGTTGGATCGCCAACCATCTCGGCAGCCCAGCAATAGCACCTTATTTGTGGTTCGTGCCCGTAGGTGTTTGGCTTTCGGGCGTCTATTCGGCCGTGCAGTACTGGTCGACGCGCAAGCGAAAGTTTTCCAGCATAGCTCGTACACGCATGGCTCAGGCGGTTGGAGGCTCCGGTGCCCAATTAGCGCTCGGAGTGGCCGGGGCCGGTCCGTTCGGTCTATTGGTCGGCCAAGTCATTAGTAATGGGGCTGGTGTATATCGACTTTCCGTCGAAGCGTGGTGCGAGAGTAGGGATTCGATCCGCCAAGTAAGTTGGAGCACGATGAGGCGGGCCGCCAAGGCCTACTCTAGATTCCCGAAGTATTCGACCCCAGATGCGTTAGCCAATAGCCTAGGGATCCAAGCTCCCATCATCATTATCGCCGCCCTGGCCGTTGGGCCGGAGGCGGGCTTCCTCATGCTTGCAATCAAAGTCATGGCGATACCCATGAAGCTGGTAGGAGGGGCAATCGCGCAGGCGTATTTAGCGCATGCGTCAGATGAGATGCGAGCCGGAAACCTTGGTGGCTTTACATCGAAAATCCTGGGGGGGCTGACAAAGGCGGGGGTAGGCCCCCTCATTTTTGCAGGCTTCGTGGCGCCGCAGATGTTCGCGATAATCTTTGGGGATGAATGGCGAAGGGCCGGAGAATTGGTCGCCTGGATGACTCCTTGGTTTGTATTGCAGTTTATTTCGTCCCCCGTTTCCATGGTGATGCATGTAACGAATCAGCAGAGGGCAATGCTTGCCTTGACGACATCGGGATTGGTGGTGCGGCTTGGCACAATGATTGGGGCGTATTTCTTCGCGAGGAGTTATTTTTCCGAGTTGTATGCGTGTTCTGGTGCGATTTTCTATTTTGTGTGCTGCGTCGTTTTTTATAATGCAGCAGGTGTAAGGTTCAAGCAGGCGGCTCATACTGTTTTCAAATCGGCTTTACCAGTGTTGTTGTGGGTGGCAGCAGGGCTGACATTAAACCTAGTGATTAAGGGTGTGTCATGAGCGGCATGCGAAGAGTTGGAAACTTTTTTCGCCCGATCTTGCGGGTCTTCTTTGGATTGTTCTTCGATCGCAAGTATCTTTCTGGAAGGTACTTCGATGTAGGCTTCAAAGGTTACAAGTGGGCTTTGCGCGCGTTATGGTGTCGAAATATTTTGCGATTGGCGCCGCCATTGCCATGGCCGGCAACCTTGGGGTTAACGATTTCAAAACCGCGAAATATTAAGTTTCATCCTGACGATCTGAACAACTTCCAATCGCCGGGCGTCTACATGCAGAACTTCGATGGCGTTATCGAGGTGGGTAGGGGAAGCTATATCGCGCCGAATGTTGGTCTAATAACGGCCAATCACCGCATTGATCGATTGGATGATCACGAAAAAGGGCGAGACATCGTGATCGGAGAGATGTGCTGGATCGGCATGAATTCGGTCATCTTGCCGGGTGTAATTCTCGGGCCGCGGACCATCGTTGCCGCAGGGGCAGTTGTGAATGCCAGCTTCCCCGATGGGAAGGTGGTAATAGGCGGGGTTCCCGCCAAGGTCCTCAAGACGTTGTGATGTGCACGTCGGCTGGAAGATCGAAAGAACGCCTGAAAGTGAGAAAAAATGAAGAAGATAGTTACAGTCGTTGGTGCGCGACCGCAATTCGTGAAGGCCGCACCGGTTTCCCGTGCGATCAGGGGCGCGGGCGTGACTGAGGTCCTTGTTCATACCGGTCAGCACTACGACGCCGAAATGTCCGATGTGTTTTTCGAGCAGATGGGCATCCCGCGCCCCGATCACTTCCTTGGGGTCGGAGGGGGGACGCATGGCGCGATGACCGGCAGGCAGCTCGAAAAGGTTGAGGAAGTCCTTTTGCAGGAGCAGCCGGAGCTCGTGCTCGTCTACGGGGATACCAATTCGACCTTGGCAGGAGCATTGGCCGCCGCCAAGCTGAATATTCCAGTCGCTCACGTCGAATCTGGCCTGCGTTCCTTTAATCGGCGCATGCCCGAGGAGATCAACAGAATTCTGACCGACCATGTTTCTGAGGTCTTGTTTGCTCCAACTGAAATCGCTGTGAAGAACTTAGCAAATGAGGGCATTGCATCAAGCAAGGTGAGCTTGGTCGGTGATGTGATGTATGACGCTGCTATCTTCTACAAGGAGCGGGCTCAACCACCTATTTGGGCGGATGAGATCGGGATTGGTTCAGGTGACTTTGTGTTGTGCACCATTCATCGCGCCGAGAACACATCGAATCATGAGACCTTGCGTGGAATCATGCGGGGGCTAGAGGCCTCCAATATGCACATCGTAATTCCCATGCATCCGCGAACCAGGCAGGTAATGCGTGATGCTGGAGTCATCGTCCCTCAGAATGTGAGCATCGTTCCTCCCGTCGGTTATCTTGAGATGGTTTGGCTGGAAATGCGTTGCACGCTTGTTGCGACCGATTCTGGGGGGGTGCAAAAGGAGGCGTACTTTCATGGGAAGCCGTGCCTCACCCTGAGGGAGGAAACCGAATGGGTGGAGTTGGTCGAAACAGGCTGGAATCTCCTTGTCGGAAGTGATCAGGAGAAAATTTCGGACGCCTTGTTGAGTTTCCGTCCCAGCCAGGGATCGACCCTGCTATACGGGAACGGAGATTCAGCATTGAAGATCACTGAGAAGTTGCTCGGTCTATAAACGATTCTTAGTCGGGCGGCGTTTCTGCATGCACATGGATAAGAACCTTTCTGGTGGAAACTCGCGTCCTAAGCCGCGGGTCGCGGTTTTGATAGCGCCGAACTTTCCCCCGGCCAACAAGATATCCAGCCTGCGTCCTTATTATTTGGCGGTTGCGCTTCGCGATGCTGGTTATCGTGTAATCGTGCTGGCATCCAAGTCGAATGACTTGAGCCTTCCGAGGAGCACCGAAGGACTGGTCCTGAAGTATGTGGCCGGCTCAAGACTTCTTTGGTGGACGCGTGCTTTGTGCTACCTGGGAGGGAGCGCAGCAAGGGAGAGGCGAGTTGACTGGATCATCAGCACGTACGGCCCGAGCTCGGCTCACGTCTTGGGAGCTGTAGCGAAGTTGCTTTGGCCATTCGCACACTGGGTTGCCGACTACAGGGACATTTGGACTACGGGGAGCTACTACGGCTCTCGATGCAGAGCGGGCCTGAAATCGAAACTGAAGTCAATTCTCGAGCGGGCTCTGCTCTTGCCGTCCTGGGCAGTCGTGTCGGTGTCGCCAACTCTCCTGGAGAAGCTCGCGTCATTTCATAGGAAGCAAGGGATCATTCTATACAATGGCTTCGAAGCCCCTCCCTTGTTGGCGGAAGAACGGAGGTCAGCGAGAGGGGCGGGAGAGAAATCAATTCGGATCTGCTATACGGGGACCATATATCAGGAGCGGTCTCCGTTGCTGTTCATCGAAGAAGCTTGGAAAGTGCTTGAGTCGATGCAGGCCAATGAAAGGCCATACGTCGAAATCGTACTGGCGGGAATGATCGACGACCACACGATGAATGCGATATCGGAATACATCCGCCTGGGCTTGGTTCGCCACCTTGGAGTAATAACCAGGCAAGAGTCTTACGAGTTGCAGCGTAAGTCCGATTTTTGCTTGTTGATAGAAGACTTTTTTGCGACATCGCAGGGTGTTCTAACCGGCAAGTTGTTTGAATACCTTGGACAACGCAAGCCGGTGATTGCACTTGGCGTTGAAGCAGGATCTGACATGGAGCGCATATTGGCGGGTACGGGGCTGGGGGTCTATGTGGGAGGCTCTGGATCGGCATTGACCACGTTCCTAACCTCTGTTTTCTCCGGGGAAGATCGTTTCGTCGTTGCGAACGAGGAAGAGATCGGTCGATATGAAAGGCGGGCGTTATCGAGGCAATTCGTTAGCCATCTGTTGGCAAGGACCGAAAGTCACTGATCTCGGCCCATTCGTTATGGAGTCGGAGTTGATCGTCTGTAAACGGGATGCTTATGCGCAGAATTGACCTAATTAGCTTCGGGTTCTTTTTCGCGCTAGCGGCAAGTTTCCTGACGTACAGCGTTGGCGAAAACAAGTTTGTCTTCTATGCCGTAGCACTGGCTACGTTTGCCGTTGTCGCTGCTGGGGCAGGCATCAAGTTCGAGCGGGGCGCGAATGGGCTCTTGCTTTCTGCGCTGAGTTACGTCCTGGTGGTCGCGGGCGCGGTCGCCTTCAATTTGGACCGTCATCAGTCCGTTCCCATCCAGCTGTTCGCATACCCGATCGTCTTTTTTTTGGTGGGCGGATCATTGTGGAAGGTCTTTTTCATGCAACGCAGGGCGGCGATCCTGACCTTGGCCCTGTTCGTGGGAAACGGGCTTCTGGCGCTGGCGGGGACGCTCGGCCTGGACTCCATTCCGCTTCTCGGTGATTTAAATAAGGGGCGAGCGATATTCATGACGTCGCTTCCGTCCTCTAGCGGACTGATCTGGAACGTCAATTATTTCGCCGCAACTCAAGCCGTCGGGTTCTGGCTGCTGTATTCGCTGTTTTCCCGAGGCGCGCTCCCAGCTAGGTCCAAGTATCTGATTTACTTCGTTGGGGCGACCATCATCCTGGGATCGTCTCGAAGTTGCACGGTGGCCATGCTGATCTCCATCGCCGCCTACTCATTCTTCCGTTCCGGTCTATCCGGAAGGCTTGCGTTGATCGCCGGTGGCGTATTGTTGGTCGCGAGCGCGGGATCAATTTATCTTTACGCCTTGTCCGACCAGGATCTAAACGCCGGACTGAGGCTATATAAGGGCTTCAATAATCGAGATGACCTCTGGGCGATAGGGCTCGACCTCGCGGCGAAAAGCCCGTTCTTCGGCTATGGGTCGGTCGACTCGGTGCAGGACGCCATGAAGTCGGCGGGCGCATCGAATAGTACAGCCCAGAATACCGCGCTCACCATGCTTCTTGTCTTTGGAATCGGTGGAGCCTTGATCTTTCTCTATCTGGTGTTGGCGGCGGTATATCGATTCATACGTCTACGGAATAGAGCGCCAGAGCATGTGGCTGTCGCAGTTCTTCTGCTGTTCGCACTTATAGATTCATTGGTCAGGTCGTACATTGTAGGCGGCGTCGGAGTTGTTCCACTGTTGATGTGTGCTTCCATGGCTTATTTGATACGGCTCAGAAATCAAGCGCAGGCACGGTATGGATCGTGACGCCTTGTTTTGCGTGGTAGATAAGGCTGCTGGAGAAGGACATTCTTTTGTCGATGGAATGCTGCGTGGCTGCATCCGCAGCTGTCGCGGCATTGTGCCGATCCTATTTTCCCGTGGGGATGGAAATGCTTCCGCGGATGGTGTCATTCAAGCCCCATTTCGGAGGCGTGGGTTCGAACGTCTCGGGTATGCGTTCTATGCGCTATATGCATATTTGAGGGGGTTCGGATTTTCCACACATTGTCGTGTTTTCATCAGGAACGACGTTTTATGTCTATGTGTTTTCTTGGTGTACAAGCAAATTTTTCTCCGCAAATTTGACGTGATTTTTCAATCAAGTTTTCCGCATGAGAACTTCAGTTCGAATTCGATTTCAAGATGGGTAGGGCGAAGCATATTGGCATACGCGGTTCCAAAATGCCTAAGAGTTTTGGTGGTCAATGAAGGGGCTATCCCGCGCATACGAAAATACTCTGAAGACGTCGAGATTTGCGTGGTTCCTCTGTGCTGTGACTTCGAATTCAGCGGAGCGACGGAGGAGGGGTTCAAAGAGGGCGCAATCTCATTCGTATATGTGGGTACGTTCGATCCATTAAGGCGGCTTGACATCGTGTTGCAGGCTTTCGCGAGCGTTGCGGCCAGGCGGAATTTCGTGGTTGACTTTATTGGAGGAGAACGCGAAGCACTTTGTTTGGACGAAACGACGGCTGCTGCAATCGACCTACTCAAAAAGAAGGGCATGCTAAATTTTTGGCCGAAATTGCCGAGGGCGGAGGTTAGAGAAAGAATCGCCAGCGCCGATGTCGGCGTCAATTTGATCCCCCCCTTGGACGTTTATAGAGAAAGCAGCTCAACGAAGTTGGGGGAGTACTTATCGCAGGGGATACCTGTCATCAGTAGCTTGGGAATTCCCTATCATCATCAGATTCACGGATTTGGCGATGTAGGTTGGCTGGTTGAATTCGATACGTCGAGTATTGGATCAGCTATTGAGGGAGCAATAGACTTGGGGCGGGAGCGCCTAGCGAGCTATCGGGAGGCTTGCCTCAAGGTGGTCGGCGAGAGGCTTCGGTACGAGGCCTACGTAGACACCATAATCTCGTGATGGTTTTGGGCTAGAGACAGGTGATTTTGCCCGCAAAGAATTTCGGTGATTACAAGTGAATGTTAGCGACGAAAGTTTCCTGGATTCCTTGGTGGCTGGGGCGCACAAACCATTGGGACGGCCGCGGCGGATCGTACTGTTCGCTAACTCGGATTGGTATCTCTTCAACTTCCGACTGAGTTTGGCCCTTTCACTGATCGAGGCAGGGTATGAAGTTCTGCTTGTTTCGCCTGGAGGACCATACGGAGACAAATTGACGTCCATGGGGTTGAAGTGGCGTAGAGCTCCAATGGAACGTAGGAGCCTGAACCCATTTAGAGAATCGGCGCTGATTCTTTGGCTAAGGCGACTTATCGAGTTTGAGAACATCGACTTGGTCCATGGGTTCACCATCAAATGCGCCATCTATGGAGCGCTGGCGGCGAGATTGGCGCGACGTCCGAGAGGTAAGGTCGCTAGTGTTTCCTCAATCGCCGGCATGGGGTATGTGTTTACTAATGGAGGCTTGTTGGCGCGAGCGCTTAGGCCTCTTGTTATTGCGTTCATGAGGGGTGTACTCGATACCGACCGCTCGGTCGTGATCGTACAAAACCGGGATGATCTTCGGTTCTTGATAGATGCCGGGATTATTCAAGAATCAAGGTTGCGCCTTGTACGTGGATCAGGAGTGGATTGCGTACGTTTCAGTCCTTCTTTCAAGTCGAGAACGACGGCCTCTTCGTCGCTGCGTGTCGTCCTTCCGGCGAGAATTCTCTGGGACAAGGGAATTGGGGAATTCGTGCAAGCTGCAAGGCTTTTGAGGGCAGAAGGGCGCGAACTGGACTTCGTTTTGGCAGGATCTCTGGACGAAGGGAATCCCGCCTCGGTGCCTAGCGGCACGGTGCAGCGGTGGGTTCAGGAGGGATCAGTTGCGTGGATAGGTCACGTAGATAATATGCCCGCACTCTTCAGTACAACCGACATTGTCGTTCTTCCGAGCTATAGGGAAGGCTTGCCGAAGGGGCTGATTGAAGCCGCCGCTTGCGCCCTACCCATTGTGGCAACAGACGTTCCAGGATGCAGAGAAGTAGTCAACGATGGTGAAAACGGGCTTCTTGTCCCGGCTCGCGATGTGCGTTCGCTGGCTTCCGCGATTGCTCGATTGCATGACGATGCAATGCTTCGCGAACGGCTTGGTGAGTCGGCAATGCGGAAGGCAAGAATCGAATTCGCCGAAAGTGTGGTGAACGGGCAGACGACACGCCTTTATCACCAGTTGTTGGCATAAGGGTAAAGGTCATGCTGCCTGCCGATTTTCCCTGCAAAGCGACGATAGAGCAGGGCGTACGTGAGCGTTATGGGCGGGATTGGAGCGGCGGGTGCTCAGCATTGCCAGTTGCGGTCGCGTTCCCGCAATCAACCGTTGATCTGCAGACTCTTGTGCGATGGGCGAATGAGAACGGGAGGGCGTTGGTGCCATCGGGGGGGCGCACGGGCCTCTCGGGTGGGGCAGTAGCGACTGGCGAAGAAATTGTGGTGTCGATGGAAAAGATGAGCGCGATTTTGGATTTCGACTCCGTCGGCCGGACCTTGCACGTCCAAGCAGGCGTAGTAACCCAAAAAGTACAGGAGGCCGCGCGCGCGCGCGGATTGTTTTACCCGGTAGACTTCGCCAGCCGTGGATCGTCGCAAATCGGCGGCAACGTGGCTACCAACGCCGGCGGTATCAAGGTGCTTCGCTACGGCCTAACCCGCGATTGGGTGGCGGGTTTGAAGGTGGTTTCAGGCGCGGGAGAAGTCTTGGATTTGAATCGTGGCTTAGTAAAGAATGCGACCGGCTACGATTTGAGACACCTGTTCATTGGATCGGAGGGGACGCTTGGAGTCATCGCGGAAGTGACTCTCCGCTTAACCGATATTCCACTCCTCCAACAGGTGATGGTGCTGGGTGTGCCACGGTTGGACGCGCTGATGCGGGTGTTCGCCATGCTGCGAACCAGTCTCAAGCTCAGTGCATTCGAATTCTTCACCGACATCGCGTTGCGACATGTCCTCGCGGCTGGCGGAAAGCGTCCATTCGACGATCCAGCACCTTTCTATCTACTGGCAGAATTCGATGAGAATGAGGCGGCCGCCGTCTCGGCCTTCGAATCGCTGGCCGCCGCTGGTTTGGTGGTGGAGGGCGTCATTGGACAAAGCCTTGAGCAGAATGCAGAGTTATGGCGACTGCGCGAGGGCATCACCGAAAGCATCGCCCGGCACCACCCTTACAAAAACGACATTGCGGTGCGTGTTTCATCTGTCCCCGCGTTCCTGGAACGTATGCAAGCGCTATTTGCGCGAGAGTATCCTCAATTCGAAGTGGTCTGGTTTGGACATCTGGGTGATGGCAACCTGCACATCAGCATCCTGCAACCAGAGTGCATGGAGCCCGAAAGGTTTCAAGCGGAGTGCGGCCGTGTGACAAAGCTGCTCGGGAGCGCCCTGCAGGAATTTGGCGGCAGCGTTTCTGCCGAACACGGCGTCGGCCTGCTCAAGAAGCCATATCTGCATTACACCCGCAGCGAGGCGGAAATCGAGTTGATGCGCCAACTGAAGCGTGTATTCGATCCCGCTGGGATCTTGAACCCAGGCAAGCTGATTTAGGCGCTACCCGGTGGTTGCGCCCCCTGCCGTTGCGGCGGCCACTACCCCTGAACCAATCTCTTCTGTCCGGAGATCGTGCGGATTTCCGTCACACTATGGGACGTAATATTGCGCAGTTGTCGCGCCTCCCCCCGGAAAGCCCAAGTTCAGGATGATCGAAGAAGCCGCAATCCAGGGCGCCCTGCTGGCCGCAGCCGCCACCTGGCTCCTCATCTGGCTCCTTAAGCCGGCCGCCCTGCGCCTGAACCTCCTGGACCACCCCCGGGGCCGCAAGGCCCACGAGGCCCCGACCCCCGTCACCGGCGGCTTGGCCATGACCGTGGGTGTCGCCCTGGGCGGCCTGGCGGCCTGGTCGAACCTGTCACCGGCGCGGCAATCGCTGTACCTCGGCATGACCCTGCTGCTCGCCATCGGCGTCCTGGATGATCTCCACGACATCCGCTGGTGGTGGCGGATCCTGGCCCAGGTGGCCGCGGCCCTGATCCTGTTCTACGTTGGTGAGGTGCGGGTCGAGCAGATTGGCGACGCGCTGGGCTTCGCGCATCACGAGCTCGGCGTGCTTTCGCTGCCGCTGACCATCCTCGCAACGGTCGGCCTGATCAACGCGATCAACCTCATCGACGGTGTCGACGGCCTCGCCGGCACGCTCGTGCTGTGCGCGCTGGCGATGTTCTGCTGCGCGGCGCTGTATGCGGGCAACGCGCAGCTGGCCGGCCGGGTGCTGGTGCTCGGTGGCGCGGTGACTGGGTTCCTGGCCTGGAACTTCCGGGTCCCGGGGCGCTCGCGGGCGGCGGTGTTCATGGGCAACTCTGGCAGCGCGCTGCTGGGCTTGGCGATTGCCTGGTGCTGCTTCCGCCTGACCCAGAACCCGGGCCATCCGGTCAGCCCGGTCCTCGCGCTCTGGCTGCTGCCGGTGCCGGTAGTCGATTGCCTGGTGCTGATCGTGCGCCGGCTGCGCGAGGGGCGCTCGCCGTTCTCCGCGGGGCGCGACCATGTCCACCACTACCTCAGCGAGGCCGGCTTCGGCGCCATGGGGATCTGCGCGGTGCTGGGCGGCTTCAGCCTGGCCGTCGGGCTGGCGGCGGGGCAGGCGATGCGTTTGGACGTCCCGAACGTGCTGATCCTCGTCGCGTTCCTCGGCCTGTGCGCGGGCTGGTACGCGCTGTCGGTGCGGCGCGAGCGCGCGGTGCGCCTGTTCGCGCGGCTGCGGGCGGCGCTGCTCGGCGACCTGCGCGGGGCGACGGTGCTGCTGGTGCCCGATGCGAGCAACGACGACATGGCGGCGGTCGAGCCGCGGGCACGTGCCGGCTCGGAATGAACACGCCAGGGTGCGAAACGAAAAAGGCCACCGCGAAGGTGGCCTTTTCGTGTCTGGATCTGGTGGGCGGTGCAGGGTTCGAACCTGCGACCCTTGCCGTGTGAAGGCAATGCTCTACCGCTGAGCTAACCGCCCGGAATCGCTGGGCCGCGTAGTTTACGGGCTGCGCGGCCGCGTCTCAATAGGCCTGGCACTGCAGGAACCGCACCGGCCGCTCGCTGCTGGCGGGGTACTGCACCTGCAAGCGCGAGGCGCGGAGGTCCGGGTCGCTCTCGAGCAGCGGGCACAAGCGTTCGCGGGGGTCGAAGAGTTCGCTGTCCACCACCACCTGCAGGGTCGACGGCGCAGGCCAGACGGCGCTGCGCACGTGGGGCATGCGGGCGACGGCTTCCGCGATGGCGCGGCGGCGCGTGGCGACTTCGGCCGGCGTACTGCCGGCGCTGGCTGCCCCGGGGGAGACCGTCGGTGCGGAAGGCGCGGGCACCGGCGCGTCGTTGCCCCGTGCGGGGTTGTCGTCGTTGGCACCTGCCGGCGCGGATGCCGGACCCGACGCCGTGGCCGCGACCGGGGGTTCGTCGGCCGGTTCCGGGGCGGCATCCCGCAGCGGCGCATGCGAGGTCATCGCCGACACGAGCGCGTCGCCATGGACCTCGGCCTGGCGGCCGCCGAGGAACACGGCGGCGCCGATCGCGAACGCCGCCAGCCACGCCAGCGCGAACAGCCACTTCAGCCGCGCACGCGCGGGGGCGTCGATGGCGGCGTGCTGCGCGTCGTCGAGCAGCGGCTGCAGTTCGTCCCACATGTTGTCGCTGTCGAGCAGCTCGATGCGGTGCGCGCGCGCCACGCCGAACGCCGCGCGCGGGAAGCGCCCGGTGATCGCGAGCACGCCGCCGGGGACGCCGCGGTGCCGCAGGTAGTTCGAGAATTCGGCGATCGCGGTGGAGTCGGGCGTGTAGGCGTGGCTGTACTTGCTCGACAGCAGCCAGCCGCGGCCATGGCGCTCGACGAGGTATTCGCCTTCGGTGCCGCCGCCGCCGAACGTGCGCTCGTAGCCGCGGCCGTTGAGCACGGCGAGCACCAGTTGCATGAACTCGCTGTTGTCCATCGCGGCGAGCAGTGCGCGCCCGGCGACGCGGCGCTCGCTGGGCAGGCGCTTGCTGTAAAGGAACCAGGTCGCGACCAGCCCCGCCGAAAGGCAGGCGCCGGCCGCCAGCAGCAGCGCCATCATCAAGGCAGCCGCTCCCGCAGCACGCGCAGCAGCTCCGATTCCACGGTGCCCTTGAGCGCGGAAAACAGCAGGCCCAGCGTCGCGGCGACATGCACCTCGCCCGGCGCCATCGCGATGCGGCCGTCCACGCCCTGGCGCTGGAAGTGCAGGGTGTCGCCTTCCCAGCGGTAGTCTACGCCGAGTTTCTGCCCAAGCTTCACCACCGCCTCCTCGACGGCGCGGCGCGCGGCCTCGGGCGGCAGGGAGTGGCGATGGGTGATGTCGATGCTGGCCATCGGGCCATTGTACGGAAGCCGCACCGAAGTAGAGCCGACCCATGGTCGGCTCCCCCACCCCCGCATGCTAGATTTCCGACCGATGGAAATCACCCTGCGTGCCCCCGGCACACCGATCGATGCCTTGACGCTGGAGGCCGGGCTGCACGCCCTGGGTCGCGATCCCGACGGCGGCATGCGCCGGGTCGAGGGCGCGGGCGACGCACGCGTCTGGATCCGCGTGGATCGCTGCGGCACCTGGCTGTCGGTGGTCGAGGGCGTGCGCGGTGTCCACGTCAACGGCCGGCCGGTGCGGCGTTGCGCGCTGCTGCGCGCCGGCGACAGCGTGCACGTGGACGGCAGCGAGATCGTGCTGACCGCGCCGGTAGCCGAACCCGCCGGGGTCGGAAGCGGTTCGGGGTCCGGCAAGGCCGGGGCCGGGACCATGACCGGGGCGCCTGCAGGCGAAGCCGCGGATCCGCGACTCGTCCTGCGCGGCGTGGGCGGGCGGCACCACGGCCGCAGCTTCACGCTTGGGCAGGCGCGTACCGTCGGCAGCGCCGCCGATGCCGACATCTGCCTGGACGGGACCTGCCGGGATGGCAGCGAGGGCGCGGCACGCGTGGCCCGCATCGCCTGGGAAGGCGGGCAGGTCGTCCTGCGCGCGGCGGGCGGAGAGGCCACGGTCGCGATCAACGGTGTGAGCTGCCGCGAGGCGGTGCTGCGGCCGGGCGACCAGCTCGCGTTCGAGACCGGGCAGCGCTTCGTGGTCGAGGCGCCGGTCGGCGTGGCGACTTCGGCCGCGACCGATGCCGCGGCAGCCGACGCGTCGCTCGACGACGCGGCTGCGGCCGCGCCGTCGCTGCGCCCCACCGCGCGGCGCCTGCCGCTACTGCTGGTCGCGGCCTTGCTGCTGGCCGCCGCCCTGAGCGCGCTGCTCCTCCTGTAGAGCCGAGCCATGCTCGGCTGATGCGCTCCACTGAGCCGGGCATGGCTCGGCTCTACCCCGGTTGCGCCGGGCTCGCTGCAGTGCACAATGGCCGCATGCGCGCCTACAACTTCAGTGCCGGGCCAGCCACGCTGCCCGAATCCGTGCTCCGCCAGGCGGCGGAGGAAATGCTCGACTGGCGTGGCCTCGGCGCGTCGGTGGTCGAGGTCAGCCATCGCGGTGCCGAATTCGTCGCGATGGCGGCGGAGGTCGAAGCCGACCTGCGCACGCTGCTTGCAGTGCCGGACGATTACGCAGTGCTGTTCACCGCCGGCGGCGCGACCACGCTGCAGGCGCTGCTGCCACTGAACCTCGCGTCGCCCGGCCAGGCCGCGTGCTACGCGCTGACGGGGCACTGGGGCAAGACCGCGATCAAGCAGGCGAAGCCCTACGTGTCGGTGCACATCGCCACCGATGGCGAAGCAGGCGGTTACCGCGACATCCCGCCGCCCTCCGGCTGGTCGATCGCGCCGGGCGCGGCCTACCTGCACGTGACCGCGAACGAAACGATCCATGGCGTCGAATTCCGCGACATGGAGCCGGTGTTCGCGCGCCTCGCGCGTTCCGATGCTGCCGGCGTGCCGCTGGTCGCCGATTTCAGCTCCTCGATCGCGTCGGAGCCGGTCAACGTGTCGCGCTACGGCGCGATCTACGGCGGCGCGCAGAAGAACCTCGGGCCGGTGGGCATCAGCTTCCTGTTGATCCGCCGCGACCTGCTCGAACGCGAGGGCCAGCCGCGCGCCGACATCTTCGACCTGCGCTCGCACGCGGCGAAGGACTCGATGCTCAACACGCCGCCGACCTGGAACTGGTACCTGCTGGGCCTGACGGTGAAGTGGATGCTGGCCGAAGGCGGCACCACCGAATTCGCGCGTCGCAATGCGCGCAAGGCGGCGATGCTGTACGACGCGATCGACGGTTCCGGCGGCTTCTACCGCAACGAGGTCGCGGCTGCGGTGCGCTCGCGCATGAACGTGCCGTTCTTCCTGCGCGACGACGCGCTGGACAAGGCGTTCCTCGCCGAGTCGAAGGCCGTGGGCATGATCGGCCTGAAGGGCCATCGCGCGCTCGGCGGCATGCGCGCGTCGATCTACAACGCGATGCCGGAAGCGGGCGTTCGCGCGCTGGCCGATTTCATGGGCGATTTCGCGCGCCGCCATGGTTGAGAAGAAGAAGCCGAAGGCTGCGAAGGCTGCGAAGGCCGTGAAGCCTGCGAAGGCGCTGAAGCGCGCAAAGCCGGCAAAGCCGGCAAAGCCCGCGGCGAAGCCGGCGGGACCCGTCCCCGTGCTGCCTCCGGCGGGCAGCCAGATCGACGGCATCGACCGCGAGATCCAGGCGCTGATCGCACGGCGCGCGCAGTTCGCGCGCCAGGTAGGCAAGGCCAAGGGCAAGCTCGCCGCCGCGGTCGAGTACTACCGCCCCGAGCGCGAGGCGCAGGTGTTGCGGCGCGTGGTCGATCGCAACGACGGGCCGCTCGGCGACGAGGTGCTGGTGCGCCTGTTCCGCGAGATCATGTCGGCGTGCCTGGCCCAGCAGGAGCCGCTGAAGGTCGGCTATCTCGGGCCGGAGGGCACGTTCTCGCAGCAGGCCGTGCACAAGCACTTCGGGCATTCGGCCAAGGGCCTGCCGCTGGCGAGCATCGAGGAAGTGTTCGACGAGGTCGCCGCGGGCAACGCCGATTTCGGCGTGGTGCCGGTGGAGAATTCGGGGCAGGGCACGATCCAGTCGACGCTGGACATGTTCCTGCAGCATGACGACATTCGGCATGACAGCAGGCAGTCTCCCTTGCGGATCTGCGGCGAAGTCGAGCTGCGCGTGCACCAGTACCTGATGTCGCGCACGGGCCGCATCGAGGACGCCGAGCGCGTGTATTCGCATGCGCTGTCGCTGGCGCAATGCCGCACGTGGTTGCGCCGCCATTTGCCGCAAGCCGAGAAGCATGCCGTCGCCAGCAATGCCGAAGGTGCGCGCCGCGCGCGCATGGCCGACGACGCGGCGGCCATCGCCGGCGAGAACGCAGCCCATGTGTACGGGCTGAAGATGATCGCCGGCCCGATCGAGGACCATGCCGACAACACCACGCGCTTCCTGGTGATCGGCCGCAACGGCTTCCCGCCGTCCGGCAACGACCGCACCTCGCTGCTGGTGTCGATCCGCGACCAGCCCGGCGCGCTCTACCAGATCCTGGAGCCGCTGGCGCGCCGCAAGATCAGCATGAACCGCATCGAGTCGCGGCCCGACCATGGCGCGTTGTGGCAGTACGCGTTCTTCATCGACGTCGGTGGCCACGCCGACGAGTCGCCGCTGAAGGACGCGCTGGCCGAACTCGGCGACTTCGCCGGATCGCTGCGCGTGCTCGGCTCGTATCCGGTCGCCGTGCCGTGAGCGAGCGCGGTGCCGGTGCCGACGCGGAGTGGGCCGTGCGGCTCGCGCAGCCGTCGATCCAGCGCCTG